>OZ244943.1:652777-979166 GCA_965222305.1 Reichenbachiella sp.
AGCAGAAGTGAAAAAAGCGAGAAATGCTAGCTGGAAGGTTTATGTAGGAGACATCAATCGAGACATAGACGCAGCTGTCGGTATGATAGAATCAGCCGCAGAGCGTAGTGCCAACAGAAATAAACTTTTGTCTATCGCCAAAGGACTCAAGGATGGACTCAATACCAGCAAGCTCCATGTAACCAGAGCCGTAAAAAATTCTCTTCGGTTGCTGAGGGATGAGCCTTCACGGAGCAATGAAATGCTGAAGGTTTGGCTGAGGCAAAATGACGAAAAGCGCTACGACGAATATTCATCCACACTCTATAGCGATACAAAATATTCCGCTTTGAACATTGGGTACAAAGCCCCGGTGTATACCAACCAGTCCAAAATGGTCGATGGTCGGGAAGTGATGCAGGCCTGTTTTGATGCTGCATTGTCTAGAAACCCCAGGGTATTTGCCATAGGCGAAGATGTGGGTAAGATTGGTGATGTAAACCAAGGTTTTGCTGGTCTGCAAGAGATTCATGGAGAACTCCGGGTGACTGACACAGGCATTCGGGAGTCGACCATCATAGGGCAGGGGATAGGTGCTGCGTTGAGAGGACTCAGACCGATCGTAGAAGTTCAATATCTTGATTACCTGATCTATACCATTCAGACGCTTTCTGATGATCTTGCCTGCCTGAGATACCGTACTAAGGGAGGGCAGAGAGCTCCTTTGATCATTCGTACACGAGGACATAGATTGGAAGGAATATGGCACTCCGGTTCTCCAATGGGCATGATTATCAATGCCATTCGAGGGATATATGTTCTGGTGCCGAGAAACATGACACAGGCAGCAGGTATGTACAATACCATGCTCGATTCTGATGATGCTGCTTTGATCGTAGAGAGTCTCAATGGATACCGCCTCAAAGAAAGACTACCTGAAAACGTTGGTGAGTATAAAGTCCCCATAGGTATACCGGAGGTGTTGAGAGAGGGCAAGGATATTACTATTGTGACTTATGGGTCTATGTGCAGGATCGTGATGGAGGCTGCCGGTCAGCTGGAAGAATACGATATTGACGTAGAGGTGATTGATATTCAGACTTTGTTGCCATTTGACAGGCACCACTCTATTATTTCCTCAATACAAAAAACCAATCGATTGATCGTGGCGGATGAAGATGTGCCCGGAGGGGCGTCAGCGTTTATTCTGCAAAAGCTCCTGGAAGAGCAAAAAGGGTACAATCATTTGGACAGTGCACCTATTACTATTGCAGCGAAAGAACACAGACCTGCTTATGGTTCTGACGGTGATTATTTCTCTAAACCTAGTGTTGAAACAGTGTTTGATGCGGCGTACAACATGATGAATGAAGTGGATCCATTTCGGTTTCCACCAATTTATTCCTGAGTTACATCTTGTTTGATAATGTCCTGAAGGGTGTACACAGGTGTCCTGATGACATTGCTCTTGCCGTTTTCCTCATCGAAAAGTATGCTGTGATCGTAAATGTAAAACTCCAAAAAGAATGGACGGGTTCTGAGTATATTTTCAAACCCAAAACCAAGCATGGCATAATCCATGGTGCCCTGGATAGAGTTTTCGTCTAAATAGCTGGTGGCATCCCAAATCGGGAATCTCGCGTCATATGTCAAACCGCATCCATAATCATCCGCCCAGTATTCCCATTCGAATAGCTCAAATCGATCAGGGTTTGAGCCATTTCCTACAAAGTCTATATAGTAGTCAACGAAGATGTTGTACCGATAGGGGTTTTTTACAATGAATACCGTATCCACGCTCTCAGCGCTGGAACTGTCCCGATAATAGGGGTTTAAATGTCCTACCTTATTGAAGGGTATCAATAGAGTGTCATAGTCTTCACAGCTGTACTCTGGTCGAATATCCTCATCAGCAAAGCTTCCTTCATAAAATCCGTTTTCCTGCTTGTTGTAAAGTCGGAGAGGAAAATAAAGCTCATCAGCTCCATAGGTGACATATCGGAAGGTGACATCTGTGAGCCCTCCGCGATTGTCATAGATTTCAACTACAGAATCTACAACATAGTCAATATCATGAAAAGGAAACCTTAGTACCTGAGCAAGCCCCAGATCTCCATTGCCATCTTCAAAATCGAAGGTAAGAATGAGGGAATCCTGATCACCCACCACATTCACATATTCCAGGCTCTTGAATGTAATGCTAGGTTTGTCTGAAATAGGCTCAGGAGGGGTGCATGCATAGATAAATAAGCCTGCAAGGGGAAAAAGTAATATACTCTTCCAAACGGATTTCCAACTGTTCAAACTTTCCTTCAGCATCTTTCGATTTACTTTTGCTAAAATTATAACAAATTGCCGACTTGATTTGTTGTCTATAGTTACTAATGAACGAAATAAAAAGTTTCAAACAAAGAGTCCAAAACATTCAAAGGTACAATTTTGCTGAGTTGGCTCTTGAGATTTTTCAATTTCAGGCAAAGCATAACCCGATTTACAAAGACTACTTGACTCAGCTGGGTATGCAGGCAGATGCAATTACGAGCATCATGGAAATTCCTTTTCTACCCATCGAGTTCTTTAAGCATCACAAGGTTAAGACACAGAATTGGGCGGAACAGTTGGTATTTATGAGCAGTGGCACTACAGGCCAAACCCGAAGCAAACATTACGTAGAGGATTCCCAGTTTTATTTGGAACTTAGCCGAGCAAATTTTGAAAGAGAATTCGGTTCTCCTGATAAAATGGCGATATATGCTTTGCTGCCATCGTATCAGGAGCAGGGAAATTCATCCCTCATTGCAATGGTGGATCACCTCATTTCCGCTGCGAGGCATGGAGGGTATTTCCTGAACGATAGGGAAAGACTTGAAGCCTCACTAAGAAAGTCATTAAAAGAGAATCAATCCACGATGCTTTTTGGGGTTGGTTACGCACTTCTGGATTTTGTTGCTCAGTCCGAAGGTAACTTAGGCGGTCTGAAAATAATTGAAACCGGAGGAATGAAAGGTAGAAGGGAGGAGATGACAAAGGAGCAGTTCTATTCTGAACTTCAAAAGTTGGGAAAAGTGGACATTTACTCTGAATATGGAATGACGGAATTGTTTTCTCAGGCTTACTCTCACGACAATGGTTTTTTTAAGTGTGCACCACAAATGAAAGTTTTGATTCGGGATTTGCACGACCCATTTTCGTGGATGCCGTATAATAAAACAGGTCAGATTAGTGTTATAGACTTGTCAAATGCTCATTCCTGCTCATTTTTGGAGACTTCAGATATTGGAAGAGTCAATGAATTGGGTGGGTTTGAGGTGCTTGGCAGAAAGGATAATTCGGATATCCGGGGGTGTAATTTGATGGTGGATTGAGACCATCCTGTTTTTTTAGCAGTGAAGCACTTTTAGGATAGATTATTTTTTATGTATATTTAAACTTTATTTGAAAGCAGGTTATTGATAAATAGTAGATATGAAAGTTAAAATCTTAATATTGGCGCTAGTAGTTTTGGCAATGAGTGCATGTACACAAAGAACGTGTCCTACATATGCTCAAGCAGAGACTAACACTGTAGAACTTTCCAAGTAATATACTTCTAAAGAAATATTATGCGGCTCTATGAGATGTCCGCATATTTTTTTACGTCCTCTTCGGTGATAGCCTGCTCGCTCATTATCACCAGTCTTTCTACCACATTTCGCAGTTCACGGATATTTCCTGTCCATTCACCTTTGCTCAGCAAAGCCACCGCGGAAGTATCGATTTCCTTTTTTTGAGTACCGTGCTGACCAGCAATATCACCGAGGAATTTATCCACTAGCAAGGCAATATCATCTTTTCGTCCCCTTAGGGGCGGTACTTTGATCAGAATGACGCTGAGACGATGATAGAGGTCTTCTCTGAATTTTTTTTGTGCGATTTCTTCTTTGAGGTCCTTGTTGGTAGCGGCTAATACCCTGACGTTTACCTTGATTTCTTTTTCACCACCCACTCGGGTAATTTTATTTTCTTGCAACGCCCTCAAAACTTTAGCCTGGGCTGATAAGCTCATGTCCCCGATCTCGTCCAGGAAAAGCGTACCGCCGTTGGCCTGCTCGAATTTCCCAATTCGTTGTTTTACGGCTGACGTAAATGATCCTTTTTCGTGACCAAATAATTCGGATTCGATGAGCTCTGATGGAATAGCGGCACAGTTGACCTCAATCATTGAACTGCCATTTCTGTCACTCTGCTTGTGAATGGCATTGGCGACCAGTTCCTTGCCCGTCCCGTTTTCCCCAGTGATCAAGACCCTGGCTTCAGTAGGAGCCACCTTAGCGATCATTTCTTTTACCTCTCCAATCGCTTTGGATTCTCCAATGATATCAGATGACGAAGGGACTTTCTTTTTCAGTGTTTTGGTCTCCTGTATGAGGTTGGATTTGTCCAGGGCATTTTTGATCGTCACAAGCATACGGTTGAGATCCGGTGGCTTCTGTATAAAATCAAACGCACCGATTTTGGTAGCCTCAACAGCCGTCTCTATGGTGCCATGGGCAGATATCATAATAAACTGTGGAGGATGATCCAGTTCGGATGATTTTTGAAGCAACTCCATGCCGTCCATCTCAGGCATTTTGATGTCGCATAATGCCAGGTCATATTTTTCTGAGGAAATTTTCTCAAAGGCTACTTTGCCATTTTCAGCCTCCTCTACCTGGTATTTTTCGTATTCAAGGATTTCTCTTAGGGTATGACGAATGCTTTTTTCGTCATCTACAATCAGGATTTTCTTTGCCATGTGTTTTTTCTAAAAAAAAGGCCGTAAGCCGGGTTCTGTTTTCGTTCCGATAGCTATCGCAACGAACCCTTATCATTTATCTAGACCCTGGGTCGCCCCGGGGCTCAAACGATCTACCCGTTCGGTATCTTCGATAGAATCGAAAGCGAAGCGAGCCACTTCATGCCGAACCTATTTGATCTTTCAACTCGCAAGGTTTACACTGCCCCTGACATCACTGCCAGAGCGGTGAGCTCTTACCTCACCTTTTCACCCTTATCCCGATAAATCGGGACGGTATACTTTCTGTTGCACTATCTTCTCCTCCCGACAAGTCAGGAGAAAACTTCCCGCTAGGAAGTGCGATGCTCTATGTTGCCCGGACTTTCCTTTCCAATATCTATCGGAACGATAAGGCGGCCTCTGACAAAATTAATAAAGTACGCAACTTGGACAGGCAATGATGGGGAAAATTAGAATATATCCCTACCGGTAATGTTCAGCTCCCACTTGTCAGCCAGATGTGCTACTTCTTGGATAGCCTTTTTTAGTGTTTCCGGACTGACATCTTTGCTATGGGCTTTGGCTTCTACCTTCAAAAAATCATTGGAAATCGTAAATTTTCCATATACCGTCTTGTGGTTTTCTTCGAGCAGTTCTTTGAACTGAATTCGGTCATCTGCGATACACACTTTGGAAGAAATAATGGTCATATCATTCTCTACGTCCATTTCGCCCACCACGGCCTGCTGCCTATCTTTTTCTAAAGGCACCACCACAACCGATCGGTGCTCATCATACTCCGAGAAGTTTCCATTAATCTCCTCTGCATAGGTTTTCATGAAATTGTTTAGATCCATAGTAGGCCTGGTGATAATGACAGGATTAAAGCTAAATAAATATGGATAATGTCAAAAATAATGTCCTGAAAACCTAAATCAATTAGTAGAGGAGGAAGAGGCTTTCTTCATGTTTTTGTTTCGGGAGTCGCTGAGTATCTGGCTCAAGTCGTCGAAGCTACGAACAAATTGAAGGCTAAATCCCGTTTCAATGTTGGTCTGGCCCTGCTCAACCTGAATGGTGTTTAAATCTGATCGGCTGTAGATTTTTGCACGGAACCGACCATCTTCCGTGAGTAAGTATTCGACGGTCCAGTCACCAATGATAGCATATATATCATCTTTGTTTTGATCACTGGGCAGTCCGCCACCCCTTGTGACCTTAAGTCGGCCATCCATAAATGTGTAGGACAACCTCAACTGAAACGTATTGAATGCATCCTGGTCCAAACTCGTGAGATCTACATCAATTTCCAGGTTTTCGTCTACCTGTGTCGCCCAGTAGCTCAATTGGTTTGAGACAAACTCGCTCAAGCTACTACCAAGAGTTTCCGAATCCACTTGATTGACCTGAAAGCCACTTTCCGGAGAAAACTTGCGAAGTATAACCAGGCTAAACACTTGTCGGTTCATTTCTTGTTCGTTGAACTTGACTTTGTTTTTAAAGGCATTCACTTGATCCTCCAGTCGGTAGGGCTGACCACTAGTGAGGTTGATTGTGGTAGGGTAGTCCTGGATGTCAATATCAAATTTAATCGTAGGGGTAAGGAGATCATCGGATAGATTGAGCGCCACGATGGTGGGATACTTTTTTCTCACCTCGAGAGAATTTTGATCTTCCTCTGATAGATCTGCCAGTATGGGGCTAAGAGACGCAAGCTGTTTATACTGAGCGTTGATATTGAGTTTGGCACCATAGGGATCACCAAACCATGAGATGGAGCTCCCTTTTTGTATTTCAAACTCCTTGTTTATGATGTTATAGAGGGTGAAGTTATATCCTCCCTTATCGATAATATAGTCTCCCCGCATGCTAAAGTCGCCTTCTGTATTGATAAAGAAATCCAGGTTTCCGTTACCCCGTCCGCGGATAATATCACCTGCTTTCATGTCAAAAATTAGTTCGACATAGGCCTCAGGAGTCATTTCTATATCCAGATCTAACAGGATCCCTTTGATCTTTCTTTCTGGTTCCGGTACATCTTCTTCCTCCTGCTGACCTTTTTTAGACAGATCTACAAACTGGATGTACTCTTTTTGCTCACCCCCTACATCGCTAATCGAGCTGATTGGGAAGGAGAGACGTGTGCCTTTGGATGTAGTAGCATTCGATTTGATTTGTAGATTGTCACTGGTACCTGTGAAGTTAACCTCCCCCGTCCCGTAGGCTATTCCATAGTAGAGGTCATTGTCTGTGGCACTGGTGTTGAGTAGCTTGAAATTATTGAAGGCACCTTTTAGGTTAAAACCGAAAAGTTTGTCACCCAAGTACTCCAGAGTTCCGTTGAGCAAGGCGCTATGACCTTCCAGATCACGAAGCTCAAAATTTTGAAATTCCAGATTTCGATTATTGAAGTATAGTGGCCCATTCATGTCGTAGGAGGTGTTGAGGTAGTTGATTTTAAACTTACCGTTGGAGACGTAGAAATCTCCCTCTATTTGTGGCTTTTGAATGGTTCCTCGTATTTTGGTTTTACCCTCAAGGGTACCGTCGAGATTTGATAGGATGTTTTTTAGTGCAGGAGTTAGCAGTTTGACGTCCGCGTTCATCAGGTCAAGGGTGTAGTTCAGAGGGCTGGACTCATTGCTGATGTCGTAGTACCCGGTCATTCTTAGTTTTTCTTCCTCATTTTTAACGATGTCCAGTGAAGATGAAATCCGGCTGTGTGAGTCGTCCCACTTAGATTCTATAAATATGTTGCCGACCAGGTGATCATACATGGTCACGCCCCTGGCCCGAAGACCCATGTCTATTTTGTCCGGGCCTTTCAATCGTTTTATCTGCACATTTCCATTCAATGTACCCTCTAGGTCAAAAGGGAGTAATGGACGTGTATTTCTTAAATCAAAATCACTAATGCGCACATTTACAGATTGCCTGTTTTCAAGAGAGTATAGACCTGAGATTTCCAATGATTCCGTGTCATTGGCCAGTTTGAAGTCGGAAAATTTAACCTCTGAGCCCTCAATGATGGCCACGTTGTTTTTATCCCATCGCCATCGATTTCCAAATATTTCCATCTTGGAAGGGCGCATTTTGATATGTGTCTCATCTTTTTTGAAGTCTACCGTGCTATTTACCTCAAAGGTGTTTTCCAGGTTCTTTTGAGTAATACGCGTCCAGATGTCCATGTGATCCTTTTGCCATACAAACTCAGTATGAAAAGATTCTGTATGCAAGTTATTATTCCACTGCTGGGACTCTGACTTGATGTAAACCGAGCTGAGAACTTCCCGGTCAAAGTAGCTCTTTGAAAAGTTGACATCCACCGAGTTGTTTACAAAGAGTTTCTTGTCGAGTTGTATGGAGTCAATCTTAGTGTATAGATAGAAATCGATGATGCTGTCTTGTTTTATTTTGCTGCTGATGGACAGGTTTTTGGAAACTGAAAACTCCGGCATGAAAGGTTGTACAAAGCGATTGAGGTTTCGTGCCTTGATGGTCAAATTTGCTTCAAAAGGATCCAACTCACGATCCTGATGTGCAGCATAGTAGCTATCGATTGTATCCCGCTCGTTTTGAATGTTGAGCCATAGCTCGCTAAGCAGTTTCTTCATGCCATTGTATAATTGACTGTTTTGGTATTCACCATTTACTTCACAAAACAGGCCATCGGTTTCTAACTGTATGATACGCTGTGTTCCAACCAAGGATGATAAAAATCTAACCGAATCAACATAGAGAGATCGTTTATTGTGGGTTACAGCTGTACGGTTGAGATTGATGAAGCCCCTGATTTCGTCAGCCCTAAGGCCTTTCATATTGATGTCCACGTGTGAGGAAAGTGATAGGGGAACTTTGCTGATTCCCAGGGCATGAAGGTTGAGGGTGTCGACGTCTGCCAGTATTCTGAATTTGTTCTGCTGCTGCCTCAGGTCGAGCTCAGCAGTCCCGTTAAATCTCAATCTAGGGTCACTGATGGTGAATTGCGCATCTAGGAATTCGCGTTGGAAGTGTCCTCTTGTGTAAATATTGGTTAGAGGTATGCCTTTGTATTTGAGCGAGTCCACATTGGCATCTATATAGATGTTGGCTTTGGCTACATCCAGACCTTGGCCTCTGATTTGTCCCGCCATAGTGATGCTCTCAAGTTGCCTCAACTCATCAAACAATTGGTTGGCCCGGAAGTCCTCGAGATACACATATCCGTTGTATTCTGCTTTTTTGTTTTCATCTATTTTGAGGTTGATGTCGCAGTTGAGCTTGCCGATGTCTGTCTCCATGAATCCCCTGGAGGTAAAATCCGTCCCGAATCCAATAAATGAACCATTCAACTGCACGTTTCCAAGCTTTGATAACTTGTCGTACACCTTGTCGTTGGTATAGGGTTTCAGGTCTGAGGTTAGCACTTTAGTGTCCTTGAAAGAAAACTCCATAAAGGTTTCGTGAAGGTTCGGCAATCCATTGAATGCGCCCGATCCTTTGATTTCCGATCCCAGACCGAATGAGAGATCGAGGTTCTTGGTATTCAGTCGATTAACCATTCCTGCTATATTACCAGAGATTTCCAGGTCTGTTTCTATCACAGAGGCTTTGCTGGTGATGAGTATGAGATCTGCCTTAGATATGTGACTTTTGGACAGATGAAAGTCGAAAGCCACGCTGTCCTGAAAATATTTGAGCTGGTCGGAGCTTTCATAGAGAAATGTCAATCGATCAGAAAGGCTGGACTTTCCGATCCTCAATTCCAACTCGTTGAAATCCATACGGTTTGGTGTGAATGCGAAAAGGGACTTCATATTATGAATGGGAAATTGGTTCGCTGGATCCTGAGCATGCAACTCGTTGATTTTCATCCCGATGCTGTCGTTTTTAAAACTGAAATTTTCTATGTCTGACGATAGAGAATCGAAGGAAAAATGATGGAAATCTTTACCTCTTGTATTGGTGCTTTTTGACAAGTCATTATAGGTGAAGGTTCCATTGTTGATATTCACCCTATCGATGACTATGCTCGTTTTTTTCTTAGGGCTTTTTTTGAATAATTGCTTTAGCTCGGTGACAAACAGGTTGATGTTAATATAGGTGCTGTCGCTTTCCTTGATGATGTGTACATAAGGATTGTTGAGAGTCAGTTTATCTCCAGAGATATTTCTGTTGATGATATAGTCGATCAAACTAAAATCAATTTTGACTTCTTTAGCAAAGATCATCGTGCTGTCGTTCGATTTTTGATATAATCGAATGTCCCTAAGTACCATTTCATCATACCAGGTAAGGTTGGCATGGCCTACTTTTAGTCTAAAGCTGGTGTTTTTTGAGATGAGATCGGAAAGTTCGTTGATAAGGCCCGTTTGTACCCTTGGTACCTGGCTCAGAGCCAATGAGATAAAGAGGACACTGGCGAATACTGTGGGTATCCACTTGCTGACCCGTGATAATCGGTGCCATAGGATTGAGCGTTCTACCTTGTGATTTCTCTTCATTGCAGCTTGATGCAAAGTTACTTCTGATTATTTAAAGAAAAGGTCGGGTTCTATTTGGAAGGATGTTTGACGTAGAACAAAAAATATACCCAAATTTGCGACCAATATGTCTGTAAAAATATTGGCTATTGAATCTTCCTGCGACGAAACGTCCGCAGCTGTATGTGTAGATGGTAAAATTCTAAGCAATGTAATATCCACTCAGGAAATCCATGCCAAATATGGCGGGGTAGTTCCTGAGTTGGCGTCACGTGCTCATCAGCAGGCCATCGCACCGGTGGTGATGGAAGCTCTCGATCGGGCAGGTGTGACCAAAGAAGAGTTGTCGGCTATTGCCTTTACCCAGGGACCCGGACTACTAGGAGCCTTACTGGTCGGGTCGTCTTTTGCCAAGTCTCTTGCGCTGGCACTCGATATCCCACTGATAGGCGTAAATCACATGCAGGCGCATATTTTGGCTCATTTCATTGAGGAGCCTCGGCCGCAGTTTCCTTTTCTGTGCCTTACTGTAAGTGGAGGGCATACGCAAATCGTGAAGGTCGATGACTATCTTGATATGACCGTGATCGGGCAAACCCAGGATGACGCGGTAGGAGAGGCATTTGACAAGTGTGCAAAGATCATGAAATTGCCTTATCCCGGAGGACCGCTGATCGATAAGCTATCGAAAGAAGGAGATGCAGACCGATTTGCATTTTCGGATACATCAATGCCGGACTTGGATTATTCGTTTAGCGGGATCAAAACGTCATTTCTCTATTTTGTACAAAACAACACCCAGAAAAACGAGCACTTCGTAGAGGAAAACAAAGCAGATTTGGCTGCCAGCGTTCAGAAAAAACTTATTGATATGCTATTGGAAAAATTTATCCTGGCTGCAGATCAGCAAGAGATTACCGAGGTGTCCATAGCAGGTGGAGTCTCTGCCAATAGCGGGCTTAGAGACAGACTGAATCTACTGGGTGAGGAAAAAGGGTGGAACGTCTATATTCCAAGATTTGAGTACTGTACGGACAACGCAGCCATGATTGCGATCACGGGGTACCACAAGTTTCTTCAGGAACAATTTGATGATCTGAGCATCACCTCAGAACCTCGAATGAAATTTTGACCTTAGTTTTTCACATTCTGTAATATCTTGCAAGCGGATGGCATTCCATCTTTAGAGGACTATGAGTAAGACCCGTTTTTCGAACAACATTAACATCAAAAACAAAAAGGCAAGCTTTGAATTTGAATTCATAGAGAAGTTCAATGCGGGCATTGTATTGAAGGGTACGGAAATAAAATCTATTAAAGAAGGTAAGGCAAGTCTGCAGGAGTCCTATTGCTACCTGTCCAAAGGTGAGCTGTTCATCAAAGGGATGCACATTTCGATTTATGAGCAAGGAACGGTATATAATCATGACCCGCTCAGAGAGCGAAAGCTCTTGTTGAATAAACAGGAACTGGAAAAAATTGATAGAAAAACGAAAGAAAAAGGATTGACGATTATTCCGATTCGACTCTACATTAGCCAACGTGGCTATGCCAAAATGGAAATCGCACTGGCCAAAGGAAAGAAAATACATGACAAACGCGACAGCATCAAAGAGAAGGATGTGAAACGCGAAATGGAACGTGTAAGATTTTAATATATGGCTGATTTGTTAAAAGGAATATGCAGGCTGGGTGTGGTGCCCATGTATGAGAAGCCGTCGGAAGACAGTGCATTGTCTAGCGAACTACTGTTTGGGGAGCACTACATCGTACTGAGCAGCAACAAAGAATGGTTTAAGATTCAGCTTGTCTATGACGGTTTTGAAGGTTGGATACATGGCAGTCAGCACGTGACTATTACAGATGCTTATTTTGACCAGATCAACCTTTCGGACTATAAAGTCTGTACCGATATTAGTGGCACCATATTTTTCCAAAAGAAGTACGTAAATATCCTGCTCGGCAGTATCCTACCGATCGCATCCAATGAATTGTTCAAGATTGAGGAACAGATCGCGTTTAACGGCAGTTCGAAAAGCCTGTCACAGCGCCGCGATTTTGACTACCTAAAGGAAGTCGTGGGATTGTACCGTCATGCTGCTTACAAAAGAGGAGGGAAGACTCCATTTGGTATCGATGAAGCGGGGTTTATTCAGCAGGCCTTTAAGCTTTGCGGCTATGCTCTTCCGAGAACAATGGACGAGCAGAAAAGTAAAGCAATAGAAAAGTCAGGATTGGATGATCTTCACCCAGGTGATACAGTTTATTTAGGGGATAAGAAGGTGACCAACGCATTTATTTACATGGGGAGTAATCAATTCATGGGTGTGCTGAATGGTCAGGTGGTCAAAATATCAGATCTGGATCCCGGTTCTCAAAAAGTCTTCGTTCGCTCGGTTTTTCATCACAATTAAGGCCAACACTTGGTCGCTTGCGTTACTTTTTTCTGTTTCCAAAATTTTTCTGCTGATAATTTTCTATTTTCATCAACTTAAAAATTTACCTAGGGGTGCTTGCCATGGTAGACGGAAAAGTTTTGGTGCTCAATCAGGATTATTCTCCTCTTACCCTTTGTTCAGTACAAAGGGCCTTTCTATTGGTATATCTTCACAAAGCTGAGCTCCTGGAGCATGATAGCGAGCAGGAGCTGCACAGCGTTAGCCAGGCCTTTCCTAAGCCAACGGTGATACGGGTACATCGATACGTATTCGTTCCGTATCGTGGCGTGGTGTTGACTCGCTACAATTTGTTTAAGAGAGACAACAACGAATGTCAGTATTGTGGAACCAAACATGATCTGACGTTGGATCACCTAATCCCCAGATCAAAGGGAGGCAAAACCACCTGGAAGAATTTGGTGACGGCATGCAAGCAATGCAATGCTAAGAAAGGGGATCTAAGTCCGGAAGAGGCAGGTATGATCCTGGAGCGCCGCCCATATAAGCCTTCCTACATTATGTTTTTGCGAACAAATTTCGGTAGCGTAAGGAAGGAATGGCTTCCATACCTGGATGCAAGTAGTGCGGTCGCATAGACAGGCTAGTAGGGTTTTTGTCCGATGTAATTGCCCGGAGGATTGTAATTACAGACCCATATGACCGTCTCGTTGCATATTACTTTGGCACATCCTACCTCTGTGGTGGTCTCCCAGACGATTTGGGTGTAATGACCGCAGATTTTCCCCTCATTGCATTTGTTCTTTTTGTAATCATAGTCCTTTTTTTCGTCGGCCCATGAATCAATCGCATCTGAAACAGTATAGAAGCCATGGGTTCCTTTGAAAAGGTTTTCACCATAGGGGTTTGTACTGTGGCGAAAGCCACATCCCTCTTCCTGGAGTTTTTTTGCCCAATCGTATGCGACCTTAGCCAGAATATCTGAGTAGAATATGTTCTTGACCCCAACTTCAGAGCGCCAGTAGTTGTGCCTTTCCAAAATCTGTTCTTTTTCTTTTTCAGTAGCCACTTGCGCTATTCCGGAGGAGACACTCAAGACGGAAAGCACGGTTGTTAGTAAGATTACTCTGGTCATTTGTTTACCCATTAAGTGGGTTATGAATTTAGTGTATCTAAGTTTAAGAAAAAAAAAGACAGCACTGACGCTGTCTTCTCACTATTCATTTCTCAAACTGTGCTGGCTCACTCGGAACCAATTTTCGATATCGATAGCGCGGCATCAGCCGTCAATATCGACTCGAATATCATGTGGCTTAGGGTTGATTTTACCTGTTCATAATCAAACGACCGATCCTGATAGTACCAATGGAATAGCCATCTCATAGAGGACAAGATCGTGAAGAGTGCAATCTTTGGGTCAATATCCCTGACTACCCCTTCTTTGATGCCGGATTCTAAAATATGAATGAAGTCATTTTCATAATCACTCCTGTTTCGCAGAAACACCTCACGGTCTGGGGTACTCAAATGACGCCATTCATCGTACATGACGCTGGCCATGGCGGGACTGTGATAATTGATCTTGATGTGCATGGAGACCAATGACTCTACTTTTTCCAAAATAGGACAATCTTCAGCCTTGACATTGGCCATATTGTCATTGTATATACCTGAAAGCGTAAAACAGATCTCGCGAAGAATCTCTTCTTTTGATTTGATGTGATTGTACAGGCTGGCTGCTTCCATCCCAACAGCAGCAGCCAGATCGCGCATAGTCATCGCGCTGTATCCTTTGTCTCTTATCAGGATGGCTGCTTGCTCCAGGATTATTTGTTTCTTAGGCTTCTTTATGGCAATGCAGCGTTAGTACACCACAAAACTAACAAATGTTAGTGCTTAAAAGAAGTTAAAGCATGTTTTGAATGGCTAGAACATGGAAGATAGCTTCATTGCGATACCCATGTCCCCGTCGATTTTGATCTTGCCCATCATGTAGGCTGCCACAGCATTCATTTCTCCTTCGAGTAGTTTGTGGAAGCTTGCACTACTCATTCTGATGACACAGTCAGCTGTTGCATCTTCATTGGTGACCACTGTAGGAGAGACAGAGTCGTCGAGGAAAATAATGCCCTCGTCAAGTTTAAATTTGATCTTTGATCCAATGGCTCCTCCCTTTTTAGCCGCGAGTTCCTTTACCTTTTGCGTTGTTTCGTCTATAGTCATCGTCAGAGGTTTTTTGTTGCTTCGATAAATTCTACTTCAAATAGGCTAGGCCAGTACTTGCCAGTCACATAGATTCGATTAGTGAGCGAATTGTAGGCTATGCCATTGAGCACATCAGTCTCCGGCCTCACCTGATCCTCCGGTAACAATCCTGTCATATCGATCACTCCTTCCACTTTACCGTTAGACGGATCAATAACGTAAATATAGTTTGTAAGCCATCGATTTGCATAAATGCGCCCGTTGATATACTCTAGTTCGTTAAGAGACTTAATAGGACCCGCATCATCGTAGACTTCAATTTTCTTCACTTGTGTAAATCCGTCCGGTTCCATAAAGCGGATCACCTCCGTGCCATCGCTCATTATCAGGGTGTCCTCTTTTACGGTGAGGCCCCAGCCCTGAGTAGGGTAGTATATTTCAGCCATGGGCTCAAAAGTATTTTTGTTGATGACGAAGCCTTTGCCCGCATGCCAGGTCAAAATATAGATTTTATCACCTAGTACGGTGCTTCCTTCACCGAACAAGTCAATCGGAAGATCAAAACTACGTTTAATGTTGCCGGATGCTAATTCTATCTCCCTAAGCTGAGACTCTCCTTCCTGGCCTGTGCTTTCATATAAATTGTCCCCATCAAAGAACAATCCCTGTACAAAGCCCTTTCGATCATGAGGATGCTGAGCCTTCACCTGATAAGTATAATTTTTAGGCTTCTCGTTTGACAGGATTCGGACAGTCACCCGCTTTTGCTCTTCTTTATCTCCGATGAAAACTTTTAGGGATAACTGAACTTTTCCCAGAGGCATTCCGCTAGTAGGGAAAGAAAATATGTTGTCCTGAAAACTCAAATGACCGGTAGGGGTGGACAACTGTATGGAGTCAATGCTCAAGTTGGAGTCGGAAAGCCCGACATTGAAGGATATCGTGTCGCCCAGGAATATACGGTCGGTACTTTTTGGGGAATTGATAGAAACAAGACTCTTGATCCTTGGGCTTGACTGTTTTGTTTTTTGCTTTTCATCATCAGAGCAGGCCCCTATAAATAGCAATCCGGAAACCAATAAAACAGCGGTGATGCGCATATGTGTCATTTTCGACAATAATAGCGCAAGTACCACAAAAAAGTGAGAATTGAATCAAATACTATTTCCTAAAGGAGGTAACCTTTAGGTGGTTCTCCTTTTTGGGAATGTGGTTCTCATGAGCATGGGCACAGTGAGCCCTTGATAAAGCACAGAGCATACCACTACCGTGTACGTCATGGTGATTAGGACATCCTTCCCTTCAAACTCAGGAAGGGATAACGAAAGAGCAATAGGTATGCCTCCACGCAGACCACCCCAGGCGAGGACGTTTACGGTATTGCGCTCAAAGCTCCTAAACTGACTCATAACGGCAATAGGAATGCCCACGCTGATATACCGCGCCGCAAGTACTATTAAGAAAGCAAATAAGCCTGCAGCGAAATAGTCGAACTTAAGGGGTATGATCAGCATCTCGAGTCCTATGAGGACAAAGAGCATGGCGTTGAGCGTTTCTTCAATAAGATTCCAAAACTTGAATACATAGTCACCCGCAGCACTGGTTACGTGCTCACTTTTTCCTTCATTTCCGATGACGAGCCCCATGATTACCACAGCTTGTTTTGCAGAGACATGTGTGAATTCAGCCAATTGGGTGCCGGCCATTACTAGCGCCAGAGTCATTAGAACTTCAACCTCTACCTCGTCATTGTCAATGTATTTCAAAATTCGGTATCCCAGGTATCCCAGGAACAAGCCTATGACAATACCTCCTGATATGTCTGTGCCGAATACCCACAATATATCAACGGGCCCCAAGAAGTGATCTTCGCCAGCATGAGCCAAGTCCAAAAGTGTAAGTGCGATGACCACCGCTATTCCGTCGTTGAACAGGGATTCACCAGCGATTCTGGTTTCAAGGTTTTTAGATAGCTGGAATTTTCTAATGGTGGCTGTCACTGCAATCGGATCGGTGGGGGAGATCAGCGCACCAAACACCAGGCAATACATGATATCCAACTCTATGCCAATGGCATCCAAAAGGAAATGTATGGCTGTACCAATGATGATGGTAGAAATGATAACGCCCAGCAGCGCAAGTATGATGACCGGAGTCCTTTCTTCTGCGAGCTTCCTAAAGTCTATCTGGAGTGCGCCAGCAAAGAGCATAAAGCTCAATACAAGCTGATAGAGCACCTCGTGGTAATCATAGTCTTTCAGAATGCGTTCTGTGCCTAATTTGAATTCCGGAATAAGAATTTGGAGAATGAGCAGGGCAAAGGAGAGCCCCAAAGCCAATATCATTAAGCCTACCGAAGAGGGTAGCTTGAGATAATAAGTGTTGATGTAAATGAAAATCCCCGCCAGGCAAATAAACAGGGCCAGAATATCCAGAATATTCATAATGTTGCTTTAAGAATCTCGAGTTTGTGGCGGCTTAAAATTCTTCTGGATACAATATTAATACATTTGATTAATATTATTCGCAACTATATTAGTCAAAAAAATATAAAAAATACCACATTGTTTATCAAAAAATTACAATAAACAAAGGGTGCTATTCGAAAAATCCAATCACTTAGATGTAGGTTCCGCCTGTCTCATAAAGCGAATACCGGCATATCAGAGACCATCATCAATGGGAGTTGTGAAACCCATTTTCGTGCTTCTTTGAGAGGATCGTTTTAAATCGGATATAGCAAATTGCCAACACGGCAAGCGAAAAAAAGAATAGTAACGTTTCCATAGCTAAGAGGGATTTAAGGTTAATAATTTACGAAATAATCGCTTAGCTGTCAATCGTTTCGTTTGATTTATGAAGTAAAGTTGGTGATGTCTGGGAGGAATCGGAAATTCTTTCGATAGGCCGATGAAAGGAATAGATCAATCGATGAGCGCTATTATTCATCCCATGGATTGATTATTTTCGTAGCTCAATAATCTTATTTCTATGACAAAGCACTTATTCCATTTCTCCTTGATAATCGCCTTCTCACTATCTGCATGCAATGATCAAAAGGCCAAAGAACAGTCCCTCTACGATCAGGTCATGGCCACTCACGATGAGGTCATGCCTGAAATGGGCAACCTCAGGAGCTTAAGCAAGAAACTTACCGCAACTTTGGATTCTTTGAAGCAGGATTCCGTCAATGTAGACAGTGCCGAGGTAGCCAAAATTAACGTACTCTTAAGTCGATTGGATAGTGCCAACGCCTCTATGATGCAATGGATGCATGAGTTCGAACCTTTGGAGGAAGGAACACCTCATGGTGAAGTGATGCAGTTTTTGCTTGAGGAAAAAAAGAAGATAGACAAGGTGAAAAAGGATATGCTTGAGGCAAAAGATAGTGCCGAGCAATATTACCTGGACTAAAATTAAGGACAGCGCATTAAAACACTGTCGGCCTTATTCACATCAGTTAGTCCTCCTTCTTGTTTCCAGTTGTTGGTAATGAAGGTGATGATTTGAGCGATCTCTAAAGATGACAATTTGGTATTGGACGGCATCTTGCGGTCATATTCTTGTCCGTCAACGTTTATTGGGCCGTGTAATCCGTTCTTAATACCACAAATAGTCATAGAAAGGTTCGTGATAGCAAAATTGTTGTTGAGGGGAGGGATGAGCTTGCCCAACCCTGTGCCGTCAGGCTGATGGCAGTTGCTGCAGTGCTGCTCATACAATCGTGCTCCGTGATCCATGTACTGGCGGAACTTAATGCTATCCTTATCGCTGTTGCAACTAAAGACGGCAATTAAACTCACAAACACGCTAAGGTTTCTCATTTGCCTTTAGATTCAAGCAATCGATCAATATCCATCAGTAGAATATCTACCTGGTCGTCAAGCGTACCGTCATAGACTCCTCTGACGCGGCCACTAGTATCGACCAAAATGAAGGCACCGCTATGAATATATCCTCCGGGGGCATTACTATCCTCATCAGCCACTACCATGTAGCTTGTTTCTCCGAGTTCGTAGATTTCATCTTTATCGCCCGTCAGGAAATTCCATTTTGGGGCTGATACCCCGAGTGCCTCAGCGTATTCCTTTAATAAGCCCACAGTGTCATACTCAGGATCGATGGTATGGGATAAAATGGTGAAGTCATCGACGTTTTCGTACTTTTCATAGACCCTGAGCATCTGCTTTTTCATTTTTGGACAGATGGTAGGGCAAGAGGTAAAGAAAAAATCGGCAACGTATATTTTTCCTTTCACGGAATTATTGTTGATCAAGGTGCTGTCCTGATTGTAGAAAGCGAAGGGAGCAATGGTATGATCCAAAGTATCGTAGCGTGTTTGTCCGGCTTCCGTCTTTTCCACAATTTTTTTTCTACCCATCACAGGCAGTTCATTGCTGGTTTTTGGAGTACATGCACTAATGATAGTTAGGAGAATGATGAGGGAAGGTACCAGGGTTTTATTCATCTCGATATTTCTTATACATTTTTATTCCCAGCATAAGGAGTATCCCAAGAGCGACAAGGCCTACTGTGCCATATATCCAGTCCAGGGTGGTTTTTAATACCACTAAGAACACTATAGCAAACAATAACAAGGTCGCTATCTCATTCCAGACCCTTAGCTGTGTCGAAGTTTTTTTAAATATTCCCTGGGCCATTTGTCGGTGGATTTTTCCGCACAGGAAATGGTAAATAAAGAGTAATAAGACAAACGTCGCCTTCAGGTGAAACCAGGGTTGTGTCCATGCTTTTATCTCAATACTCAACCAAATACCCAAAAAAAGCGTAAGGAATGCAGAAGGTCGGGTGATAATTGACCAAAGGCGATTTTGCATCAATTGCAACTGCTTGCTAAGTATGGTTTTATCTGGTTCGGGTTTGTCCTGCGCTTCGGTGTTGTAGATGAAAAGTCGAACCATATAAAATAGCCCTGCGAACCAGGTGATGACAAAAATGATGTGAAGGGCCTTTAAATATAGATATGTCATAACTCGCCCGCAAAGATAGAAGCCAAAGCTGCAGTTTGATACAATTGAGGGGTCAATATTTTAATTATGGAATTGATTTGACCAAAAAATTGTTAAATAAAAAACGGCAAAAGTTATGATAATAGAGAGGACTAGACCCAATCCCACTCTTGTACCCAAAAAAGAGGAGGTGGTAGAAGGTAATTTTTTAGACGGAGGCATTGTAAATATTCCTTTTCAGGAAAAATCCTATGCCAAAGGTGAATATGTTTATAGAGAAGGTGATGCATCCGACAAGCTTTTTCTGATCCAGTCGGGTAGCGTAAAAGTGTATCGGGCAGGCGTGAACAATTCTGAGATAGTAAAATCGATTTTCGGCCCTGGAAATATTTTCGGTGAAAAAGCCGTTTCAGGTGAGGAAATCAGGATGGAGCATGCGCTCGTCATCAATCCTGACACTTCGATTCGTTCGTATTATGTGAAAGACATATTACAGGCTGCACGCCAGGACGAAGTATTGTCGATCAATCTGCTGAAGATCCTGGGCAATAAGTTGAATTCCCTGGAGCGTAGACTTGAGTCCATTATTTCGAAAGACTCTCGCACGAGGATCGTTGATTTCCTTCGCGAAATGGCATTGGAAAGCGGAAGAAAAGTAGGATTCGAAACGTTGATCAAAAACAATTTTACCCATAAGGACATTGCAAGTCTGACAGGAACATCGCGTCAGACAGTGACCACCACGCTCAATAGCCTCAAAGAACAAAATATTATCAATTTTGATCGGAGGAGGATACTGATCCGTGATATGGAATTATTAAAGTAAGGTCTGATGAGCCTTCAAATTATTTTTTAGCACCCTTTTTCGGTGCTTTTTTCTTTTTTGGGGCAGGGGCATTTTTCTCAATTAGAGCTTGAACTTCATCCAGGCTTAATTCAGCCGCATTGACTGTTTTGGCCAGTTCAATTTTAATTTTCCCTTTTTTGATCACTGACCTTCCCCAACGAGCTTTCTCTACTACAATGCCTTCAGATTCCCAGTTGTGGATGACTTTATCTTTTTCCTTTTGAATCTTCTCTTTGATAAGCTCTACAACGTCCTCATTTGAAAGGTTATCAAAATCGTATCTCTTGTTTACGTTAATAAACATACCATTCCATTTAATGAATGGTCCGAATCGACCCACACCTTTTTGAACGGGGAGCTCATCGTAATAAGCAATGGGGGCGTCAGCCTTTTGCTTTGCTCGTATCAATTCTACTGCACGATCCAAACTGATCGTCATCGGATCCTCATCCTTCCCTAAGGAAATAAACTTGTCGTCATACTTCACATATGGGCCAAACCTTCCGATCGCTACACTGATAACTTTACCCTCAAGTTCGCCCAAATCACGAGGCAGTTTAAAGAGCTCCAGGGCTTCTTCCAAGCTGATGTTTTCAAGAAACTGACCTTTTCTAAGACTAGCGTATTTGGGTTTTTCGGCATTTTCATCATTCGGGTCAGGTGTTTCGCCGATTTGAACCATGGCCCCAAAGCGGCCCAGTCTGGCGATCACAGGTTTGCCGGTTTCAGGATCGTTGCCGAGTTCTCTTTGGCTACCTACCTGGGAGCGCTCGATCTGCTCGGTCGTTTCTACCTTCTGATGAAAACCTCCATAAAACTGCTCAATCATGCCATTCCATGACTTGGAGCCCTGAGCTATCTCATCAAATTCCTTTTCTACATTGGCGGTAAATGAGAAGTCAATCACATTGGTGAAGTGCTCCACCAGAAAGTCATTCACCACCATGGCGATATTGGTAGGGAAAAGCTTATTTTTTTCTACTCCTGTATTTTCTTGCTTTGTGGCCGCCACGACCTCTCCGTTTTTAAGGGAGATTTCTCTATAGTTTCTTTCATAGCCGTCACGAGACTCTTTTACCACATATTCACGCTTCTGGATGGTAGAGATTGTCGGAGCATATGTAGAAGGTCTCCCGATACCCATTTCCTCTAATTTTTTTACCAGGCTGGCTTCGGTATATCTCGGTGGGTGACGTGTAAAACCTTCCTTGGCAAGCATTTTTTTCAGATCCAATACCTGATCCACAGACAGAGGAGGCAGCATACCTTTTTGTTCCGAGTCGCCATTCTCATCGTCGGTCGATTCGATGTATACTTTCAGAAAGCCTTCGAATTTCACTACCTCTCCGGTAGCGGTCAGTACCTCATCCCTGGATGATATATTGATTGTGGCTACTGTTTTTTCCAGCTCAGCATCTGCCATTTGAGAGGCGATGGCTCGCTTCCATATTAATTCGTATAGACGTCTTTCACTGTCGTCTGATCCGGCCGAATGCTCAGAAAAGTTGGTAGGCCTAATGGCTTCGTGCGCTTCTTGAGCATTCTGGCTCTTGGTTTTGAACACACGTGTATGAGAAAAGTTCTCACCGTATTCTTTGGTGATTTCGTTTTTGGCCCCCTGGATCGCTTCTTGAGAAAGGTTGAGAGAGTCGGTTCTCATATAAGATATCTTACCCGCCTCGTATAGCCTTTGCGCAAGGCTCATCGTACGTGCTACAGAGAACCCAAGTTTTCTACTGGCCTCCTGCTGTAGGGTAGAGGTAGTAAATGGTGGAGCCGGTGATTTTTTCGTGGGTTTTTTCTCCAGCTTCGCTATTGTGAAACTGGCCCCGTTGCAGTCGGATACAAACTGCAGAGCATCATCTTCGCTCTTGATCTTGGAGGGAAGTTCCGCCACCAGGATTTTTCCATGATCCAGGGTGAACTCCACAGTGATTTTGAAAGATGAGTTGCTCTCGAATTTATCAATCTCACGCTCACGATCAACAACGAGTCTTACAGCTACGGACTGTACCCGTCCGGCAGAAAGGCCCGTCTTTATTTTTTTCCACAGGATGGGAGAAAGTTCAAACCCAACCAGTCGATCCAAAACCCTACGAGCCTGCTGCGCATTGACCAAATCCACGTCAATCCCACGTGGGTTTTGGATTGCCGAAGAGATGGCACCTTTGGTTATTTCATGAAAGACAATCCTTTTGGTTCTGTTTTCATCCAGGCCCAAAGCCTCCTTGAGATGCCAGGAGATGGCTTCCCCCTCACGGTCATCATCACTCGCGAGGTAGATCGTCTCAGCGTCCTTGCATAATTTTTTTAGTTCTCGAATGACCTCCTTTTTGTCACTGGAAATCTCATAGGTAGGAGCAAACCCATTGTCAATGTCGATCGCATTGTTGCCCTTGGGCAGGTCGCGCACATGGCCGTAGCTGGAGGCCACCTTGTAATCTTTCCCCAAATACCCCTCGATCGTTTTGGCCTTGGCCGGTGACTCAACTATGACTAGATTCTTTGACATTTTGGATTGACTTTCGTTTAAAGGCGCCAAATATCAATAAAAAAAATTAAATACTTCAAATACAAAAAATAGAATTCTGGATATCTTACGACGCATTTGTCGCTCACCAACCCTATGAAAAAAGAACTGTTTTTAATACGGCATGCGGAAGCCGAACCGCAAGAAACGGGAGGTAAGGACATCGACCGAAACCTTACTCCGGATGGTGAAATCGTCGCCTCCAAATGCGGAAATTTCCTATCAAGTATTCTGCCGAATCCAGATGTGGTGATGTGTAGCTCTTCGGTGCGAACGGTGCAAACCGCCGGTCGGATTGTGGAGCAGTTGGACTATAGCACTGATAGAATCGTATCCAGCGAAGAACTCTACGAGGCGTCCACCAGGATTCTACTCAGAGTTGTCAACGAACTGGAAGACGCTGTGAAAAAAGCGGTGCTCATAGTACACAATCCTTCGATCAGTTACCTGTCTGAGTATATCACGGGTGCAGAGATCGGCAATGTATCCCCTGCAGGAATAGTTCATGTGTCCTACGAAGGGGCCTGGGCTGAAATCTCAGAAAAGTCCGCAGATCTGGTGCAGTACTATCCGCCTTATATCTATTCGGCTGATTAGGAGAGGTTTAAATGTTGTCTTGTAAGAATCATGACCTGTCGGGTCACTTCGACAGTACATCGCTCGTTTTGAGTTCGACTACATTGCCTATCTGTCGGAGTTCTTCTATATCGATCATTTTTGTATCTCCATAAATTGATATAATGATAGGCGAGTCATCAGTGATGCTGTTGTGAAAGTCAACGACATCTTCGATAGACAGATCGTCGACACTTTGTTTATAAACCTTAAATGGATCTTTGACGTACCCCTTTTGTTCCAGTGCTTTGATCCTCTCCGGAAGATCCCTGAAGGAGGGATAGTTTGTAAAGGTCTTTAGCGCAAGCCCCTTCTTTGTGCTTTCAAATCCAGCCTGCCTCTGAGGAATGCTGTCAAGCAATCCCAGCATGACTGACAGGGCCTCATTGGTCTTGTCGGCCTGGCAGCCGATATAGCCGTTTAAATATCCTTTTTTGCCAGGAATAGGAGGTTGAACATAGCGAAACCTTGCGGTATACGCTAGTGAACGAAACTCCCGTATTTCCTGAAATACGATGCTGCTCAAGCCATACCCAAAATAATCATTGTACGCTTCGACCGTAGCAAAATCAGCTTGATCGAATTCTTTTCCTTCAATATGAAAATTGATCTGGCTCTGTACAGCCTTTTTATCATCAACTACATATATGGTTGTGTTGTTCTGAGGTTTTCGATCCTGGACCATGTAATTGTAGGCTTTAGGAGTGTTGTTGAACGTGAGCATTGAGTCCACAAGTGAGGCTAGTGCTTCCGCATCCATTTGGCCGGAATGATAGACGATCAACTCAGATTGCGCGATAGACTGTTGGAAGGTGTCAATCAATTCTTCCGGTGTGGCGGACTTGATTTCCTTCACAGTCGTACGGGTCAGGAACTCCGACTGATCTCCATAGACGGCATATTCGTGAAGTGCCTGACCCAGAAATGACCGATACCCTTTTTCGAATTTTCTATCTGCTACGATTTCCTTGACGATGATGTCGTGGCTTTTTGGCCCCGCGTTGGGGTTGGACAGTACTTCGTTGGCTAGAGCCAGAGCATCCTCCAGGCTCGCATCGTTGCCTTCCAGAGTAAGCGAGGTGTAGTTGTCAAAACTCGTAAAATAATAGGAGCACCCGATCGATGCAAAGGCCTGCTTGAGTTGGGCTAGTGTTTTGTCTTTCGTGCCGATGTAATTCATGAAGTCAGTGGCACTCTCCAACTTTCTATTGGACAGCTCACCGCCGCTAAACAGGATCTCGATACGGAAGAGGTCGTTGACGGGGTTTAGAGCTGAGTAGATTTTATGGCCCGCCGAGGTTTTGGCTCTTGTTATGTCTTTTTCAAAATCGATGTAAACCGGAGGCAGAGGCTCGGGTTGCTTTGCATTAAACTCCTCGGAATAAGCCGAGCTCACGGTTGTACCGCTTGACGGTACCGAGTAGCCTGGTTTTGTCAGCTTGTCTTTCTTGGGGAATCCTGTACGGGAAAGCAACTTGATCTTGTTGTCTCCAAAGTATTTATTAGCTACCCTAATGACATCCTCTTTGGTGACTTGTTGTATTTTTTCAGGGTAGCGAAGTGCGTCATCCCATTCTTCGTTTCTATTGTAGGAGACCGCAATCATAATGCTGCGGTATTCGTTAGACTCCAGCCTTCGCTGAAAATCGTTGTAAACCTCGAATTTGGCGGAATTGAACAGCTCGTCGCTGAAATCCCCATTTCTAAGCTGATCTAATGCGCCCTCTACGTGATCCTCAGCTTTCTTAAATGACTGGGTCAGAATTTTGGGCACATAAAAGGCAAGGTAGGCACCGGCTATGTCGCTGATGTCGGAGTAGCCAAAGGCATACATAAGTTTGTTGTCTTGTTCAAGTTGATTGAACAGCCCGGTTTCCGAATAGTTGTATAGCAGATATTCACAAACGTCGAGTATCGGCTTGTCCTCATGCGAGGCGGCAATAGTCTGATAGCCCACGACCCCTACTTTTATGGGCGTTAGTCGCTTCTTGGAGACAACAGTCCCTTCGATAGGCTGCAACGTAGGGAATTCGTCTTTTGGGGCGGGTCGCTTTTCGAGTTGCCCAAACTTTGCACTGATTAGAGGCTTAACGATTTCCGGGTCAAACCGACCGGATAGAATCAGGACGAGATTTTCCGAGACATAGTACTTGTCATAGAAGTCGTACATTGTGATCAACGAAGGTTTCTTGAGGTGCTCGGT
This sequence comes from Reichenbachiella sp., assembly GCA_965222305.1. Taxonomy (GTDB): domain Bacteria; phylum Bacteroidota; class Bacteroidia; order Cytophagales; family Cyclobacteriaceae; genus Reichenbachiella. The sequence continues at coordinate 678,741 of OZ244943.1, forward strand.
CTTACCCAATATCGACCACTGCCCGTAGGGGAGGTTGGGATAGGTGAGTCTTTCTACTTCTCTAAAGAGTCGGGTGGTCATGTCATCCATGGCCCGGTTCTTCTCTTCATATACAGCCTCGAGCTCGGTCTGAAACGTACGAAAGACCGGCTGCCTGAACCGCTCGTAGTATAGATCGAGCCACCGATCGATCTCTTGAGGAGGAAAACTGTTGTAATAGAAAGTCATGTCGTAGTTGGTAAAGGCGTTGACGTTCTCACTGCCCAGGCTGTTGAGCATTTTGTCAAAATCACTCGGTACAGCGTAGTAGTTGGCTTTGTTTGATTGCTCGTTGATCTGTCTTTGAATGCCGGCAATCATATCCTCATCTTCGGCTTTGGCCAGGTCTTCATAGAGCAGGTTGATCGAGTCGAGATGCACCTTTTCTTTTTCATAGTTCCAGGTACCGATTTTGTCTGTACCCTTAAAGAGCATATGCTCGAGATAATGCGCCATACCGGTGGCGTCGGGTGACTCGTTTTTAGCCCCAGCCTTGCACAGCACCGCCCCAAAGACCTGGGTGGTGGTAGTGTCCTGGTTCAACACGACGGTCATACCGTTCTCCAGCCTGTAGGATTCGACTTCCAGGACGGGTGAGATTTGGCCCAATGAGAGAAAGGGTAATAATATCCCCCAAAGGGATAAATGGGTTAGGTTCTTGTAATGCATGAATTGAAGGTTTTAACCATTTGTTATGGTTAATCTATCCTTTTTTTTAAAAGGAAACAATAGTCCTGTCATTGAGACTAATGAATAACCCTGTTTGTATATTAATCACTTAGTAGTGATTCTGATTGTTGGTGCGGTTAGGGTTGGTTTTCAGGATTATCTGATCACTCTAAGGTGTTAAGAATGGAAAGTATTTCCGTTTTCAGGGTAGGGAGGTGTCGAACGACAGTGCCCCAAACGATTTCATCGTCTATAGTGTCATAGCCATGAATGACCCGGTTTCTCATGCTTATAATGCGTCTAATGCTTGTGATTTGAATTTTTGCATCGAGTTTGACAAGCCTTGACATGGCTTCTCCGATGATTTCGAATTCTCGCTCCACAGCTCTACGCAGCATTTTGTCTTTCAGATAGTTTTCGTAATTTCTTGACTCTCCAAGGTAAGATTCAATCGAATCAATAGATATTCTAATGTCTTCGAGATACTTTTTTATGGAGTCATCCATAGATCAATTGCTTGGTGCGATTGACTGATTCTACAAAGTATGGATTAGAAAGGGATTTGTCTGTAAGTAAATCAACAGGCCTTTCAAGCAGTTGCTCTAGTTCATCCACCAGATCAAAGTAATGGTCAGCATAATCTTCCGGTGCCATAGGCATAAATGAGACAAGGAAGTCTATGTCACTTTCTTCATTAAAGGACGGGCCGTTAACGGATCCAAAAGAGTGTAGCGTCCGGATATTGTGCTTGACACACAGCTTACTTATTTCATCAATATGATTTGAAATTGCCGTATTCATAATAGTAAATATACAGAAATGACCTGTATTGAATCATTTCGAGATAGTAGGAAATGCGCTCAAAATCACATTTAGGGTTTCTGCAAACCATCAACACCTTGAGTCACCAACCTCCAAATGACTACTCCAATCATTGTGATAAGTACTATACCTAAAGAAATAGCACCAACGAGAGCGCAACCGTCCAGAGCCAGAATATTGCCTGCAGCACTATAGGAACCAGCATACTTTTGATTTAATACATTTTTCCTCTCCTCCTTGTTTTTAAACTTTATCCTAAGGAAAGTCCAGCCTATGAGAGGGTATATGATGTATTCAAAAAACATTCATTAGCTTATCTGCGCCCCATTGATCACCACCTCGTTGGGTTGGATCAGGCGGAGCTTGCCATCATGGTCTTCTGCCATGAGGATCATGCCCTGTGACTCTACGCCCATGATCTTTCTAGGGGCAAGGTTCGCAAGGATCGTTACCTGCTTTCCGATCATTTCCTCAGGGGTGTAGTGCTTGGCAATACCGCTCAGGATCGTGCGGATGTCCATGCCGGTATCCACCTTGAACTGTAGCAGCTTGTTGGATTTTTCCACTTTCTTGGCCTCCAGTATGGTGCCCGTACGCAGATCCATTTTCATGAAGTCATCAAAAGCCATTTCCGGCTTTTGGGGCTCTACTTCTACTTCAGGTTGAGGGGCTGCGTTTTGCACTTTTGAGTCTTCCAATTTTTGTACTTGTTTATCGATTACTTCGTCTTCAATTTTTTCAAACAGGAGCGCGGCCTTTTCAATGTTCTGTCCCGAAAATAGAAGGTTGGCTACTCCGGCATCGTTCCATTTCTTATCGCCTAGGTTGAGCAGTTCATTAAGCTTGGCTGCTGTCCTGGGTAGGAATGGCTCGGACAAGATTGATAGATTCGCTGCTATTTGAAGGGCGATATTCAGGATGGTGCCCGTGCGGTCTTTGTCTTCCTTGATCAGCTTCCAGGGTTCTGTATCAGCCAGGTATTTATTGCCCAGTCTTGCGAGATCCATCAGGTACCCTAGAGCTTCACGGAACCTGAATTTATCCAGACTATCGGCGATCTTCTGTGGATAGGCTGCCAGCTCGCTGATGGTTTCATTCGCCAGAGCGTCCAGCTTACCTACAGGCGGTATGTGACCTTCGAAGTACTTATGGGTCAATACCACAGCCCGATTTACGAAGTTGCCCAATATCGCCACCAACTCGTTGTTGTTGCGTGCCTGGTAGTCCTTCCAGGTAAAGTCATTGTCTTTATTCTCAGGGGCATTGGCGCAAAGCACGTATCGAAGTACATCCTCCTTGTCAGGTAGGTCTTCCATGTATTCATGTAGCCAGACGGCCCAGTTGCGTGACGTGCTTAGTTTGTCTCCTTCCAGATTCAGGAACTCATTGGCCGGCACATTTTCCGGCACCAGATAGCCTCCATGTGCATGCAGGATAGAAGGGAAAATGATGCAGTGGAATACGATATTGTCCTTGCCGATGAAATGAATCAGACATGAGTTGTCTTCCTCGTTGGCCTGGGTTTTCCAATAGTCTTCCCAGTTCTTTTCGTTCTTTTCTGCCCAGTTTTTAGTGGCTGAGATATAGCCGATAGGGGCATCGAGCCATACATACAATTTCTTTCCCTGGGCATCGGGTAGCGGTACATCCACACCCCAGTCCAGGTCTCTCGTCATGGCTCGGGGTTGAAGGCCTTCTTTGAGCCAGGAGCTACATTGGCCGTATACATTGGATTTCCACTGACCTTTTTTTCCTTCGATCAGCCATTCTTCCAGCCAGGGTTGGTACTTATCTAGGGGCAGATACCAGTGCTTGGTAGTTTTCAAAACCGGTGTCTTTCCACTAAGGGTCGAAATAGGGTTGATCAGATCCGTAGGGTTGTGTGAGGTGCCGCATTTCTCGCATTGGTCACCATAGGCCGACTCAAACCCGCAGTTGGGGCAGGTGCCGGTAACATAGCGATCTGCCAGAAACTGCTTGAAATCCTCATCGTAGTACTGCTTGGATTCCTTCTCATCGAATTCTCCTTTGTCATATAGCTCTTTGAAAAACTCCTGGGAAGTTTCGTGGTGGATTTGCGCTGAAGTACGGTCGTAGATGTCGAATGAGATGCCAAACTTCTCAAAAGTCTCTTTGTTGATCTTGTGGTACTTGTCAATGATGGCCTTCGGAGTGGTGCCTTCCTTTTTTGCACGAAGGGTAATGGCTGCACCGTGCTCATCGCTACCACAGATATACACTACGTCCTTGCCGAGCGAACGAAGGTATCTCACGTAAATATCGGCGGGAAGGTAGGCACCGGCAATATGTCCAATATGAAGGGGGCCATTCGCGTAGGGTAGGGCCGAGGTAATAGTATATCTTTTGAAGTCGTTTGCCACGAGATTTTTTTGTCGCAAAGATAGAAATTCTCTAAAGTCAAGAGCGGATATCAGAGGGTATTTGAACTGGTGATGTTGAAAAGTCAGGATGTCCATGGTTCAATAGCTTTGAAAACCGGAATTGCCTATCTTGTTGGTCAAACTAACTCTTTACCAATGGAACCAAATTCTCCTAAGCAAGCCCTTCGAACGATTCAAGTCATTCACTCCTCCCTGATGGCAGGACTCATATTGTTCGGGGCAGTAGTTGTTTTTTTGCTTACGTCCGGTAGCCAGCAGGTGAACGAGGGCCTGGACATGATGGTTTATATCCCACCTGTGCTTTTCGTAATGGCTTATTTTGCAGCAAATACCCTCTTTAATACCTTTATCAAAAAAGCCAGGGAAGGGAATCTGGAATTACAACAAAAGTTTGCACCCTATCAGACAGCCCATATTATCAGGCTGGCCTTGATGGAAGGAACCGGGCTGTTTGCTACGGTAGTTACCATGATCACGGGAGTTTATTATGTAATGATCGTATTGCTCCTGGTACTCCTGTTTTTTGCGTCAAAATTCCCTACAGTGCTGCGAATGGAGGAGGAGATGGGACTTACGCCGGAAGAAAAGGAGCAGTTGTTGTAAGCTGTCTTTGGAGCACATTTGCAAAATCATGTAACCCTTTTTCAAAATTCTGTAAAACAAAGGCCGGTGACAATTGCGTTATTTGTATCATAATTTTGAATGACTATGGAAACCCTCACCGTCGATACCACACTTCACTGCCAGGGATGCGTGGATAAAGTATCCACAGAACTGGATCACTCAGAAAAAATAAAAGAGTGGAGCGTAGACCTCCAGGCGGAACCTAAAACGCTTACAGTATCGGGAGACAAGGTCACGGCTGACCATGTAGCTGAATTACTGGCTCAAGCCGGCTATCAGGTAGTTGGCGCAAAAGGTGCTCAGGAGGAAGCGGGTTTCTGGTCGGATGGTCCAAAGTGGAAGCGGGCTGGTTTTAATACGCTTAACTGTTTGATTGGCTGTTCGATAGGAGATTTTGGAATGATCATATTCTTGCAGGCCTACTATCCGGAGACTTCTATGATGTGGCAGATGATCCTGGCGATTATAGCAGGTCTTACCACATCCATCATGTTGGAAACCATTATCCTGAAATCCCGGGAAGGATTTAACTGGGGATTGGCGCTCAAAACTGCTTTTGGTATGTCGTTTATCTCTATGGTCGGAATGGAAATCGCTATGAACACCACGGACTTTATGATCACCGGAGGCAAGGCAGCTTTCAACGATCCTATGTACTGGACGGCTTTGATTGTGGCGATGGTTGCAGGCTTTTTAGCACCGTTACCCTACAATTATTACAAGTTGAAGAAGTTCAACCAGGCTTGTCATTAAACCAATGAGCACAATATCCGTATCTTTGCAAAAGTGAATTTCTTCAAAACCATATTGATCAGTTTTCTGCTCGGATCGGTGCTGATGCTTACTGGTGGTGCCACCATCAATAAGCATTTATGCATGGGGCACTTGGTGTCTATGGCTGTGAATGAAGAAGCACATGACTGTGCTGATATCATGGGGCTTGAAGATGAAGCCGATCCTATGGGTTGCTGTGATGATGAGTCTCAGGAGATCAAGGCAGACGACTTTCAGAAAACTTCCTTTGAATTTCACATTGCCGGGATGGAAATGGTGGGTGAGATTGAAGACTGTTCAATCGCATTACTCCAGGCTTATACCTTCAATCCGGCCTTTTATGCCCAATACAAACCCCCTCTGATACATCGGGACATCCCTGTCCTGATCCAGTCTTTTCTGATTTGATGTAGTTGATTTTTAGTTGTCATTTCGACCCTGAGGCTCTCGAAGGATCGAAGGGCATGCATTCCAATCTGTTGATGTTTCGACAAACTCAACATGACAGATTACTCGGATTGTTTTCAATCTCAAAAGGATTTCAACTATGCAAAAAACACTTTCAATATTAATATTCGTTACCCTTGGCTTGCAAGCTGTAGGCCAAACGGTAACTGGTATGGTGGCCGACGAATCCCACGAAGCACTCATCGGAGCTACCATACTCGAATTAGGTACCGACAATGGTGCCATCACTGATATCAACGGCCATTTTTCTTTGAAGCTCAAAAATGCGAATTCAAAATTGGTCGTGTCATACACGGGTTTCGTTTCAGATACTTTGATCGGATCCGGGCAGCCCATGCACATCATGCTCAAGGAGTCAGAAGGACAATTGTCCGAAGTGACGATTACCTCCACCAGTACTTTTATTGATCAGATCAAGCCCATGCACAATGAGGTGATTTCAGAACTGGAACTCACCAAGGCTGCCTGCTGTAATCTGTCCGAAAGTTTCGAAACCAATGCCTCTGTGGACGTTTCTTACAGTGATGCGGTGACCGGAACCAAAGCAATCAGAATGTTGGGTCTGGACGGTCGCTATGTTCAGATCAACCGTGAGAATATGCCTCACATTAGAGGGTTGGCGACTAAACATGGGTTGAACTTTGTTCCGGGTACCTGGATCCAGGCCATTGACCTGGGGAAAGGAACCGGCTCTGTGGTGAATGGCTATGAGTCGATGACCGGGCAAATCAACCTGGAATTTAAAAAGCCTGATAGCGAGAAGTTGTACCTCAATGCCTATGTCAATTCGTTCGGTAGGGTAGAGCTTAACGCCAATCACTTAAGATCTCTGAATGATAAATGGGCAGCTTCTTTGCTCGTGCACGGAAATTACCTGGGAACAGAAATAGACAGGAATGACGATGGATTCATGGATTTGCCCAAATCCCGACAGGTCAATGTGCTCAACCGATATAAGTATGCCCATGAAAATCTGAGGGCTCAAGTGGGTATCCATCTCATGTATGATGAAAAGGCAGGTGGTCAGCTGGGCTTTGGGTTTGGTGATGACTTTCGGACTTCACCACAATACGGTTTTTCTCATACCACGAGCAGGGCAGAGGTATTTGGAAAAGTGGGGCTACTGTTTCCCCATAAGCCGTACAAAGGCTGGGGTTTCATCTATTCAGGCGCTTATCTAAACATGAACGGAGGCTATGGAAGGGATAATTATGACGGAACGGAAACCACCCTTTATGGCAATGTGATCTATCAAAACATCATAGGCGATTCAAAGCATCAATACCGCACCGGCGTAAGCATACTGTACGATGACTTCAAAGAGAATTATATGGATTCCACCTTCAGTAGGCAGGAGGTAGTACCCGGCGCCTATTTCGAATACACTTATCTGCCCAATGATCAATTCACGGCAGTAGCAGGAGTAAGGACCGATTTTCATAATTTGTACGGTACCTATTTCACCCCAAGACTTCATCTGAGGTATCAGCTAAACGATGCGGTAACCGCCAGGGCGGCCATAGGCAGGGGCTATCGAACTCCGAATGTCATCATGGAAAACAGCCAGGTATTGGTGTCTTCTCGTCAGTTGATCATACAGGAGGCTCCTGACCCTGAGGTCGCATGGAATATGGGAGGAAGTGTCACCTCAGAAATTCCGGTGGGAGAAAAGAAGCTAGGGCTGACCGTGGATTACTTCTACACTCATTTTGAGAATCAACTGATCTATGACATGGATCAAAACTCTTCTCAGTTGAGAGTATACAATCTTGATGGACAGTCCTATGCCCATAGTTTTCAGATCGAGGGAAGCTATGAACTGCTGCCGCGTTTGAATATGAAAGCCGCCTACAAATACTATGACGTGCAGTCCACGATCAATAATCAGTTGATGCAGGTGCCCTTTGCAGCAAGGGATCGGGTGTTTTTGAACCTCGGCTATGAGACGAAGTACGAAAAGTGGCAAATAGATGCCACGGGTCAGTGGTATGGTAGGAAGCGACTGCCGGATACCTCGGACAAGCCGGTGGACTTGCAGAGAGGGGAGTATTCCCCCAATTTCTTCCTGATGAATGCGCAGGTGACGAGAAACTTTCGATGGGGCAGCGTTTATTTGGGAGGAGAGAATATTTTTGATTTCAGACAGGACAATCCGATAATAGATCCGGAGAACCCGTTTGGCAATGATTTTGATGCATCGATCGTCTGGGGCCCGGTGGCCGGCAGGGTGGTTTATGCAGGCGTTAGATTTAAATTGAAACAATAACAAAATGTCATTTCGAGTGTAGCGTAGCGAAACGAGAAATCTTATTGGATACGGTTAGATTTCTCTCCTTCGTGCCTCGGGATCGAAATGACATGAAAAAAAGAACAATGAAAAAAACAATTTTAGTACTAGCGATGGTTGTGGTAGTATTTGCGGCCAACGCACAAAAAGAACCGGTAAAAACGGACAAAGGCATGAAGTTGGAAATCCAGACCTCAGCCATATGTGAGATGTGCCAGTATACCATCGAAAAGGCTCTGGCGTATGAGAAGGGAGTGAAAATCGCCGAACTCAACCTGGATAACAAAGTGGTCACGGTGATCTACAACGACAAGAAGACCGATCCTGAAACAATCAGAAAGCGCATCGCACTCACAGGCTATCATGCTGATACAGTAGCCCGAGATGCCCAAGCCTATGAAAACCTGCCGATGTGCTGCCAGGACGGAGCGCATGGGACGGGGGAGCAGAAGCCTATGGGGTTGAAATAATTTAGTCAATTGTTTTCAGTCCAGGACTTGATCCAGTAAACATTGGTTCCAATTTCTTGGCTCTTACTAACAACAGTGTATCTCTTATACCGCACCTCTGAATCTACAGGAGGTGATTCGGAGTAAACAAAGGTGTATGAGCCGAATTCCGGATGAGTATATGTGCAACGGATTTGGGATTTATTGGCATCCATGTCAAAACACATTTGAGTTGTTTTGATAAGCTCCATAAGCTTAGAGAATTCCGCATGATCCATGTCTAGATATGTCACAACAGAAGAAGGTACTTGAGTTATTGTTATGTCTTTTAGCTGGTATCTCCAGTTTTTCGTGTATGTCTTAGTCTGCCCGTCAGAGGTCGTTACAAACAATTTGCCCGAATGAATAGAGTCTTTATTCCATTTTCTACCATTCCGTTGACCTTCAAACCTATAAAAAGCAAGGCTTTGATCACTTAGATTGTCATCAATTGAGTGGTTTCTTATTTCCATCGTGTATTTCTGATTCCAACTTGTGAATTTGATTGAATGGATTTTGTCCTGTAAAGGACTCAAATAGAGGAAAATATCATCTATTTCTTTTAGTTCATTTCTGTAGTAGGCTTTTAGGTGGTTGTTTTCAAAAGTTTCTTTTCGCCAATTTTGATAGGGTCTATTTAGCAGCAATGCCCATATGCTCATAAGAGCAAGGATTATGAAAATAGTCGTTTTCGCACGCCGATAGAATAGGGTTTTGAAAAAGGGTTTGTAAGTGTGTTTCTCATACGAAACAGGCTTTGAACTCTTAATCTTGCCGGCAACCTTGTTGTTGCCAATGGTTCTGCCATAAACTTGCCTGGCCTTGCTGAAGGCTTTCTTGGCCTTTCTGGTGTAGACCTCCTTTCGCATGCCGAAACCCATGTAGCCCATGTCAAGTCGAATTGGTTGATTTGAACTTAGTCATTTTGTAAATAAAATCTATCCTAAATCGGTCACATAATTCAGTCTGATCGTTCGGTTTCGAACAATGCTCTTTTGTGGTTACACAGTAAAGATCACATTGTCAGCTACTTATAATGCTTGGCACACGCATTGTTAAAGAGAAGTCAACTCAACACAATTTAAGATGATTCAGCATTTCATTAAACTCACTTTTCGGAACCTGTCGCGAAACAAAGTCTATGTCCTGATCAATATCCTGGGGATGGGTTTGGCACTGGCCACATGCATCACAGCCTACCTCAACTATGATTTTGGCGTCAGCTTTGATCGCAATCACAAGAACATTGATAAACTCTACAAGATCCATGTCAACAAGATGGTGCAGGGGGATTTGTTTCCCTATGGCATCACTCCCCAGGCACTTGGCCCATCTTTAGAGGGTAGTTCGTCCGCCATTCAAAAGGTGTCACGCTACAACAACAGTGATTTGATGTTTAAGAAAGGTGATGAGGTCATCAAAAAGCATTTTGGGTTTGTGGATGACGACTACCTGGAGATGTTTACTTATCCTCTCAAATATGGCGACCCAAATTCCATCAAAGAGCCAGGCAATGTGCTGTTGAGTTCGGAGCTTGCCACCCTTCTTTACGAAGATCGGAACCCGGTCGGAGAGTTGATCAAATTCACCAGCGAAGACAATATCGTTAAGTCTTTAAAAGTCACAGGCGTACTGGAACCCATCCCCGAAAACACCAGCATGCAAGCCAATGGGTTTATCAATTTTGATGAATACCTGTCATTTCAAAAAACGGAAAACATCAACTGGGAGTGGTTTGTAGCCGGCACGTTTATCTATGTCGAAAATCCTGCCGATCTCAGCCTGGTGAAAGAACAACTTCAGCCCTTTGTGAGCATTCAAAATGCCTCCAGGGATGACTGGCAGGTGCACAACTATGAACTGATCCCAATGACCAACTTGGGCAATGTGGCCAGAGATATCTGGTCCAACTGGCTGTGGTCCGCACCGCATCCGGCAGCGGTCATGGCCCCTCCATTGATGGCATTGTTACTCCTGTTGATCGCGTGTTTCAACTTTACCAATACGTCGATCGCCATATCCTCGAGACGTTTACAGGAGATTGGTCTCAGGAAGGTGATGGGTAGCAATCGCAAACAGTTGGTCGTCCAGTTTATGACGGAGAACCTCGTCCTTTGTTTTTTAGGTATGTTATTGGGCATGGTCATCGCTACCTGGTTGGTGCCTGCGTATAGCTCAATGTGGGAAGGAATGACGCTCGTATTTGATCCAATGAAGGATTATGGTTTGATCATGTTTTTGTTGATCCTGCTGGTAGTCACGGCAGTGTTGGCAGGAGCTTATCCGTCCCTCTATATCAGCTCATACGAGCCTGTGAGCATTCTCAACGGCAGTTTTAAAATTAGCGGTTCGAAGAAATTCACCTACACGCTGCTTACTGCGCAATATGCCCTTACGGCCATTTCTTTGTTTGCGAGCCTCGCTTTTATGCGTAATGCTATTTACCAAAAGGAGATGGACAAGGGCTATAATGTGGAAACGATAGCCTTCACCCAGGTATCAGATCCGGAAGATGTCGTTTTGCTCAGGAATGCCCTGGCAAAAGATTCTCGTATTACTTCAATCGGTGTTGGCAATCATCACATCAGGCAATGGACTTATTCCAGAACCTTGAAAGCTCAGGATCAGGAAGTGGAATCTCAAATGTTTGCCTTTGGAGAAGGCTATATAGAAACCATGGGACTGGAAATCATCAAGGGAAGAGCGTTTGACCAGGAAAATGAAGAGTACGATAAGAAAAATGCCATAATCGTTAATGAAACACTGGCATCACAGTTTGGATGGGATGAGCCTCTGGGGCAATGGGTATCCGTCAATGACACAACCCGTTACAAAGTAATTGGTGTGGTAAAAGACTTTTATCATAATGGGCTATGGGATAAAATATCGCCGCTTGGGATTGTCAGGTCAAGTGGTGATTATCTTAGGTTCGTGGTTGCCAGAACTAACCTGGCAGATGTCGGTGATGTGTTGGATTTGATGAAATCTGAAATGATGACAATAGCACCGGATAAACCTTTTAGGGGAGACTACCAGGAAGAACTCATGAAAGAGTCATTAGACGTTAATTATAATATCGTCATCATTTTCACCTTCCTTGGCATCATATCTATTGTGCTCTCGAGTATAGGCCTGTACACCCTGGTTTCGCTTTCGCTGCAAAAGCGTATCAAGGAGATTGGGATCCGAAAAGTCCTTGGCGCCAGCATCCTGTCCATTTCTAATTTGATGAATCGAAACTTTGTCATCATGTTGGTCATTGCCTCCATGCTGGGTACTGCAGCAGGTGTCTTTGTGATAGAAGGATTGATCTCATCAATTTTCGTGTACTACAAGGCCTTCGACGCGTTGACGGTGGGTGTACCGATCGTAATGATCATCACCCTATCCCTGATCGTATCCTATGGTCGCATCTATCAAAGTGCCACCAGGAATCCCGCGGAATCTCTCAGATACGAATGACCTAGAATTGAATACTTAATCCAAAGAAAGGAGATACATACTGGGTGGTCTTGAATCCATCGTCGGTAGGGGTAAAGGCCCATGAGTACTCCACCCCGGTGACCATGAACTTGTTCAAGTGATATACGAACCGCACCCTCGCAAGGGATCGATCGTCCAGTTTGAATGCATCATTAAGATCTGTCAATCCTCCCTTGAAATACATTGCATGGATAGATAGCTTATCTGCCAAGCGGTCTACATCGGCATTGAGGGCGACAGTGGCCGGTGAAGCTTCTGTGATCTGATCAGGGATCATCAGACTACCTCCGAGCTGTACCTTTTTTAGGATATGTCCGGTGAGGCTACCGTAGATTCCTTTCATTTGGCCCGCTCCGGTGAGCGAGAATATTTTATTGTCCTTATTGATTTCGTAATAGGTGTCAAAAAACTGTGGTAGGTAATAATCTGTATAGCTCAACCGCTCAATCCGAATATCGGTACTCAACAAATCCGCAATGAAGTGAAACCTGAAATTTAATCCGGCACTAAATCCACTTCCTTTTTTGAAATCACCTCCTTCTAATACCAGTGAATTGGCAGTAACGGCATTGTCAATAGAGTCCTGCAATGCTTCTGACATTACGTTGAGCTTGGAGTAATTTGTAAAAAGGTCAATTTGAATGAATGGCACTCTCAGAAGGGTTAGCCCCGCATCAAAACCGAAAGCACTGATGCCTTCTTCAGTGAATTTATAGGTCTCTTCGATCTCTCCGGTACTCAGAAGGGCCGTTTGGTCATGGTCGCTGATGTAGGTCGATCCTACCTCAAGCGTCTCAATTATGGGTAGAGCCGACCAGCTCAGGGGTCTTACATAGGGTCTGACCGCCATTAGGTTGAACGATGAAGGATCAAAGTCACTGTAGAAACCTTCCATTCCGGCCAGACCTTTCACATTGAAATCGAAATGTGCACCGATCTTTCTTTTCTCATAGCTCACACTGTTAGAGTAGTTGTTCATCAATCCACCGTATCCGATCATCACGTTTGAAAGGCTCCCGACTTTTACATAGACTGGATCTACCTTTTGATTGCCATATCGAACGTATCGGATGACCCTCAGTGCACCGACTCCATCAGTGAATACCTCTGTTCTGAATTTCTGGTCGTCTAAACCATACATGGCAGGTATTTCCAGACCAACACCCACCTTGCCAAGAGTAAACTCAGGAGCTAGTACCATACCGACATAGGACTTGCCATCGATCATGGTATAAGTAAACCCTCCATTGATAGAGCTGGAAGGATTCATCTTGGGCAGACCGGCCCGGAAATCCTCCGGTTTTTCCCGGCCCTCTGATTTCTCTTTTCTTTTGGCCTGCTTTTCAGCTTTTTCAGCAGATTTGATCGAGTCCTGTACAAACTGCTCTCTTTCCAATGCTGCAATCTCGGCAGCAGTAAGGGCGGTATTGACAGTATCTACCACGACCTCCGGGGTAGTTTGATCAAGCGTGTCAGTCACCACCGTTTCGACCTGAGTAGAATCAGCTACCTGCAGTGAATCAGCCTGAACCGTTTTTTCTGTTTGTGTAGAGTCCTGTTGTTGCTGCTTCTTTTTCTTTTTTTCTTTCTTTTTCTTCTCAGGCTTTTCCCAGAGGTAGGAGTAATCCGCAAATGGGTCTTCTTCTTCCTGGGCGTACCCGGTAAATGCAAACGAAAGAAATAGGAGGACTATTGAGCAATACCTGATCATAGCTGCTGAAATGTATATTTGATTATTTCAATTTTTTCGCAAAAATATCATATTTATCAATATGACCAATTTTTGCATCGATCCCTCAATGGATTGCGGATTAATTCACATTCCGGAAATGACCTTAATACCCGCAGTGATAGACGATTCGTTCATTTACCTCTTGAATAGGACGGTTGTCATCGTGTATGATCTGGTGAATTGCTTCGATTTGTTCTTCGGTAGCCTCTACGGGCTCTTCCATCACGATCCAGTTGATACCCTCAGTACAGGGTGGAGTGGTCAGCGAACCGCTGTAGTGATAAAACTTGTTAGGGTGAACCGGCAGAGATTCAGCCGGATCCGCCTGCTCCCAGGTTTTGATCTCTTCATTCACATGGGTCGGCAGTGAATTCATAAAGTGAGCCAAAAAGGGATTGGTATGGGTGCCTTCCTCAATCAGGATGGCTACCACCGCATAAAATCCCTCAGCACTTTGGTGTACAAAATGGATTTCCATATCAAATTCCTTTCCGTCGATGTGGTGCTCGGATGGTGTATGAAAGTGAAATTGCAAAAGAGTGTAATCAACCCCTTTGAAATGCAGGGCTTTAGGCTCTACGATCTTCTCGATCAGCGTGTGACCATTATTGATAAGGTCAACATAAAACGGGTGGTAATGAAACTCAATCTTTTCGTCACTGTTTCTTGAGGTCTTGGTATCAATATCAATAGGCGATTGATACTCACCACTACAGGCAGAATATCCCGGATCAATATCAGCCCAGTGACTAGGGCCTTCTAATCCTGAATATGACCAACCATGATGCGTGTGGTTTCTGTCGTAGTAGGCCTGGTCGGTCTGAGCAATGCTGTTGTAGCCAATAATAATGAGGGCAAGGGCGGATATGTATCTCATGGTAACAGGGTTTTGGAGCAAAGTTCGATTGCGATACTCCAAAAAAGTATGACAGAAATCAGCTATTAATACGTCTTTTGTGCTTGGTTATTCTAGCTCATCGAGGTACTTCAATGTCTTCTCAGCCTCTTCTTCATTGACAATGCTAAGAGCTACTCCCACGTGTACCAGCACATAGTCATTGATTTGAGCCTCCGGTACCATGGAGATGTTGATGTCTTTGCGTATTCCGCCAAAGGAGACCTGGGCGGTTCGCATAATGCCTGACTTACTGTCGTCGATACTCAATATCTTTCCAGGTATGGCGAGACACATATCAGTGGGGGTGTAGTGTGTGATGTCCCAGCCATTCGACCCATTCTTCCAGGTTGGAGCTTTGGGTCGCTGATATCTCGATGAACTTCAGATTTGGATTTACCCGGAGGGCATATTCTTTGGCTTGAGCCAAATCAAAATCCACATAAGGAAGCAGATCAATCTTATTAATCAGGCAAACCTGAGAGCTGGCAAACATGTCCGGGTACTTGAGTGGTTTGTCTTCACCCTCGGTCACACTCATGATCACTACCCTGTGCGTCTCACCCAGATCAAATAGGGCGGGGCATACGAGATTACCGACATTTTCGATGATCAGGGTGCTGTCATTTTTTGGTTTCAGTTCGAGTACAGCCCAATGCACCATATTAGCATCGAGGTGGCAGCCCTTGCCTGTGTTGACCTGTATGACGGGAACGCCCGTTATGTCGATCCGGTGGGCATCCGCCAATGAATGCTGATCCCCTTCGATTACACAGAGGTCGTTCATTAACCCGGCTGTTTTTTCCAGCAATGTAGTCTTGCCCGAACCGGGAGAGCTAACAAGGTTTACGACAAAGATGTTCTTGGCTTCGAAGTAGCCCCGATTTCTTTCCGCCATGAGGTTATTCGCCTGTAATACGTCTATTTCCAACTGCATTTCATGACTATGGCTGTGACTGTGCTCATGATGCCCATGGTCATGAGCGTGGTGGTGGATATGATCCTCACCGGGTTTTGTCAGGATGACATCATGGTCGCTATCGCATCCGCAGGTGCTACACATGACATTTAATTTATCGAAATGGACTTCACTCTAAATTCTTTTCCCTGTAGGATGTCGTAATCAAACGATTCGCAAACAGGGCATGGATCGTACAACTTATGTAGGCCAAACTCGAAATCACAGTGATTGCATTTGGCCCGACCATCGATGGTTTGAATGATCTTTTGTGCATTTTCTGCCAGGGTGCCTTTGATGGCAAAGGGCCAGCTAAAATCAAAAATGGAGTGATCCACCCCAGAGCATTCGCCAATCTCGAGGGTGATCGTATTCACGTTTTGGGCGTTGGCCTTTCGTGCTTCGTTTTCCACGATTTTGACCACATTCATGGCCAGGGATAATTCATGCATTGCTGCGATACTTTCGGTAATACAGGTATATGCCTAACACAATCAGAAACAACAACATGAACGCATGTTGCGGGGTAACCAGGTAGTGAATCACTCCGTCAGGAATTCCTCCATGCCCTGGATGTGCGCTTGCAGTAAGTGAGGTAAAGATCAGAAGGGGTAACAGGCAATATTTCATAATCAGTCTCATAATCGTACGAGTTCGAAAACGCTTTTAAGTTCGCTGACTCATCTCATTTTATACATGATATGTATCAAGGTTTCTAATGATCTTTCCCGTATTAACCCGGAATATGCATTAGAAAATCTATTCCGACTTTAAATAGCTTCAAATCAGTCGCCACGCAAAGTTTTGATCACTCACAGTAGCGATGCTACTAATCATTCTAAAAACTTTATGATTTATTGCCCTTTAAACTCTCATGACGAAGTTCTAAAACATAATCCGGGTTCAACATATCCGTGAAAGTTGTTCGCCAGGCAGCATGTGAATGACCCTTCGTCCACCGAAAGGGTTGACAGAAACGGTCTGGCCTGGATGATCCGAAGTGATTTCTCCAATCACTGAGGTTTTTTGGGTTTCAGGGTGCTTCTTTAGGATATCGATACACTCGTCCGCAACATCTGATGAGACTATAGCAATAAACAGCCCTTCATTGGCTACGTACATTGGATCGAGTCCCAGCATTTCACAGGCTGCCAGGACTTGCTCGTTTTTTGGAAATGAGGCTTCCCGGATGTCAATACCTAGTTTTAATTGCTTTGATAACTCAGCCAGGACGGTGGCAAGTCCTCCTCGGGTTGGGTCTCTGAGTAGTTTGATTTGATCTCCGAATTGGTCAATCAAATTAAGTACGGGCTTATGAAGCGATTGGGAGTCAGACACAATTTCTGTGTCAAACTCAAGGCCCTCTCTTTCGGACATGATCGCCATGCCATGGTGCGCCATCTCTCCGCTGATGATGATCTTGTCGCCTTCTACAACCTTGCTGAGCGAGATGTTGGCTTTTTCGTGGATCACGCCGATCCCCGTGGTATTGATGAAGATTTTGTCCCCTTTTCCCCGTTCGACCACTTTGGTGTCTCCTGTGACGATTTTTACGCCCGCATTTTCGGCGGCCACTTTCATGGAGACAAGTACTTCCCAAAACTCCTGCATTTTAAGTCCCTCTTCCAGGATGAACCCAACAGACAAATATTTGGGAATGGCGCCACACATGGCCAGGTCATTTACAGTACCATGCACCGCGAGACTCCCGATATTCCCGCCAGGGAAGAAAACAGGGGAGACCACAAAACTATCTGTGCTAAATGCCAGCGGCCCCTGCAAATCAAGTATTGCACCGTCATGCCGTTCGTTTAATATTTCATTGTCAAACAGACTGAATACACCAGAATCAAGGAGTTTATTGGTCAGAGCACCGCCGCTGCCGTGACCCAGAGTGATCACATCAAAATCGAGTTTGGGCAAAGGGCAGTCGAGGGTGTAGTTCATGATGCCGGGATTTGATGATACTGATAATAGGCTGCGCAGGCCCCCTCGGAAGAAACCATTGGTGCACCCAGAGGGTTTTCAGGGGTGCAGGCGTCACCAAATGCAGGACAATCATGGGGCTTTTTGATGCCTTTAAGGATTTGTCCGGCGATACATGAGGTTACTGACGCTTTTTTCGTTGGTGTGTATGAGAACTTTCTACTCGCATCGTAAGTGCTGAATAATTCCTTGATCTTCAGCCCGCTTTGAGGTATGCCTCCTAGTCCTCGCCATTCCTGATCTGATGGTTCAAAGACTTCTTTCATTACCTGTTTCGCTCCCTGATTGCCATCAGATAGAACCACGCGGCTATACTGGTTGTCCAGATAGGCTTGCTGGTTTTCGAGTTGCTCGACCACCTTAAGAATGCCTTGTAATAAATCCACCGGTTCGAAGCCCGTTGCCACTATCGGGATTTTGTATTTTGTGCAAAGCGGATCGTATTCTTCTGTGCCCATCACCGAACAAACATGCCCTGCTGCCAGGAATGCATCGATTTGGCATTCGGGATCGGTCATGATCGCCTCAATGGCCGGTGGTACGAGTACATGCGAAGCAAGGAGGGAAAAGTTGGTCAACCCCAGCTCAGCAGCTTGCAATACGGCCAGTCCATTGGCGGGGGCGGTGGTTTCAAAACCCACTGCAAAAAACACCACTTCGCTATGAGGGTTGTCCTGGGCTATTTTCACCGCTTCAAGCGGAGAATAAACCGTCCTGATGTCTGCGCCCAGTGCTTTGGCTTCCAGCAAACTTTTGTCAGAGCCTGGCACACGTAGCATGTCCCCGAAGGAACAAAGCGTGACCTTGTGCTCAAGTGCAAGGCTAATGGCCTGGTCAATGACATGAATGGGCGTGACGCACACGGGGCAGCCCGGCCCATGGATCATTTGAATGTGGTCAGGAAGCAGGTCAATCAGCCCGCTCTTTACAAGCCCATGAGTCTGTCCGCCACAGATCTCCATGATGTTCCAGGGGCGTGTGACGGTCTTTTCAATTCGATCCAGGTAGGAGCGGATCAACTCTGGGTCTCTATATTCATCGAGGTGCTTCATGTGCTGAGTTTGTGTTGGAGTTTCGATTGAGCTTTGCCTTGTCTCTGTGCAATGTAGCCGTAGATCAACTGCCCGAATGAGATATTTTCATCATTGGGCGATAGTTCTTTGTGGAAATACAGCTCATAAGTGGGTGCCAGTTTATCAATGATTAGTTCCTCTAAGAGGGTGTTTTGGAATACCCCGCCACTGCAGGCAATCCGGGTGATCCCCGATAATTTGGAGATACGATGGATTATTTCGACGAGCGTAAGGTGGAAGCTATAAGCAATTTGCTCGATGGGTACTTGATGCCGGATGTCCTCTGTGATCTCCTGGAGCATGGGTTGTACATCAATTTGCCCATTGTGGGTTTCAAAGCGATAGGGGGTCGCATCAGTTGTTTTTCCCCGGCTGGCGCAGGCCTCCAGGTACATCGCTGCTTGACCTTCGAAGGTGGATTTGTCAATGATCCCCAACAAAGAAGCCGCAGCATCGAACAATCTCCCCATGCTCGTGGTGGATTGTTCAGCCTGATTGAGCATTCGCTGATATAGCGACCACTCTTTGGTGTTAAATTTCTTTTTCAGGATAGGGATAGCATCGTCTATGTCGTTTGCCAAGGCAAGTGCGGATAACCTCGGTTCCCGGCTCATTTTATCTGCAAGCAGCAGGGGAAATTCTCGTAGATGGAATAGCCGTTCAAATTGTTGATCCTGATAGCCAAAAAATTCACCACCCCAGATTTGACCGTCATCTCCTAGTCCGGTTCCATCCCAAATAACACCGAGTACGGGTTTCTTGGATTCCAATAGATCGTTTTCCTGAAGCACTGCTGCAAAATGAGCCTTGTGATGCTGGATGAAATGGATCGGTGCGTTCAGCTGGCCAGCCAGCCTTTTGACCCATTGATGGGAGAAATACAAAGGATGCAGATCGGTGAAAATGCCCTTAGGCTCAAAATCCAATACCGCACTCAGATGTTTGTATGTCTTCTCCATTTCAAACTGTGCATCGTAGCTCTCCATGTTGCCGAGGTACTGGCTGATGTAGGCCTGTCCATGAGCCGATAGCGCAAAAGAACCCTTCATATGGGCTCCGGTCGCCAACCAATCTGGAGGGAAATCAGCTGGGAGTCGACCAAAATAGGACGGCGCAAATCCACGGGATCTTCGCAGCACAATGGAGTGCTCTAAGCCCGATAGGCACGATATTACCGAGTCATCCTGTGGGAGGACGATCTTTCGGTTGTGGGTTAGGATCAGATCAGCGAATGCCGATAACTCACTTAGCACCTGATCTTCCTGGTAGAGAATGGGAGATCCACTTACATTTCCACTGGTGGCGATGAGTGGACGAGCAAAATCTTTCACGATCAAATAGAGCAACGGGGCATACGGAAGCATGACTCCCACCTTGTCCAGCTTAGGAGCGATATCCTTGAGCGCTATGGGGATGTATGGCTTTGGATGGAGCAGCACGATGGGAGCCTGGGAGGACTCGAGCCATTGGGATTCAGTTTCATTTACATGAAAGTCCTTTTTGATCTGGTCAACGTTCTGATACAATACGGCAAAGGGCTTATCAGGACGGTGTTTCCTTTTTCTGAGTGTCTGAATGCTTTTAGCCTTGGCGGCATCACACAGAAGCAGATAACCACCAATGCCCTTTACTGCTACAATCTGTCCTTGGCTCAAGGCCCGTGTGCATTGTTGGAGTATCTTCTTTTGATTGAAGTTCTTTGGTACACCATGCTCGATGAGAGAAAGCTCCACAGCACAGGTAGGGCAGGAGTTGGTCTGAGAGTAAAACCGCCGATCCATCGGGTCGTCGTATTCCCTTTCACAATCAGGACACATATTAAAGGACTCCATTTCCGTCAGCGGACGGTCATAGGGCAGGCCATTGATGATCGAGTACCGCGGGCCGCAGTTAGTGCAGGTGGTGAAGGCATATCCATGGCGCCGGTTTTTCTTATCGTCAAGGTCTTGCCTGCAATCCTCGCAAAGTCCAAAATCCGGAGAGAGCCTCACCTCTTTTAGACCCTGATCTGTGCTTTCGCCGATCTTAAAATCAGAGTAATTCTGATGCCCGGTAGGTTCTGTTCGACTCGATTCTATTTTGGCCATCGGGGGCGTTGCTTCCAGGATTTTTTTGAGAAAGAGATCGGCTACCTGATGATCTCCATTGAGCGTGATGTGCACACCCGAT
Organism: Reichenbachiella sp.; assembly: GCA_965222305.1. Taxonomy (GTDB): domain Bacteria; phylum Bacteroidota; class Bacteroidia; order Cytophagales; family Cyclobacteriaceae; genus Reichenbachiella. Next base: position 699,610 of record OZ244943.1, read on the forward strand.
ATGTCATTCGTTACTTCTCCGCAGAGATCCCATTCTTTGGCCAGCCGATAGACAAATGGTCGGAAGCCCACGCCCTGTACCTGGCCGGTGATATGGATTTTGTACGTTTCCAATAGAAGTGTAGGTGTACATTTTTTCCTAAGTAATGCTAGGCAAAGCACGGGCTATTTAAAATGATTTTAATCAGTAGTAGAACTGATGAAATGAGTTGGTGGGAAATAGAAAAGATCATCTACATGTATGACGCTCGTCATAATTATTGTTCTGGAAAATATGGAGTTTCCCACAAGTTTCTACCTCTTAATCCAAGGACATGGACTCATCTGTATACTACCGAGTTGATGTACCCGATCTAAAAAATCTATTCCAAAATCTTATTGTCCAGGGATACCAAAACGTCGGTCCGGTCGTGGAGGACGGGATCATTATGACGGATTTTCTGGACGAATTTGAGGACCTGCCCCGGGGGGTGAGAGAGGAAGTGGGACGTGGAAGTTATAAGCTCAATGAGACCAAAGAGTCCTCATTTTTTGAGTACACGGTAGGCCCCCAGTCCTTTAAGAAATTTCTACATCCAAACAGAAGAAAACTCTGGGAGTCGGATAGAAATGCACATGGGTTTGAAGTGAAAAACGAGCCGGAGCATCAGAAGCTGGCTTTGTGGGGTGTGCGCAATTGCGAACTCCGGGGATTGGAAATCCTCGATAAGGTGTTTATGTCTGAGCCTTATATTAATGAACATTACCAGAAGAACAGGCAGGACCTTTTCATTATAGCAGCGGGCTGTGCCCATCCATCGGACAACTGTTTCTGCACCACCATGGGTGGTAGTCCTTCTCCTGAGCGGGGGTTTGACCTTTCCTTGATAGAGGTGACGAATGACCCTTCTTATTTTCTGCTATCTGTAGGATCTCAAAAGGGAAGTGAAGCCATCGCAGATATGGATTTAGCGAAAGCGACCCAGCAGGAAATAGAAAAAGGACTGGGCCTCATGGATCAGGCAGCAAAATCCATGGAAAAGCGCTTCGATCCTGAAGTAGTAAGAAAAACATTGCAGAATACTGATCACTCGCACTGGGACGAAATCGGAGCAAAGTGCATGAGTTGTGCTAATTGTACAATGGTGTGCCCGACGTGTTTCTGTACCACGACCGAGGATATCACGGATATTACGGGAGACCATACGGAGAGGTGGCTGAAATGGGACAGTTGTTTCAACGGCGACTTCTCCTATATCCATGGTGGTCAGATTCGGAATTCAACGAAATCCAGATACAGACAGTGGTTGACGCACAAGCTATCCAACTGGTACGAGCAGTTTGGATCGGCCGGATGCGTAGGCTGTGGCAGGTGCATCGCCTGGTGCCCTGTCGGCATAGACCTCACAGAAGAACTTAAAGCTTTTAGCAAAAATGGAAACGTTGAAATCGAAGGAGTCCATTGAGGACTTCCTGAAAGGTCACGTCTTCTTCGAAGGAATGACCGATGAGATGGTCGATTACCTGGCCGGGTGTGGGCAAAACAAGCACTTCAAGCCCGGAGAGGTGGTCTGCAAGGAGGGAGAACCTGCAGACGAATTTTATGTAATCAGAAAAGGGCGACTGGCCGTACGGCTGAGCCACCCCATAAAAGGAAAAATTACGATCAAGACTTTGCTCCCTGGTGATATGGGGGTGTTTAGCTGGATTATCCCGCCCTATATCACGCAGTTTGACCTGGACGCAGTGGAACATACCTCTGTTGTTGCCCTTGACGGAAAATGTGTCAGAAAGAAATGTGAAGAAGATCCGCAGTTGGGTTACTATTTGATGAAACGAGCAGCCGCCGAAATGAATGTTCGTTTGATGAACACCAGAATCCAGTTGCTTGATGTCTACGGCGCTAGAGTATAAAACCCCAACAACTCACAAGACGGAGCATACGCATCAGGATATCTGGATGCCGTTGCCTTATAGTGTGGTGAAAAAGGAGACTGAAAACGATGATCTCTTCACTTTCACTTTGGCTCCTATGACCGAGGAGAAAATTGCTCCTATGCTACCGGGCCAGTTCAATATGCTGTATGCCTTTGGCATAGGGGAGATACCCATCTCAGTGAGCAGTATCGAAGACGGCTCTGACCATTTGATCCATACGGTTCAAAATGTAGGGGCAGTTTCGCAGGCCATTTGCAATCTCAAAGTAGGGGAACAGGTGGGCGTGAGAGGGCCGTTTGGCACCGAATGGCCGGCGGAAATAGCCGATGGAAAGGATGTGTTGATTATCGCTGGTGGAGTGGGCTTTGCACCGCTCAGGCCGTTGATCGAGACTTTTAGTCAAAATCGTGAGCGCATCAATCACCTCAATATCCTATACGGTACGAGAAGTCCTGAAAATATCATTTTCCACAAGGACGTGATCTCAATGCAATCCAATCCGGATATCAATTTTCAAATCACGGTGGATCATGCATACTCTTCCTGGCAGGGAAATGTAGGGGTGGTTACGACCCTGGTGGACAAAGCTGAGTTTGACCCCAAAAACACGATCGCTTATGTCTGCGGACCTGAGATCATGATGCGATATGCAGCGATGGCCTGCCTGGCAGCTCAAATCCCCGAGGATCAGATGTATCTCTCAATGGAGCGAAATATGAAATGCGCCACGGGATTTTGCGGACACTGTCAGTACGGACTCTTCTTCGTCTGCAAGGACGGAGCAGTCTTTAAGTATCCACAGATCAAACCTTATCTAAACGTACAGGAGCTATGAAACCGGAAAAGAAAAAATTGGCGGTATGGAAATTCGCTTCTTGCGACGGGTGCCAACTGAGTATCCTTGATTGTGAGGACGAGTTGTTGACCGTGACCGAAAATGTAGAAATCGCGTACTTCCCTGAGGCGACCAAGACGATCCTAGACGGGCCCTATGATGTGTCACTGGTGGAGGGTTCTGTGACGACTCCTCACGATGCTTTGAGGATTTTGGAGATTCGGAAGAATAGTAAGCTGTTGGTGAGCATTGGTGCATGTGCTACCGGAGGAGGTATCCAGGGATTGCGAAACTATGTGAAGGTCAAGAAATTCATCAAGGCCGTCTATGCACACCCAGAATACATCGACACTCTTGAAACCTCAACACCGATCTCAGATCATGTAAAGGTTGATTATCAGCTACGAGGATGCCCTGTGAACAAATACCAACTTATCGAGGTGCTTGCTTCATTCCTGGTTGGCAAAAAGCCGAACATACCGGATACAAGCGTTTGCAACGAGTGCAAATTGAATGGAGTGGCCTGTGTGATGGTGACCCAAGGTATTCCTTGTATGGGGCCGGTCACGCATTCCGGATGTGGGGCCTTGTGTCCTGCTTATCACAGAGGATGCTTTGGCTGTTATGGACCGAAGGAAAATACCAATACGGCACCGCTAGCTGCTCAATTCGAGCAGATGGGCTTGAGCGATCCTGAGATCGTCAGGGAGTTCCGCAAGTTTAGCCACGCACCTGATTTTGTCAAAGAAACCAAAAACTATGAGCACGCATAAGGAAAAAGACCGGGTCATCAAGTTTGATTATATCGCCAGGGTAGAGGGTGAAGGGGCTTTCTATGTAAAGCTCAAGGATCAAAAGGTAGTTCAGAGTGAGCTCCGCATTTTCGAACCTCCGAGATTCTTCGAGGGGTTCCTGAAGGGACGCTCCTTTATGGAAGTACCGGATATTACCGCAAGGATTTGTGGTATTTGCCCGGTGGCGTACCAGATGAGCTCCACTCATGCCCTGGAGAAAATCTGTGGTTTCGAGATTGATCCACAGGCAAGGGATTTGAGAAGGCTGCTGTATTGTGGAGAATGGATCGAAAGTCATGCGTTGCATACATTCATGTTGCATGCCCCTGACTTCCTTGGGTATCCCGATGCCATCACCATGGCGGCAGATCATAAGGAATGGGTAGAAAAAGCCCTGTTCCTGAAAAAGGCCGGAAATGATATAGTCAACATCCTCGGTGGTCGTGAGATCCATCCCATCAATGTCAAGGTGGGTGGCTTCTATCGCTATCCCAAGCGCTCTGAGTTTGCTGAATTAAGAAAACGGTTGGAAAAATCTCAGCAGATCGCTTATGACGCAGCAGTGTGGATGTCAGGTCTTGAGTTTCCGGATTTTGAATTTGACTATGAATTCATTGCGCTGAAGCATCCTGATGAATATCCGATGAACCAGGGACGATTGATCTCCAGCAAGGGTATGGATATCGAGATGGAAGAATATGAGGAGCACTTTACCGAAGAACACATGGAGTACAGTACCACGCTCCAGACCTTGCTCGATGGGGAACGGATCGTGTGCACAGGGCCGTTGGCGAGATTCAATCTGTGTTATGATGAGCTGCCCGATGATTCACAAAAACTGGCGAAGAAAATTGGCCTGGAGCCCGGATGTATGAACCCATTCAAGAGCCTGCTGGTGCGAATGGTGGAGACCTCCTATGCATGCGGCCATGCCATAGATCTCATAGATAACTATTCTAAACCTAAACAGATAAATGATGAAGTGAGCCCACGGGCAGGCAAAGGCTGCCACGTGACCGAGGCTCCAAGGGGAATATTATTCCATAGATATACCCTCGATGATGAGGGTATAGTGCAGAATGCGCGAATCGTGGCGCCCACCAGTCACAACCAAAAGATCATAGAAAGTGATCTGTTGCACCTGGTGGAGCAGTTTCAGGATTTGGATGACGATACCCTAACCGAAAAATGTGAGCAATCCGTGAGGAATTACGATCCGTGTATTTCGTGTTCTACGCATTTTTTGAAAGTTAAAATCGATAGGTAAAATGATGCTCTTTATAGGATTGGGAAATGAATTGCGTGGCGATGACGCAGTGGGAGTTCGTGTGATCAAGAACTTGATGGAAAGTGACCCATTACTGGGTAGGTATTTAATTGAACAAGGCGATTTGAGCAGGTTGTTGGAAGAGTGGATGAACAGGGACGTCATATTGATAGATGCAGTGTACAACGACAAACTGGCGCCCGGTAGCCTCTGTATTACCGAAGAGATGGATGAAATCATTGACTTGAGGGACAAGCTCTTTTCCTCTCATGGCGTGAACCTTGGCCATTTGTTACAGCTCGGAAAACAGCTGGGGAAATTGCCCAAAAGCATGTATTTCGTCGGGGTAGTCGGCAAGAACTGGAATATGGGAGATGACATGTCCTGGGATGTGAAAGAAGGCATCAAGGAAGCAATGAGAAGAATGGTGATGCATGCGCATCTATTCTATGTGTCCCATTAGCGGACGAGCTATTTTCAACAACATTAAATATTAATTGACCTCTAAAACAAAAATGATATGGAAGCTACAGAATTAAAATCTAAACGAGTTTACAAGTTTGGTGGCGACCAAACAGACGGTAGAAGCGACATGAAACCCCTGCTGGGCGGCAAGGGTGCTAACCTCGCTGAAATGAGCCGTATCGGTTTGCCGGTACCTCCGGGGTTTACCATTACCACCGAGGTATGTACCGAGTACCACCAGTTGGGCAAAGAACCTGTGAAAAAACTTCTCAGGCCTGAGGTGAGACATGGAGTGAAGTTTATTGAGGAAATCATGGGTGCCAAATTTGGGGACTCAGGTAATCCGCTACTGCTCTCTGTACGATCCGGTGCACGCGATTCTATGCCGGGTATGATGGACACGGTTCTGGATATTGGGTTGAATGACGAGGCGGTAGAGGGGCTGGCAAAGAAAAGTGGTAAGCCCAGCTTTGCGTGGGATTCGTACAGACGATTCATCCAGATGTATGGCGACGTAGTGATGAAAGTCAACAAGTTTTCAGATGAAACGGGAGATGTGTTTGAAAATATCCTAGAAGAACTGAAAAATGAAGTAGGCGCGAAAACTGATCAGGACCTGAGCCTTGATGATCTTAGGGAGCTGGTGCGCTTGTACAAAAATAAAATTGTGATCCTTACCGGGAATCCGTTCCCTCAGGAACCTGCCGAGCAGCTTTGGAATTCAATCATCGCCGTGTTTGAAAGCTGGCATACGCCACGGGCTATTGTGTACCGACGGTTGAATCATATCCCGGAAGAATGGGGGACTGCGGTGAACGTCCAAGCCATGGTGTATGGCAATATGGGCAAGCATTCCGCTTCAGGGGTAGCTTTTACCCGGGATGCAGCGACAGGCGACAATGTCTTTAATGGTGAATACCTCATCGATGCGCAAGGTGAAGATGTAGTTGCGGGTATCCGTACCCCGCACCAAATCACTTTGGAAGGCTCCCGAAACTGGGCCAAACTCGCGCAGGTATCAGAAGATAAGCGGGCTAAGGAATTTACCTCGCTGGAGGAATACATGCCTGAGGTGTATTCAGAGTTGGTCGGTATAGAACAGATGTTGGAAGACCACTTCCGTGACATGCAGGATCTGGAGTTTACCATTCAGGAAAACAAACTTTGGATTCTTCAGACTCGAAACGGAAAACGCACAGGAGCAGCCATGCTTAAAATAGCTATGGACTTGCTCGACGATGGAGTCATTGAGGATACCGAACTCCTGGGAAGAATAGACGCCAACAAAGTGGCTGAATTGCTTCATCCTGTCTTTGATAAAAAAGCCCTGAAAGAAGCCGAACTCATTGCCAAAGGCCTTCCTGCTTCTCCCGGAGCTGCTTCGGGTACGATCGTGTTTACCTCTGAGCAGGCCACTGAGCACAAAGCCAAAGGCGAGCAGGTGCTGCTGGTGAGGACTGAAACCTCCCCCGAAGACCTGGCCGGAATGGATGCTGCGCAGGGCATTTTGACCTCTCGGGGAGGAATGACCTCTCATGCGGCTGTGGTAGCACGCGGCATGGGCAAATGCTGCGTTTCAGGAGCCGGAGCCTTGGAGATTGACGAAAGGAATGAAAAGGTAGTGGTGAGCGGAAAGACCTATTTGAAAGGAGACTGGCTCTCCATAGATGGTACTACAGGCTATGTCTATGTAGGCAAGCTGAAAACCGAAAAAGCTGAGCTGTCCGGCAATTTCCAAAGGCTGATTGATATTGCTGACAGGCACTCCAGGATGAAAGTACACGCCAATTGTGACACACCAGAAACGGCCAGAATTGCGAGGAGTTTTGGAGCAGTGGGTATTGGCCTTTGCCGAACAGAGCATATGTTCTTTGAAGGAGAACGCATCAAAGCCATGCGCGAAATGATCCTGGCCAGGGATGAGGAAGGTCGACAAAAAGCCCTCGATAAGTTACTGCCCTATCAGCGTGACGACTTTGAGGGTATCCTAAAAGAAATGGCCGGATTGCCTGTGACCATTAGACTGCTGGATCCTCCGTTGCATGAGTTTCTGCCTCAGGATCCTAAGGCAATCGAAGAATTGGCAAAAACTGCAGGCATCACGATGGAAGCGATGCTGGCCAAGATCCATCAGCTACAGGAGATCAATCCGATGCTGGGCCACAGGGGTTGCCGACTGGGCAATACTTACCCTGAGATCACCAAAATGCAGGCCCGAGCCATCATAGAAGCGGCCTTGAACCTCAAAACCCAGGGTGTGCGGGCCAAGCCTGAGATCATGATTCCTTTGACCGGTACGGTCGAAGAGTACAAGATGCAGGTGGACATCGTCAAAGAGGAGATCAAGAATGTATTTGTAGAGAGAAACGATCAGATCGAATACCGTATCGGTACGATGATCGAGGTGCCCAGGGCGGCACTTGTCGCTGATCAGATCGCCCGGTATGCAGAGTTTTTCTCCTTTGGCACGAATGACTTGACACAGATGACCTTTGGATACTCCCGCGATGATGTGGGCAAGTTTCTACCCATCTACCTCGAAAAAGGAATCCTGAAACATGATCCTTTTGAAGTATTAGATCAGGAGGGGGTAGGTCAGCTGGTGAATATGGCGATACAAAAAGGGCGATTGTCAGCTCCTAGACTAACCGTCGGAATCTGTGGTGAGCATGGTGGCGAACCACAGTCCGTGACCTTCTGCCATCATGCAGGCATGAACTATGTGAGTTGTTCTCCCTACAGGGTGCCTATAGCCAAAGTGGCGGCGGCTAAGGCAAGTCTCGAATGAGTGATAAGATTTGTTGATTGATGTAATTCGAGTAGTTTTCAGGCAAGCCTCCCGACGGGGAGGCTTGTTTAGGTTCCAAATCAGGAGACTTGTGAGAGGGCTAAATTTAATTAAGAAGGTTATTTATATATGCCTTAATAAGCATTTGAAGCAAATGGTTGAATGACCCACTTACGGGTCTTTGGATCTTCGTTTTTATTGATCAAAAAAGAGGCCCTGATACCTAAGTACCTGGGCCGGGGCTGGTGGAATTAGTTTAGCAGCCATTCTTCCGCTTCTTTTCTCTGGTTGGGAGTGAAGGTTCTCAAGGGAATGCTAGGGAGAAGCTTGTCTCCAAGTTCAACCACTTTCCTTACCCATTTCAGCTTGGTGAGGATTGCGTATTTACTGAGCGCCCTTAAGGCGAGCACCTTCATTTTCATTGTCTCTTTCAGTGCCTTGAGGCTTGCAAACCCAGGTATTTTATTAAAGGTCCCCATAAGTTTAACCTTCCGGCCTTGTGCCAATTCGGTCTTGAGGGTGTTGCTAAACTCTTGTACACCCTGGGTGTCGATATTGCCATTAATCTCGAATTCAACCAAACCTTTATTCTCTAATTTATTTGATGTTAACATGACTATTTAATTTAAATATTCGACTTTACTATTCTCTAATTAGATCTCTTACAGTGAAATGAGCATCCTTTTTCTTCACGATCAGCAATGGAAAAGCATCGTTCTGTTGAATTAGTTTCCAAGTATGACTACCCAACAAAATCCTCGTCGTAGCGGTACGTCCCCTGGAACCCATAATGATCAACCCCGCATTTATATCTTTTGCAGCTTCCAACAAGAGTTTAGTTACTGATTTATTTTCAATCGATTTGAGTATCTGAGGTCCCGTATGGCCCAGCTTTGTCAACCAATGATCCAAGGCTTTTTCGCTATTTTCTCGCATGATTTCCTCAAACTCATCATGACTCTTGCCAATTTTCGTAAAGCCCGAAGGGACATCAAATCCGTTGAAAATGTTGATTTTCAATCCTTCCACTTCTTTCTTGAGTTGCAACGCCTGTTTTAGTCCAAGTGCTGAGAACTCTGAAAAATCCGAAGAAACCAACACATTTTGAAAATGGGGTTCTGCTCCTTCTGGTACAAGCAAGAAATTTGAATTCAAGACTTTACTCAATCGAATCGAGAGTATGCCTGACCCATTGGACTGGTGCTTTTTACCTACGATCACCAGATCGGTATTTCGTTGATTAGCCAAATCAATGATCTCTGTAAACGGCTCTCCTTGCAGCATTTTGACCTCAATAGGTAGTGGTGTATCCTTAAAAGTTTGCTCCACCTTTTCCTTGAGCACGAGCCGTTTTTCTTCTGATATTATATGAGCGAAATTTTTAAATCCATTTCCCAGGAAGGGGTTCCATGGTTCATCTTTTTGTACATTGACAAATACGATTTCGCTAGGTTCGAGGAGTGTGCCTAGTGATTTGGTGAATCGAAGGATATCCAAATCCATCGGTGTAAAATCAAGGGCCACTATCCATTTTTCTTTCTTTTTCATGACATTTTAATTTAAGATTCACCTATACAGACGGTGCTGTCAGTTAATTAATGTCGACAAAACCATATAAAAATGTCTAATTTTGTTAATCAATGGAATTGATAACCGATAAGGATTTTATGCAGACTTTGGCTCAAATCGAACGATTTGCGGAAGTCACACAAATTACTCAATACATGTGGGTTTTTGAAGGTAAGGAACTAAGGGGGAAAGTCATTCATAAAGTGCTCCATGGTTATGAATATAGAATCTGGCACTGGAGCTTGTCTGGTGACATCACTTTTGTAAGGAAGACATGGAATTCGGACGTTTGGAACTTGAATCTAGTGGTGGGAAGAGGTAAAGTTGAAAGTTCCAACCCGGAATTAAAGCTGGATCAAGGTACACTGATGAACTCAGAGCTTCACAATATCAAACTAGATGGAACCAATACGATCAAAGGGCCGGTAGAATTATATAGCGCTGCGTACTTTATAGACACATCCTGGTTACAGCAATTTGCTACTCGTTTAAGTAAAGTTTCGAACGTGCTATCTCATTCCAATTCGTTGGCATTCTATGATGTCGTTTCTGTTGATGCGCAAGAGCAGCTCAAGGCCATTCTGGAGTGGGACATCACCAGCCCTTTTCATGAGGAACAGGTACATAGCTCTGCTTATAAACTTCTGCTATTAAAGCTTTCGAAATTTTGGAATAGAATCGAATCCTCCGATTCGGTTAAAATTAACGACGTTTCTATACAGCGAATGTTATCTGCCAAATCACTTTTCAACGATTTTCATAGACCACCTACCCTGGAGGATATTAGCAAATATGTTGGGTTAAATCAAACCAAAACGCAACAGCTATTCAAACAGGTCTATAACAAGACGCCCTACCAGTTTTTTAATGAGCAGCGACTTCAGGAGGCTTACGAACTAATATTAAATACTGACCTTCAAATCTCTGAAATTGGCGTTAGGCTTGGGTTTGCCAGTATGAGTCATTTCACACAGACTTTCTCAAAACGTTTCATGATATTGCCAAAGCAGCTTCAGCTGCAAAGTAACGTGTTAAACAGAAATCGCTGACATTTTTTCAATTTTAACAGAGTTCGTGAATCACTTAGCCTTTCTCGGCAAAATCACCTGGTCATCAAAAAGACTCTGCACGACAATATGGGCATATTTGTCAATTTCCACCTCAGTGTTACCCTTGGCAGTTCCTGGATCAATCTTGTAATGTGATATCCAGGCGAGGCTGCTACCATCAAACTCGTTGTAGTCCATCAAAAAATAGAAGTTAGCCTCTAGTACTGTGTAGTTTCCCTGTACATCAGATTGCACATGGTCGTATCTGGATACAAAATAGTGCCCAAATCGGTAAAGGTCCTGACTATGTCTTTTGAGCTCTTCCTCATCAGTATCATGGTCGTCCTGAGAGATATGTTCGATAGTTTTGGCTGTAAGCACTCCGTCGAACCCTTGGGCATATAACCGCTTCTTCACTTCGGACGCGTCTAGATCTGCAATAGAATCATTGTCAAATATCTTATAACCAGGAATGGCGATCACCTTTTTGGATTTGAAGTGTTTAACGGCATCCTTCTCAAACTCCTTCTTATTCTTTTCGTCCTTTGCGATAGCAAATACAGCAATTTTTCTAAACGATTTACTCTCATAATCAGGGTTTTCCCATACAGCATCGAGCAAGAGCTGCTCTGTTTTACATGAGACAAGAAAAAATGAGAAAAGAATAAGTACAATTACACGCATTGTTTACGGCTTTTGGAATTTGCCACCAAATTATCAAAAAGTGCCTGAATCTTGGAAAATCTTCAAAAGAATAAATGATAATCGCTTATCTTCGAAATCCCTAAAATCAACACTATGAAACTTAATCCTGTATTGTTTTTGGGCCTCCTGTTATTCTTCAGCTGTGGGCCTGAAAAAGCGCAACAAACGCCTCCACAGAAGCTTCCGGTCGTTAAGGTAATCAAGAAGGACGTTCCGTTGTTTCAGCAATTCGTGGGTCAAGTATATGGTTTGAAGGATATTCCTATTCGAGCCAGGGTTGAAGGTTTTCTAATGGGGATACATTTTGAAGAAGGACGTCGTGTAAAAAGAGGAGACTACCTTTATTCCATAGATCCTGAGCCATTCAAGGCTGAAGTAGCTAGCCAGCGTGCCCGACTGGCGGAAGCCGAAACTCTTTTGGCTAATGCAGAAAACCAACTCAATAGAGTTAAGCCATTGGCGGAAATTAATGCAGTCAGTCAAAGTGATCTTGATTACGCACAAGCAAATAGAGATGCAGCTCAGGCATCGGTCAATGCGGCTAAAGGCAGTCTGAGGATGGCGCAGATCAACTTAGGTTATTGTAAAATGTATTCGCCCATCACAGGTTTTATTGGAAAAACCAATGCCAGAGTCGGAGAGTTCGTGGGTAGAGACCCGAATCCGGTGATTTTGAATACCATTTCAAGAATTGACACGATAAGAGTTCAATTTTTCCTTACAGAAGCAGAGTATTTAATGGTGGCAAGATATGTAAGGGACAGAAATAAAGATAAAACCGCACTAGAAGCAGAAGAGGAGGCTAGAAAGAATGGCAATCTCTCACTCATCTTGTCTGATGGTTCTGTGCACCCATATAATGGCAATGTAGATTTTATTAATCGAGAAGTAGATGCTACGACTGGTGCTATTTTGGTTCAAGCATCATTTCCTAATCCCGACCTGATTTTACGTCCAGGTCAATTTGCTAGGGTCAGAGTAGAAATGGACAATAGAAAAAATGCGATTCTTATTCCTCAGCGTTGTGTGTCTGAGTTGCAGGGGCAGTTCTCCGTTTTTGTGGTAGGAGACAGTAGCAAAGTACAGTCCAGACAAGTCAAAGTCGGACCCAAAATGGATGATATGTGGTTGATCAGGGAAGGTTTGGAAGAGAATGATCTGGTAGTGCTGGAGGGTATCCAAAAAGTCAGATCAGGTTCTGTAATTGTGCCAGAAGTGACTGAGTTCAAAAGTGTTTCCGAATCCCTATAACATCTGAAAATGGCAGAGCAAAAAGGTAACTTCTTCGTTCATCGCCCGATCGTTGCAATGGTCATTGCCATTGTGATTGTGATCGTTGGGGCAGTTTCGGTGATCGATCTTCCCATCGAACAGTATCCCAATCTAACACCCCCAATCGTTCAGGTACGCGCTAATTATACAGGAGCGAACGCCATCAGTGTAGAAGAATCGGTTGCTACTCCTCTGGAGCAGCAGATCAATGGTGTAGACAACATGATCTACATGAAATCCACCAATGCTAATGATGGATCGATGGTGATAGATATATCCTTTGATGTAGGTACCGATCCCGATATGAATACCGTATTGGCTCAAAATAGAGTTTCAGCTGCGACTGCCAAATTGCCAGAGGCTGTAAAGAAACTAGGTGTAACCACAGAAAAGTCTTTGCCAAGTATTCTTATGTTGATTACGCTAACCTCTGATGGACGCTACGATCAGGATTTTCTAGGCAATTATGCCTTGATCAATATCAAAGATCAGCTAGCCAGGATCAAAGGTATAGGGAGGGTAAACGTATTAGGAGCATCTGACTATTCAATGAGGATTTGGATCAAGCCTGATCGCCTGTCTCAGTTGGGGCTGACCGTACCGGAAATACTCAATGCGATTAACCAACAGAATATTATTGTTCCAGGTGGGAAATTTGGAGCAGAACCTTCGCCTGCCGGGACTGAATTTACATATACTGTTCGCTTGCCCGAAAGATTTAATTCCCCAGCCGAATTTGAGGAAATAGTCGTTCGAACCAAAGAGGATGGATCTCAAGTTAAATTAGGAGATATTGCTACAGTCAATTTGGGTGTAGAAACATATAATGCCTACACAAGATTGAATGGAGAGACTTGTTCCATCATTGCACTGTACCAAGCTCCTGGTTCAAATGCTGTTGAATTGGCTTCTCAGGTTATTGACGAAATGGATCGTTTACAACAGGACTTTCCAGAAAGTATCAAATATGATGTATCTCTTGACTCAACGGCTCCTATAACCGCGGGTATTAAAGATATCATCGTGACGTTGTTCGTAGCTCTGGCGTTGGTGGTTTTGGTTGTGTTTATTTTCATCCAGGATTGGAGGGCCACACTGATCCCTACGATTGCCATTCCTGTATCTCTGGTTGGGGCATTTATGTTCTTTCCCTTGCTAGGGTTTACGGTTAATGTACTGTCTCTTTTGGGATTGGTTCTTGCGATCGGTATTGTGGTAGATGATGCAATTGTAGTGGTGGAGGCCGTCCAGGTTAACATCGAAAAAGGCATGACAGCCAAGGAAGCGACCATCGACGCAATGAACAAAGTGACCGCTCCGGTAATTGCTACCACGTTGGTTCTGATTGCAGTATTTATTCCCGTTGCCGGAATGGCAGGGATAACCGGACTTCTCTATCAACAATTTGCGATCACCATTGTGGTCTCTGTGATGGTTTCTTCTGTCAATGCATTGACACTGAGTCCGGCGCTTTGCTCGATTCTATTGAAGGAACCCGAAAAGTATGGTGGGGCATTGGGTTGGTTCTTTGCAAAGTTCAACAAAGGAATGGACCGTAGCACGGACAGCTATATGTCATTCACCAATGTGGTCACGAGAAAAATTAAGCGAGGAGTCATCTTCATTTTAATAACTGTCGTAGCGGCAGGTGTATTTGGAAAGCTGGTGCCGGGAGGGTTTATCCCTGAGGAGGATATGGGCTACTTCTTCATTAATATGCAGTTGCCCAATGCCGCATCACTCCAGCGATCTGATGAAATAGCGAAAGAGATTGAGCAGATAGCTATGAGCATTCCAGATGTAAAGTATGTATCGAACGCTACTGGGTTTAGTTTGCTGTCTGGAGCAATGTCATCTAATAACGGCTTCATGTTCGTTACCCTCAATCCATGGGACCAGAGAGACAAGACAGCCAAAGAAATAGTTGATGAGATAAATAAGATTCTCTTTTTCAAAATAAAAGGGGCGCAGGCATTTGCATTTGGTCCTCCGGCTATTCCGGGATTGGGTAATGGTTCAGGGTTCTCCATTATGGTTCAGGATCGTGGAGGAAATGACCCGGCCTATCTTTCTCAAAATACAATGAGGTTCATCCAAGCAGCCAATGCTCGTCCGGAGATTGGTAGAGCGTTTACGACGTTCCAGGCAACAGTCCCTCAGAGATACATGGATATAGACAAAGAGAAGGCTTTGAAGCTTGGAGTGAATCTCAATGACTTGTATACAACAGTCGGTGCCTTTATGGGAGGAGCTTATGTCAATGACTTTACAAGATTTGGTAGACTTTATAAAACTTACATCCAGGCGGAACCTGAGTATCGTGTAGATGAAAAGCAAATAAGTAATTTCTTTATCAAAAATAAAGATGGCAATATGGTGCCATTGGCCACTCTAGCCACCATCGTACCAATAGCCGGACCGGATTATTCGAATCGATTTAATCTATACAGAGCTGTGGAGGTGACAGGAGCTCCGGCACCAGGTTTCACCTCTGCCCAAGCAATGACAGCTCTTGAAGAAGTAGCCCGAGAGGTATTGCCCTCTGATATGACTTTCGCCTGGAATGCCATGTCCTTTCAGGAGAAAAAAGCTTCTGGCTCTCTTGGTGTGATTTTAACCTTCTCTCTTGTCTTTGTGTTTTTGATTTTGGCCGCTCAGTACGAAAGTTGGTCGTTGCCTCTGAGCATTTTATTGGGCACCCCGTTTGCCATATTCGGAGCTTTGTTTGCACTGTGGTTGTTTCGGTTTATGAGTCCGACTTTCGAAAACAACATATTCGCCCAGGTGTCTTTTGTGATGCTGATAGGAATGGCGGCTAAGAACGCCATCCTGATTGTCGAGTTTGCCAATGATGAATTTAAAAATGGATTGAGTTTGTTTGATGCAGCTATCAAAGCAGCCAAATCCCGATTTAGACCTATTCTGATGACGGCTTTCTCCTTTATCCTTGGGGTTTTTCCCCTTGTGGTGGCATCCGGATCCGGAGCAGAGGCGAGAAAGGTAATGGGTATGGCCCTGCTCGGAGGGATGACGCTTGCTACATTGCTGGGCGTGTTCCTTTACCCGATGCTATTTGTCTTTATTGGTAAAGTGTTTAAGTATGAAAAGAAACGTGAGTTGGACAATGCTTAAATCATATAAAACATATTCTCAGTTCCTTATTTGGAGCCTGCTGGTCGTGCTGATGATCAGTTCGTGCAAAGTGGGGCCTGCGTTTAAAAGCCCGGAAGTCACTTCCCTCGACGTGTATGCTCATGCCGAGAATCAAACCGACTCATTGGGTGATATTCGCTGGTGGGAGTTGTTCAACGACCCCATGCTTGATTCATTGATCAAGCTGGCAATGGAAAACAACCGTGATGTCCTGGTGGCCACCAAAAATGTCGAACAGGCCATGACCTTATATAAAATCCAAAAGGCTGAGCTGTATCCTGATATCAATGTACAGGGTTCCGTTGGGTATGGTAATTATGGAGGGTTTTTGACCGAGGATGCTCAAGGAAATTACATAGGGGCAGCTGCCCTAAGTTGGGAAATAGATTTGTGGGGTAAGCTCCGTAGACTAAATGAAGCACAACTGGCAGATTATATGGCCTCAGAATATGGGCTGGCCAATCTTCGTTTATTGGTCGCTTCTCAGGTAGCTGCATTTTATTTTCAATTGAGAGAATTTGAGGCGAGTGTAGAAATCTCAGAAAGGTCTCTGGCCTTGAGAGACAGCTCAGTGAATCTGATTCAAGAGAGGTACAACAAAGGTGTAGTGGCAGAGATTGATTTGAATCAGGCTCAGATACAACAAGCTATTGCCGCAACCGCGGTTCCTTTTTATGAACGAGCCACCGCGCAAACAAGTCATGCGTTGAGTGTATTGGTTGGAGTCAATCCGACAGAAATCCAGCGAAGCATGGAATTGCATGATCTGACAGTGGCTCCCGACATTCCTCCAGGACTGCCTTCCGAGCTACTTCAAAGAAGGCCTGACCTTCTTCAAGCGAGTGAATTAATTCATGCACAGAATGCAAGGATAGGAGTCGCACAGGCGGCTAGATTCCCTTCATTAACTATTACTGGTTTGGCCGGTGTGAGTACAGAACTTGATTTGTTTAATACATCTGGTGGAGCCTTTGGGCCAGCCGGGTTTGCATGGAGTGCAAGTGCCGGATTGTTTGGACCACTTTTTCACTGGGGTAAGAACAAGCGTCGGGTAGAAGTAGAAAAGTTGCGTACTGAGGCGGCCTATCTGCAATACGAGCAAACGGTTTTTAATGCTTTTAGAGAAGTCGAGGATGCACTTGTGGCCATAGATACCTATCAACGAGAAGTAGAAGCCCGACAGAATCATGTAGCAGCAGCTCTGAATGCTCAATACCTGAGTGGTCAGCGTTACGACAAAGGAGTGACCAGTTATCTGGAATATCTTGAATCTCAGCGTCAGGCCTTTGAAGCCGAACTGTCTCTCACGGCTGCTCAGAGTGATTTGCTGACTTCATATATCCAACTTTATAAATCTCTTGGCGGAGGCTGGCTTGTCGAGCCCGTAGAGAACGATTCAGAGGAATGAAAGTAGCCAACCGTTTTTGGAAACTGGTTGATGAAAACCACTTAATCTCTGAGTACAAATTTCACATATTGTTTGTTGCCATTTCTCTGGACATATTTCTTCCGGGTTTTTTTAAGCCAGAGATTAGAGATGTGTGGATCAGTCCAGTGATTAATGTTTTAACCCTTGTTTCAGGACTATTTGTTTTTAGCAAGCTAAGGAAGTTTGGCTGGTATTTAGTGTTATTTGGTTTGTCGGGAGTGGTATTTAGTTGGTTTAAGGGAGACTATCGGCATTTTGGACTTCTTGTTTTTGCCATTTTCATCAGCGTACTGATTTACGAAGTTTACCTGGCTCTGTTCAAGAAAGACGAAATTCAGGTTAAAGAAATAATTGGAGCCCTAACCGGGTATATGTTGATTGGATATGCGGGGGCGTTGTTTTTTATTTTTATCAACATAGGGTATGATAACGCATTTTCGAATGTAGCCTCGGGACAGGCAGGGGCCAATGACCTTCTATATTTTAGTTATATCACGATGCTGACCATAGGCTATGGTGAAATCACGCCATTGATACCTGCTTCAAGAGGTGTCTCCATAATGTTGGGCCTGATTGGTCAGTTTTATTTGGTGGTAGTGATTGCCACCTTCGTAGGAAAATATTTAATGAACTCTGATAAAAAGTAAACTCACAGTAAGATGAAAAAAATCCAACTGATCGTTATTCTAACCTTGGCAAGTACCAGTGTGTTTTCTCAGGAAAAACTCAGCTCGCTTTATCAAAATCTCTCAAAAAGTGTGGTCAAAATCCTCGTCGAAGGGCAAGAGATAGAAAAGCATACAATGCAAAAGGTGATGAGTGCCGGAATTGGTTCGGGTGTACTTATTAGTGAAGATGGTTTGGTACTTACGGCTTCTCATGTAGTTCAGACTGCAGATAATATTCATGTTCAGTTCATTGATGGTGAGACAATTCCCGCTAAGGTCATTTCTTCTGCACCATTCGCTGATGTGGCGTTGATCCAATTGATGTGGAAACCAAAAGACAAGGTCATTGCGAAAGTGGGTAACTCAGATGAGACTTTGGTAGGTGACGAAATATTCTTGATTGGAGCACCTTACGGACTGGATTTTAGCTTATCAGTGGGATATATCAGCGGGAGACATAAAAAGAGAAGGTTTGCACATGGAGAACAATGGATGGAGTTTTTTCAAACTGACGCATCCATCAATCAAGGAAACTCCGGTGGTCCCATGTTTAATATGAAGGGTGAAGTTGTAGGCATCGCTAGCTTCATTCTATCAGAATCGGGTGGATTTCAAGGGTTGGGCTTTGCTGCCACCTCCAATGTCTGCAAGGCACTCCTTCTGGACGACCCTACAGCATGGACAGGCGTGGAAGCAGTATTTATTTCAGGCGAACTTGCCACTGCCCTGAACGTACCCGGTGGAGCAGGCATGCTGGTTCAGAAAGTAACGCTAATGTCTCCGCTAGGCTTGCTGGGAGTCCAAGGAGGCACAATACCTGTGGATATTGCAGGGGAAAGTATATTGATTGGAGGAGATATTCTAATAGCCATCAACGGGATTCCACTCAATAGCGAAGAGAATTTTGAACGGGCACGTCTGTCTTTTAAAGAACTGACCCGAGGGGACAACTTTACCATTACTGTGCTTCGGGCTGGCCGAAAGGAGAAGCTCAAAGGAAAGATAGAATAACAAAATTGGGTCTTGAGCTGAACTGCTTAGCCATGCCACTATTCTTTTTTTGAAAAACAAGGAAGCCCGGATTCCAACCATTTTAGGTAATTCCCCGAAGTAAATAAGGAAATCAACTTATTGGCAGTAGGTACTCTAGTAAATTCACCTAGTGGGTTCTCTTAAATTTCATTATTCGCCGTGAAAAAGTCCTTTATTTGGACAATAAGCTAGAAAAAGAAAATAGTTTTACTCTACGGTTCTGAGCCCAGGACGATAAGAGAAGTTGAAGGGAACACCCATTCCCCATTATTCAGGCCCCTACCATCTGTGTTGTTACTCGCTTCCCTGCGGGTATATGAATATCTCCCCGTTTTATTGTTAGCACATCCATTGAGTGTTAGTGGTATGTGATTTTTGATAATGCATGTTAAACATAAAAACGATAATGGTACGGCAAAACCTGATGTTGAAAATGGCGGTGATCATAACGCTGCTGGCAAACTTCTCCTGCGGCCTTGATGATATTACGGTAGATAATATCGAACCTGTTGAGATTTCACCTGAATTGGAACTCAGCCTCGGCGAGGCAACTTTCACAATCGGAGAATTAATTGATGACCTGGAAAGCGAGGATGTGGGTGTTCATACCAATGAGCAGCAGGAGATTCATTTTATCATAGAGAAAGAGCTTCGGTTTGATGATATCGACGAGTTAATCTCCGTTGAGACGGTCACCAACGATGCAGTTTTTCGATTTCCTGCCAATGTGCCCGGCCTACCCGTTCAGCAAACGGTGCCCTTCGACCAGCAATTCGTTTTTGAATTTGAAGTGGATGGAAAAAGGGTGGACTCGGTGTACTTTTCGGGAGGAACACTTGACTACCAGATGACCTCTGATTTTCCTGCATCCATTGATTATGACTGGGTGATATTCAAAACACGCACCGTTTCTGACAATCAGGATCTCGCTAGAACCAATTTTCTTCAATATACGGGTAGCAGTATTTCTGATAGCTACCAGCATCCTCTCGCCAGCCTCAAGACACTTGTAGAAAATGTAGATGGAGTAAACACCTTTAGGGTAAACCTTGAAGGAGATATGATCATCGAGCCGGGAGAATCCCTCACTACCGACCAGGGTTTGTATTTTGACCTGACTTATAGAGATCCTGAGTTTAGTAGCATTTTTGGCTATTTTGGTCAGCATGAGATGTCCAACCAACAATTTGACTTCTCATTAGAAGGCTTTGATGATTTTGAAGGGGAGGGGCTTTCGTTTCGTGATCCAAGAATCTCCCTAGAGATAGAGAACTCCTTTGGGTTGGAGTTTCTGCTCAATATGGATAGCGTGGTGGCGACACTTAGAGATGGATCCACGCTTGCCATGACACATTCTCTGTCTGAGTCCGATCGATTGATATTGGCGCCGGGTCAGATTGGCGAACGCAGGATTTCAACCTTGGAGTTAAATAGAGAGGTAAGTAATATTGATGCGCTGCTGAGTGAGATCCCTGAGTCAATAGAATTCAACGTGTCGGCCCTCGCCAACCCTGAGGCTTCCAATTTGACCCACAATTTCCTTACAGATTCCAGCTACATTCAAATCAACGCAGTGGTCGATATTCCGATGAACGTCACTTTGCATGATTTCGAGGTTGATTTTGAATTTTCAAGTGAGGGACTGCAAGACGCGCAAGACATTCGCTCCCTGGAAGTGGAGATTACGGTTACCAATCAAATCCCCTTTGAAGGGTCTATCCAGTTGGTGATCATGGATGAATTTGGTGATGAGACACCCATTCAGGGGCAGTTTGAAATCAATTCTCCTACGGCATTTGACAATGGGCGGGTGACAGAGCCCAGTGTGTCTGTGTCTACTGTCGCTCTCAGCGAAATTGAAATTGACGCCTTGCTCAATTCGAGCGATGTTTCGGCCACCGTGCTCGTTTCGACTTTTGGATCGGAGAGCAATACTGAAGTGGTCATTTATGAGGATTATGAACTGAAACTGGAAGTTGGACTTAAAGGCGAAGTGGTCGTAGAGCTATGAGAAAGTACTTACTTATATATCAACTGTTGGTGCTGGCTACAGTAGCTACAGCCCAAAATGATCTGACGTTTTATCACCTTGGTTCTGCGGCTCCTCAGGCACAGTCGTTCAATGCTTCTTTTTTTCCTCAGGCCAAAATGTACCTTTCGCTTCCGGTACTCTCTGGGGTCAGCCTAAACGTCAACAGCGGACTGAGTTACAATGAAATTTTTACGAAAATACCCGAAACGGATAGTGTGCGCATCGATGTAGAAAAAATGCTGCGCTCTTTAAAAGGCGGGGACAGACTAAGGGTTGATGGTACGATTTCCCTTTTTCAGTTTGGTCACTCTATAGGTAAGAACGCAGCGATCACGGCATTCGTAAACGACCGATTTCATATGTCAGCCTATTATCCTACCAATGTACTGAGATACCTGGTAGAAGGGGGTGGAAGCATTGACTCAGAGAGCTTGCGTGAAGATTACCTGAGTGCTTCGACCATCTATTTCAGGGAAATGGGCCTTGGCTATATCCAAAAATTGAATGTCGGAGGTAAGAACCTTAGCATCGGTGTGCGGGCCAAGTACCTGCAAGGAGTATTTCAGTCGCAGACCAACCCCAACGCCAGCGTGACCATGCAAACGGAAAACATAGGTTTTGCATTTGAGCATGCTGAGGTTCAAACAGCCGGAACCTCCATTGCTTCTCTTGAGTCTCATGACTATTTGATTAGTAATAAGAATGTGGGCTATGGTGTAGACCTGGGAATGCAACTGGATATCTCTGATAAGCTGACTTTGTCTACAGCCATCAATGATATTGGACAAATCACCTGGACAGAGGATGTGAAAAACTATAGATTGATCAACGATACAATTTCTTACCCAGAAATGGATCTTACGGAGTTGGACAACTTCGCGGAGGTTCTCACCGATACGCTTGAGCAAATGCTAAGTCAGGAAGAATATACTGATAGCTACAAAAGCAATTTGCCTTATCGTGCATTGGCATCCATGAGGTATAAGGTCACCAATAAAGGCACGGTCAATGCGTCGTTTTTGTATGAGTCGGGCGTGAAGGACGATCTGATGAAGTACGCGCTGGGTTATACTCATCAGTTTGGCAGGTCGCTTATTTTATCTGCTACTGCATCGTATGACGAGGTTAATCAGGTTGATCTTGGCGCAGGTATGGTAGTGTATTTGGGTACATTCCAGTTTTACACTTCCGTCGATAGTTTTGGGAATTTATTCGAGTCGACTCATGTGGGTGATGTCAACAAGGTTAATTTTAGAGTAGGTCTGAATTTCGTTTTTGGAAGGCCCGGCAAGAGAGAGAAAAAGGAGAAGAACAAAGTACAACCTTTTCCGGATGAGTATGACCTGGATCATCTGCACGAAATCGGTAGCAACGACTAATTGTACGCCCTGATATAGAAATAAAAAAAAGTCCCGGATTTCCGGGACTCTTTTGTTTTGCAGTTTTCTATTATCAAACATCTATCAATAGAAAACGGACAAAGATGGATTAAGACCTTCAGGTTATGGTATCAGGTAGATTGTTAAGGAACGTCTTTAGATGTAGTGTTTTTAGCATTAAGAAGGTATTAAATATTTCTTAAGCTTTATAAAGATACATAAAGGTATATAATAGTTTATACATAACTAATAATTGTTTGCTTAAAAATTGCGAAACGGCAGTTTGACTCGAAGAATTACGAGTCTCGAATTATTTTATATTTGCAATATATCAAACTGGGAATAGGAGCATGGAAGAGTTAGATAATATTGGAAAATTTAATAATTGCCTTCAAATCATGTTGATCAAAATGCAGGAAGCTGACAATTCCTGTATTGAGATTACCAAAGATCTAACGAAGCGGGAGTTCTCCGTGGTGATCTTTGTAGGCAAGCGAAACAATGAGGTAATCATGAAGGATATTGCCGATTATCTTTCAATACCAATGAGCACCACCACAGGCGTGGTGGATAAAATGGTCGAAAAGGGCTATCTAAAGCGCGTTTATTCAAAGGAAGATCGAAGGGCCATTAAGATTGCCTTAAGCAAATATGGGCTGGACTGTTTCAATCTTTTGGAATCAATTCTCAGGCATATGAGCGGTGCCATGCTCGCCGGACTTAGTGAAAAAGAGGAGACCACCTTGATCGATTTACTTACAAAGCTTACAGATAATTTAAAGGACTACATTCCACTCAATCAGGTTACTTTTAAAAATTAATATTACGAAAGTCGTAATATATTGTAACCATACTATTTGGTTGGCGTAATAGTGTGCATCCTTTTCATGCCTTTGGCGTGATGGGGTAAACTCGAATCTATTATCAAAACCAAAAACCAATGACAGAACGATTGAAGGCTTTTCAGGAGAAGAGCCAGGAACAAACAATTCAATTTGCCCGATGGGTGATTAAATGGAGGTGGCTGGTACTCGCTGCCTCAATAGCCATGATAGCCGTGATCGGCTATGGTGCAAAGAACGTAGGATTCAACAGCGACTACCACGTTTTTTTTAGCGACGAAAATCCACAGCTATTGGCATACGACGGTTTACAAGCCAAGTACACCAAGGATGACAATGTGTTTTTCGTAGTAGAACCAGCCGATGGCAAGGTTTTTACCCCCGGGACACTGGCGGCCATAGAGCAGTTGACGAAGGAAGCATGGCAAACTCCGTATTCTACGCGTGTTGATGCCATTACCAATTTTCAGCATACCAAGGCAGTAGCCGATGATCTATATGTAGATGATCTGGTAGAAAATGCACTTGAATACAATCCCGAAAAAATAGAAGAGGTCAAAGGGATCGCCATCAATGAGATCCTACTCAGGGATCGATTGGTAAACGAAGAAGGAGATTTGACAGCCTTGAATCTTACCGTGCAGATTCCTTTGGACAATGCTGAGGCAGGGAATGAGATCATTGCCTATGTGCGCGGTATGGCCGATAGATTTGAAAAAGAGAACCCAGGAGTGAAAACTTACCTTTCGGGGAATGTGATGCTGTCGGGTGCGTTTTTCGAGGCATCTATGAACGATATGGGTACGCTGATCCCGCTGATGTTTTTGGTGGTGATCTTGACGATCTATCTGACTACACGCACACTGAGTGGAACATTTGCCACATTGCTGGTTATCGTCTTCTCGATCATTACGGCCATGGGGTTTGCCGGATGGATGGGAATCTTGCTGACGCCT
The DNA here is from genome assembly GCA_965222305.1 of Reichenbachiella sp. GTDB lineage: Bacteria > Bacteroidota > Bacteroidia > Cytophagales > Cyclobacteriaceae > Reichenbachiella. The sequence continues at coordinate 723,761 of OZ244943.1, forward strand.
CCATCGGCTGCAGCTACCCAGATCATCATGACTCTGGCTGTTGCAGACAGTATTCACCTTCTTGTGACTTTCATGCAAAATATGCGGAAAGGCCTGGACAAAAGAGAGGCACTGATAGAAAGTGTAAGGGTAAACTTTATGCCCGTGCTGATCACGAGCTTGACGACCATCATAGGGTTCCTGTCGATGAATTTCAGCGATGCTCCGCCTTTCCATGACCTGGGCAACATCACGGCCATTGGCATGCTGGCTGCCTTTGTTTATTCCATTTTAACGCTGCCTGCTTTGATGGCTATTTTACCGGTCAGGGTTAAGGTGAAGGAAAATGCAGAGGATAATAAAGCCACACGAAACTTCTTTGGTCGATTGGCTGATTTCGTTATTGCCCACGACAAAAAAGTGCTTTGGGGTTCACTTGCAGCTTCAATATTCATCACACTATTCGTTGCGAAAAATGAATTTAACGAAGAGTTCATTAAGTACTTTGATCAGCGGGTGCAGTTTAGGACGGATACTGACTTTATCTCAGAAAACCTGACCGGGATTTATACCCTTGAGTTTTCTCTGGGAGCAGGAGAAGAAGGAGGCATCAACAATCCTGAATACCTGAAAAAGCTGGAGGAGTTTGAGCTATGGCTCGAGGGTCAGCCGGAGATCATCCACGTCAATGCCTTTTCCGAGGTGGCCCGACGGATCAATAAGAGTATGCATGGGGACAGTCTGGAGTATTACCGAGTACCCGACAATAGGGAAGAGGCTGCACAGTTTCTATTGCTGTACGAAATGTCCCTTCCGTTTGGCCTGGACCTGAATAACCAGGTAAACGTCGATAAGTCAGAAACACGTCTCATTGCTACGACTAAAAATCTGTCGTCCAATGATTTCATTGCCATGGGAGACAGGGCTCAGCATTGGCTGAAAGAAAATGCACCCGAGTACATGTATTCGGATGCGACCAGCACGGCCATGATGTTTTCACATTTGACCAAAAGGCAAATGAACAGCATGATCTCCGGTAGTATATCTGCGCTTGTGCTCATCTCGGGTATTCTTATGATCGTGCTTCGAAGCTTCCGGCATGGGTTGATTAGCCTGCTGCCCAATCTTCTGCCCATTGCTGTAGGATTCGGTATTTGGGGAGTGATGGTCGGTCAGATCAATGTCGGAATCTCAATCGTTTTTGGGATGACGATGGGCATTATTGTCGACGATACGGTACACTTTCTTTCTAAATACCTGAGAGCACGCCGTGAGCTCAACAAAACCAAGGCAGAGGCTGTACGATTTGCTTTTGATACTGTGGGCAAGGCGCTTGTCGTGACGACCATCGTACTTGTAGCCGGTTTTGCGATCCTGGCCCAGTCCAGCTTTGGTATGAACTCGGGTATGGCGAAAGTCACCGGTATCATCATTACCCTGGCATTGGTGTTGGACTTTCTTCTACTACCGGCACTACTGCTCAATATTGGCAGGGACGAAAAAACAGAACAATCAGAACAGGAACTGGCCCTGGAGCCGATGCCTGCTTAATCAATCACATAATCAATATCAATCATGAAAATCAATAAAATCTTATTGATGCTGGCGATAGCTGTGTCAATACAAAACGTGAATGCACAAAATGCGGAGCAAAAAGGCCTGGAAATCGCCCAAAAAGCTTCGGAATATGATGAAGGGTTCGGTAGCACCAAAGTAAACCTGACCATGACGCTGACCAACAGACATGGGCAAGAAAGCGTGCGTGAACTTTACTCTGAAATATTAGAGTTGGTGGAAGACGGAGACAAATCTATGATCGTTTTCAAAAGCCCTAATGATGTACGTGGAACCTCCACGTTGACTTATACGCACAAGGAAGGCTCAGATGATCAATGGTTGTTTCTTCCTTCCATCCAAAGGGTGAAGAGGATTTCCTCGGACAACAAGTCCGGACCGTTTATGGGCAGTGAGTTTGCCTATGAAGATCTGTCCTCCCAAGAGGTGGAAAAGTACACTTATAAGTTTGTTCGTGAGGAAAAGATCAATGGAGTGGATGCCTACTTGATAGAGCGCTATCCAGTCGATCCCAAGTCAGGCTACACACGCCAGCAGGTTTGGTTCAACAAATCAAATTATAGGGTAGAAAAAGTGGACTTTTATGACCGAAAGAATGAACTGCTTAAGACCTTGAATTACACCGGCTATAAGCAGTATCTCGGTAAGCATTGGCGTGCAGGAGAGTTCTATATGGTCAATCATCAAACGGGTAAGTCAACCCGTCTCAGCTTTGAGGACTATGAATTTGCCGTAGGGCTCACTGACAATGACTTTACCCAAAACAGTCTCAAAAGGGCCGGTAGGTAATGAAGGAAAGTAGATTGATAAGTTGGTTTTTTCAAGTACGGGGATCGTTAGCGATCCTCGTACTTCTGTTCTTATCTACAGCAAGCATTGCACAGGATAATGCCCGCTACTCTGAGTTTAACGGAAACATTGGTATTGAGTATCGAGGCTTTCTGTCTGAGGGTTTGTACGATGGACAGTCCAGGAATTTTTATGCGATCAGTGTGCAGCCCGAGTATCTCTATGAATGGAAGGACGGGCGGTACGCTTTCAACTTCACCGGCTTTGGGAGGGTGGACTTTGTGGATGACAGCAGAAACCACTGGGACATTCGTGAGTTGTATGTGCAAACAGTCCAGAATAGCTGGGAGCTGAGTCTGGGTTTTAAGAAGATCTACTGGGGTGTGACCGAAGCGGTGCATTTGGTCGATATCATCAACCAGACCGACAACCTGGAGACGTTCGATGGTGAGCAAAAACTGGGGCAGCTGATGGCCCACTTCTCCTACATGACCAACCTTGGGACGTTCGATCTGTTTGGGATGTCGTATTTCCGCAAGCGCCAGTTTCCGGGCATCAACGGTAGGCTTCGTACCCCAACCCCAATCGACGGAGATCAGATTTTGTTTGAAAGCGACATTGAGGAGTGGAGGCCTGAGGTGGCTGGGCGCTGGTCACACTATGTAGGCCCGGTTGATTTTGGGCTGAGTCATTTTTATGGAACCGGGCGTGAGCCGATCGTTACTGGTCTTGATGATCAAGGACGAATCATGGGCGCCTATGCCATCATCAATCAGACGGGACTTGACATACAGGCCACTACCGGGCCGATTCTGTGGAAGTTTGAGTCTATCGTACGGAAGTCATCTCTGCAGGATATGTGGGCCATGGATGCCGGCATTGAATATACTTTTGGCAATATCGGTGGCAGCGGGATAGACCTGGGTGTGATAGGGGAGTACATGTACGATGATCGAGGTGATTTAGCTTTGAGCAGCCTTCAAAATGATGTCTTTGTAGGAGGCAGGTTGGCCTTTAACGATACTCAGAGTACCGAGTTTTTGTTTGGTTCAATCCTCGATGTGGAGCGTAGTACGCGCCTCTATAGTGTAGAGGGAAGCCGAAGGTTTGGATCGTCCTTTACAGGTAGTGTAGAGGTCAGGATGTTTACCCAGGTCAGCCAAAATGAATTCCTCTATCTCTTTAGAGAAGATAGCTTCATCAAAGCCGACCTGGCCTGGTATTTTTAGTCTACTCCCCCTCTTTCTTGTTGACGGCTCGTAGGTTGAGCTGGGCCAATTCAAAGCCCGGAGCAGCCTTGAGCGCCTCAAGATAGAATCCCTTGGCCTCTTCGGGTTTGTTCTGCCCCTGAGCGATCAATCCCTGTAGATTGAATAAAGCAGCCTTCATAGATACTTCCTGTTGTGTTTTGTCCTGCTTAGGGAAAATCAACGTCAAGGTGTCAATCTCGGGGCGCTTCATCAGGATGTCGATAGTTGTTTTTGATTCAGAATATCTCTTCAATTCATACTGAAGAAATGCAATCTGATAGTGAGTGGCAGTGTTATTGTTGATCAAAGCCAGATCTTCATAGTACTCCAGAGCTTTGTCTTTCACACCGATGTTAGACATGGAAGCTGCGCCTATTTCCAGGGATAGCTCGCTCTTGTATGCTTCGATATTGTCTTTAGCCACCAGGGCAGCGGACACAAAGTTGTTTTGACTGTAATATTCCATAGCCAACGAGTCCAATACGGCTGACTCATTGGGTGAAAACACAAGGATTTGGTAAAGAGCCATACGTGCCACCACCGGGTCATTGTATCGCTTGGCCAGGTGATAGATGCCAAAGTTCTTTCTTACATCGCTTTCCGCGTAGTTGAGTGTGTCGGTATCCTGGGCCTTGGTATTAAACCCAAAAACCATAACCAGTAAAACTGTGAGTGTCAGTATTTTTTTCATCCTGTGTACTTTTTAGAGGGGGCAAATTAATGGCTTATCGCTCACAATTCCAATCCCTTTTGTTTGGCCAGCTCAAACATCAAAGTCCGTGCCGCTTCTTTCTCATTCGGGATGTGTCCCTCGAGTATGGCTTCCCGGATCTCGTTTTTGATTTCACCGACCAATCGAGAGGGCTCAATGCCGAAAGTCTCCATGATTTCCTCTCCTGATACCGGGGGTTGAAAGTTTCTCAACCGATCCTTTTCTTCGATTTCAGTGAGCTTTTTCTCTACTTTCTTAAAGTTGGACAGGTAGCGTTTTACCTTATTGGGGTTCTTGGTGGTGACATCCGCTTTGCAGAGCTTCATCAGATCTTCTATGTCGTCCCCCGCTTCGAATAGCAACCGGCGTACCGCTGAGTCTGTGATTTCTTCACTCACCAGGGCAATGGGACGCAGATGCAGTCGTACAAGTTTCTGCACGTACTTCATGTGTTCATTGAGGGGGAGCTTGAGCTTTTTAAAAATCTTGGGAACCATCCTTGCACCCTTGTCTTCATGCCCGTGAAAGGTCCAGCCTACCTTCTTATTGAATCGCTTGGTGGGAGGCTTGGCAATGTCATGCAAAATAGCCGCCCATCGCAGGTACAAGCTGTCTGTGGTTTTGGAGATGTTGTCGAGCACCTCAATGGTATGATAGAAGTTGTCCTTGTGCGATTTTCCATCTATCGTTTCCACTCCGTGTAGGGCCACCATTTCAGGAAAGATCAATTCCAGTAGGCCACTTTGGAAAAGCAGCTTAAACCCGTAGCTGGGCGTAGGAGAGCAGATGATTTTGTTGAGTTCGATGATGATGCGCTCACCGGAGACAATTGATATCCTTTCTTTTTGATCGGCAATGGCCTCGTAAGTATCCGGATGAATGTCGAAATTGAGCTGGCTGGCGAACCGAATCGCCCGCATCATCCTCAGTGGATCGTCCGAAAAGGTGATTTTTGGGTCGAGTGGGGTTCGGATCATTTTGTTTTTCAGATCCGATATACCGTCAAACGGGTCAACGAGTTCACCGTAGTTGCCTTCATTCAGGCTAATGGCCATGGCATTGATGGTGAAGTCCCTGCGGTTTTGGTCGTCGGAAAGAGTGCCTTCTTCTACACTCGGCTTTCGCGAATTTCGGTCATAGGACTCCTTTCGGGCCCCTACGAATTCCAGCTCGTGATCTTCATATTTGACCATCGCCGTGCCAAAATTTTTATAGATGGCCATCTTGGTGCTCTTCAGCGATTTGGCTGTGGTCTTGGCCAGGTGAATGCCACTGCCCACGCATACAAAGTCAATGTCTTTGGAGTTGCGCTCTAAAAATATATCCCGGACAAATCCGCCGATGACGTACGTTTCCAGATTGAGATGGGTGGCGCATTGGCCTACTGAGGTAAAGATTTTATCGGGAACGAGTTTTGAGTGGAGATTCAAAAGAGCGGTTTTTTTACGACAAAATTATATTTTAATAATTAAAACTGGCTTAATATCAAATGCGAAAGTTTGATGTAACTTGGGCACAAAATTGATGCACATGACTAGAGCCCTAAGTGTAATATTTCTATTACTGTCTTTCCATTCTGTCTTTTCTCAAAACACGCAAAAACCCAAGTTGGTGGTAGGAATCGTCGTAGACCAAATGCGGCAGGAGTTCTTGGTTCGATTTTCTGATCACTTTGGAGAAGGTGGATTTAAGAGGATTCAGAACGAAGGTTTTGAAATGAAAAACGCACATTACAACTATGTGCCTACCGAGACAGGACCCGGCCATTCGTCTATTTACACCGGCTCCACTCCACGGTATCATGGGATTATATCCAACCACTGGTATTCAAGAGAATTAAATAAAGGTATCAACTGCGTTGAAGACGATTCTGTTCAACCTGTTGGTGGAAAAGATCGAGGCAATCGCTCCCCAAAAAATCTGCTTACCACCACGCTCACCGACGAACTAAAAATCTCAAGTCTTGGGCAGTCAAGGGTTATCAGCATTTCCATCAAAGATCGTGGAGCGATCCTTCCCGGAGGTAAAAATTCTGATGGATCCTACTGGTATGACCATGAAAGTGGCGGCTTTATGACCAGTACCTATTATACTAGTGAGCTACCCAAATGGGTGAAAGACTTTAATGGTCGAAAGCTGGCAGATAAGTACCTAAGTCTAAAGTGGGAGACGATCAAGCCCATCGAGTCTTATGTCGAATCTGAGCGTGACGATAGGCCCTACGAAAAACCCATTCACGAAAGTGTCAAGCCTGTCTTCCCGTACGATCTCAAGGCGATCTCTAAAAAAGGTGGAGGCTATGGTATGCTTCCGTCTACACCCTTTGGTAATACACTGGTAACAGAGATGGCCCTGGCTGCATTAGGGGCTGAGAATTTAGGGCAAGGAAGTACAACGGACTTTTTGGCCATTAGCTACAGCAGTCCGGATTACATCGGTCACAAGTATGGCCCGATGTCCAAGGAAATTCAGGACACCTACATCCGTCTTGATTTGGAATTGGCACGACTGTTTGCTGCTCTGGATGAGCAGGTGGGTGAGGGCAACTGGTCACTGTTTCTCACCTCGGATCATGGCGTGAGCGAGATCCCTCATGGCCTTTTGGAAAAGAAAATGGCAGGAGGATACTTCAGCCAATCAGAAGTAGAATCAGGGATCAGAGAGCAAGCCAAGATACTTTGTGGTAGCGATGAAGTGATTGAGCACATTCACGACAACCAGATCTATCTGAACCATGCGGTGATAGATGAAAATAAAAAGCCGGGGGAACTGAATAAACTGATAAAGGTGATCAAGGACTACCTAATACAGCTCGATGGTGTAGCGGGGGTATATGATACACGAGATGCTTTTTCTACAGGTGCTTTGAAGCGTGAAGTCAAAATGCTACAGGCAGGATTGAACCAAAAAAGGTCTGGTGATATCGTGTTTTTCTTACAGCCCGGTTGGTTAAAAGAGTGGTATGCAGAATCCGGAACCGGACATGGCAGCCACTATACCTACGATACCCATGTGCCGATGATTTTTTATGGCGCAGGCATCAATGCGGGCTCTTCTCTCGAGTACCATCCCATTACCAATGTAGCCCCAACAATGGCTATACTACTGGGTCTCAAGCTGCCGAGCGGCTGTACGGGACAGCCCGTTTCGGAAGTTCTGGCTCAACCCTAAATATTGCTGAATCTCGTGTTTGTGCTAATGTAAGATGTGGATTATCTTACGGTCAATTTCAACGTTGGCCAGTTATCCATGAAACAAATTCGTTTCCTCTTTGCGTTAGCCCTGTCTATCACGCTTTTTATTTTTCTGAATTACAAGAAGGGGGAAGTCCCGCCACTGGGGAAGTTTATGAATCCTTTTATGGGCTTTTGGCAAAATGGAGAGCTGGACGAAATCGATTGGTCTGAGTCATTATCTTCTGACAGGATCAGCGCTGAGGTGACTGTTCATTATGACGAACAAGGGGTCCCCCACATTTTTGCCGAAAACGACTATGATCTGTACTATGCCCAGGGCTATGTGACCGCTCGTGACAGGCTATGGCAAATGGAGTTTCAGATCATAGCTGCTGAGGGTAGGGTGTCTGAGATCATTGGCGAAAAGACCCTGGAGTTTGACAGAATGCAACGAAGAAAGGGATTGAAATACGGTGCCCACCGAACCATGCGGGCTGTCGAGAAAAATCCCATCATGAAAAACGCTTTACAAGCGTATGCAGATGGTATCAATGACTACATAGACGAATTGGGTTATAAGGATTATCCGATAGAATACAAGTTGCTCGATTACGTGCCGGAGGCCTGGTCTCCATTTAAATCCATTTTGTTTTTGAAATACATGTCGGATGATCTGAGCTCGGAGGAGGCTGATCTGGAACACACCAATGCGCGCAAGCTCCTCGGACAGGAGGTCTTTGATTTTCTTTATCCGGAAATACCTCATAATGTAGACCCGATTGTGCCCAAAGGGACTCAATGGGATTTTGATCCTATCACTGTGAAGCAGCCTGCATCTGACTTTCCTGAGGTCGTGACGAATGTCTATCGCGAGAAAAAAGCCCCGGACTACGGTTCCAACAACTTTGCCGTGGATAGCTCTAAAACAGCAAACGGTTCGGTGATCCTCGCCAATGAAATGGACTTGAAATTGAATCTGCCGTCTATTTGGTATGTCATTCAGTTATCTACCCCCGATCATAACGTCTACGGGGTTTCATTTCCCGGGGCACCGCTGGTCATCATCGGGTTCAATGAACATTCCGCCTGGGGTTCAACGAACTCCAAGAATGATGTGGTGGATTGGTACACCATAGAATTTCGTGATGACAAGCGGGAAGAATATCGCTACGACGACATGTGGCTCAAAACTGAGAAAGTGATTGAAAAAATCAAGGTGCGAGGCGGAAGCAACTTTTATGACACGATAGTGCATACACACTACGGGCCGGTGATGTATGACCGAAACTTTAGCGCAAACAAGGAAAAGGTGAACCTGGCCATGAAGTGGACTGCTCACGAGGAAACCAATGACTTCCTTACTTTCTACTACTTCGATAGAATGAAGAATTATGATGACTATGTCGATGCCTTGAGGTACCACAATACTCCTGCTCAGAATTTCTTGTTTGCATCCAGAGAAGGGGACATAGCGATATGGATGACAGGTCGGCTACCCATCAAATGGGAAGGTCAGGGGAAGTTCATCATGGACGGAGCAGACTCCCGCAACGAATGGGGTCGCGATATTCCCTTTGAGCACCATCCCTATGTGAAGAACCCGGATCGAGGCTTTATCAGCTCAGCCAACCAGCATCCGGTGGATTCGCTCTATCCTTACTACATGTATGATTTCAATCTGGAAGCCTACAGAAACCGCCGGCTCAATGACCGACTGAGCTATATGAGGGACATCAGGGTGAAGGACATGATGAGGCTTCAATATGACAACTACAACTACAAAGCCTCGGAGAGTTTGCCGGTGATGCTGGACAACCTCGATACTGCCTCCTTGGATGCTCAATCAAAACAAACCTACCTGATGCTCCGGCAGTGGGACTACTTTAATGAGGCGAAGCTTGTAGCTCCGTGCTTCTTTGATGCATGGTGGGATGAATTGTATGTGGCCATATGGGATGAGTTGAGAAATGATTCGCTGCGCACCATATTCCCCAATGAAAACCATACCATCTACTTGATGAATAATGATTCGATTGGCAGTGAAGTTTATTTTGATAAGGCGGCTACCCCTGAGGTAGAGACATTGGCCGATCTGGTCAATACGGCATTCGCTAAAGCCCTGGACAAAATTGAACGATGGAAGGCCGACTCGGAGCTGGAGTTCACCTGGGCCAACTATCGCAATTCACGGATCAACCACCTGCTGAGACTTCAGCCCTTCTCATTTGATCATATCGAGATTGGTGGGGGTCCGGACATCGTGAACGCCGTATCAGGTTCTGCCGGTCCGTCCTGGCGAATGGTGGTGGAGCTTACGGACTCTGGTGTCAAAGGCTGGGGAGTATACCCCGGTAGTCAGACAGGCAATCCCGGTCATCCGAAATACGGTCATATGATTGAAAATTGGGCCAAGGGAGACTATTTCCCTCTTCTGTTTTTGAAGGACAAGGATCAGGAAGATCAGAAAATTATCTTTACACAACGCATTAAAAAAGACTGACATGTTGTTCATTACCAAACTAGTACTGATAGGCGTATTGGGGTTGATTGTTTCATTTATCCTGCCCTGGTGGGGATTGATGGTGGTGGCGTTTTTGATCACCTTTCTGATGCCGGGTAACAATTTCAATGCCTTTTTGAGCGGCTTCCTGGGTGCTGGACTCGTCTGGATGGTGATGGCCTGGAAGATCGACGTAGAGACTGCCTCTATCATGTCACAAAAGATAGTACAACTCTTCCCTGTCAATGATACGAATATGCTCGTGATCATCACCGGCCTGATCGGTGGGCTCAGCGGTGGATTAGGAGCCTTTACCGGCAACAGCTTCCGTCAGCTTTTTCTAAAAAAGAAGGAGAAGAGTTTTTATTCTTAATTGGTTTTCTGGAGTGTTATTTGATGTTGTGACTTTTTGTTCAAAAAAAGGCGATAATGAAGTATAGGTTACATAAGATGTTGATCCATGCGAAAATTCTACAAATACAATTCTTTTCCAAGGATAGGATTGTCGCCGATAGGCAGATTGTCCGACTCTTGAGTAATGAGCTTTACGTAAGGAAAAAGCATTACGTATCAGATTACTTCTTTCGTGTAATGGACTCGTTTGAAAAATCCAAATCTAGACAGGAATTGAAACATCTTTCGGAAATCATGGTATTAGCAATTAATAAAGGCGAGTTGTTTACAAAGAAGAAGTTCGCTGATTTGGAGCAACGATTGCTGAAATTGTCTAACTACTCTTCACCTCCATGGGCTTTGCCGGACGAAACTAAAAGGAAGTTGTTATAAGGTAATACTTTGTTGCAAAGTATTAACACCGCCATGCAGAGCATGGTGGGAACAGGAATTTACCTATAGTATAAAATGAAGAAGTACATTATTCTTACCTCTGTCGTTCTGACTACTTTTATTTCATACGGCCAGTCAGAAGGTAGCCTGGATGAAAGATCGAAATACGCCCCTGATTCGCTCCGAGATGCCTGGTCTATAGCAAATTATCTTAGTCGGGATCTCAATACGGACAGAGATAAGGTGAGGGCCTTCTTTGTATGGATAACCCACAACATATCCTACGATACGGATCAATTGATCAATCCTTTGAACTTTCACTCACAAGAACAAAGAAAAGAGAACGTGCTACTGGTAAAATCGGGAATTTGCATGGACTATTCCATTTTGTTTTTAGATATGTGCAAAGCTGCAGGTATCGAGGCGTATTATGTGTCAGGCTATACACAGCGCCATGGTGAAATTGCCAGGAGGAGTCATGCTTGGAATGCCGTGTGTCTAGATTCTGCTTATTACCTCTTGGATGCTACGTGGGCTGCTGGATATGGTGGAGAAGATGGGTTTATTCGCGTGTTTAAGAATAAATACTATTTGACTCGACCCGAGGAATTTGTCAAAACTCATATTCCGTTCGATCCTATTTGGCAATTTCTGGATAATCCCATTAGCCATGCAGAATTTGAGAAAAAAGATTTTTCCAAACTTGACGAGCCTGGAACTTATCCGTATCTAAGTATTATCAGTGAGTATAATAATGCAGATAAATTGACTCAATTGGAAGCTATTTACAACCGAATGGCCATAGATAATGCAACTAATGTGGTTTTTGAAAATGAATTGAAAAGCTCTCAACAACAAATTTTCCTTGAAAAGTACAGAACCGGATTGCAGGGGTATGAAATTTATAGAATCCATCGATATAAGAAATTCAAAAAACCATCCCTTTCAGACAAACAGATACAGGAATTGTTTGATCGTGCACGAGACGGATTGGTTCAGGCTGATGCCCAATCCATTGTGCCCAGATCGGCTCACAGACCCTATAATTACGCCGTAGCTGAAGCAAAACATAACTTGTCATTGCTCATGGTAGAATTAAGAAAAGAACAAGAGGCTTTGGACAAATATTTCAAAACCCCCAGACCCTTTAGGTTTTTCAGACATTGGAAGGTTGATTAATGGGTTTGGCTCGAAGATGCCTGTTTGAACAAAGCCAAAATATAGCTTTATCACCGGTGTTCCCGCAATGCTTTGCATGACGGTCATTCGCGTTTTGATTGTGCACCGTTAAACTTGTATGTTTTTGAAAATACCTTCTTTAGGAAAAAGTGTAAATTGTATATATGAATAAATCTGACCAGGACTGGAAAAAAGAACTCGATCCCGAGGCTTATCATATCCTGAGGGAGAAGGGCACTGAGCGGGCTTTTACAGGTAAGTACTATGCCCACAAAGAGGAGGGAACGTATCTGTGTGCAGGCTGCGGAGAGAAGCTGTTTGTGTCTGAAAGTAAATATGATTCAGGCTGTGGGTGGCCAAGTTTTTATGAGCCTAAGGAATCAGAAACCATTACCGAGCATCTGGACAAGTCCCACGGCATGATCCGTACAGAAGTCACCTGCTCCAACTGCGGTGGGCACCTCGGTCATGTCTTCCCGGACGGCCCGCAGCCTACAGGTTTGAGGTATTGCATCAATTCTGCCGCCCTACAGTTCGAAAAGAAGTAGTTCCGTTTTTTCCTTTATACATGCAATTCCTGCACGTTGATTTGGAGCAAAAGAACAGTTAAGATTCAGCCTGATTCGATCCTATACAGAATGCAAAACGAAATCGTTATCTTTGGGAAAACACTTTATCATGGGTACAGCACAATTAAAAGAAGAGCTTCATCAATATGTGGACCGGGGAGATAAAAAACTTTTGCACATGATGAAAGCTGTTGCGAAAGCCTATTTTGAAGACGACTATACCCTGCCAGGGGATCCCATGAGTATAGAACAGTATAAGGATCGTATCAAAGAAGCCAAATCCAATATTGAAGCCGGACACTTTACTACCCAGGAAGACCTTGAGCAGGAAATGCAACAATGGTAAGGAGAAAGCCAAAGATTATTTGGAATGATGAAGCCAAATATGCTCTCAAGGACATTTACAATTACATCAAGGCAAGAGAGTCTGCAGAAAGGGCAAAAAAAGTCAGGGATGAAATAGCTGCATCCGCTAAAAATCTGAACGTTTTTCCTGAGAAGTTTGTAGAAGACCCTTATCTGAAAGAGGAGCCTGGCAACTACCGATTCAAAGTAATATGGAGTTACAAAATCATCTATGAGGTAACACCGGAAGCAATCAGGATATTGGATGTATTTCATACCAGTAGAGATCCTGGAAACATCAGCACGCACAAGTAACCTCACGATCCGAAACAGCTGGTGACACATTTTCCTTGATGGCCTGCAACCCACAGCTTTGAGGTATTGCATCAATTCCGCTGCGCTGCAGTTCGAAAAGAAATAGGGGTTCGTTTTTAGTAAGTTTCAAGCTGGCAATTCAAGCTGAATTATTCTTTTCTAACTCCTCCTTTGTATCTCCTCCAAAGAAGAATACAATGGTTTCCGTCGGCCTTGAATTAATTCCGTTTAAAAATTCAGCTAAAGGAAAATCGAAATTAAATCCACTGTTTGATCCCGAGAGTGTAGCGATTCGGGAGAGTTTGGATTTAATGGGTGCACGAAGTTGAATTTTAGGAATTAATTCAGAGCCTTGACTTTTTTGCTTCAAGGCAAAAATGAAGAGCCTGCCCGGCTTAAGGGCGAGAAAGCAAGCTTTAACCATAAACTAAATAGGTGTGGATGCTGAGTGAAACAAGGGAACCCATTTCGGTGAAAATGTATTTTATTTTCAACCGATAGCGTCTAATTTCGCCCCAAATGCAAGACGTCATCATCATCGGAGGGGGCATTGTCGGCCTAGCGACAGCATGGCAGCTTAAGAAACAATCCCCGGATACCTCCATCACCATTCTCGAAAAAGAAAGTTCATTTGCGCAGCATCAAACCGGAAATAACAGCGGGGTAATCCACTCCGGACTTTACTACAAGCCGGGAAGTCTGAAGGCCACCAATTGTATCAAAGGCTACCATCTGCTGATCGAATTTTGCAAGGAGCATGGGGTAGAGTTTGATCTATGTGGAAAGATCGTGGTAGCGACCAGCGAAGAAGAGATCCCGTACCTGGAGACCTTACAGGAGCGGGGGACACAAAACGGATTAGATGGCCTTAAGACCTTACAACAAGAAGAGCTTAAAGAATACGAACCCCATGTCAACGGGGTGAAGGGAATATTCGTTCCACAGACCGGGATCATAGACTACAAAGAGGTCTGTAAGAAACTAGTGGACCTTTTGATTGACAGTGGAGTGGAAATCAAGTTTGGGGCGAAGGTGACGGATATTGTTGACTCCAGTGATTCCAGGACGGTCGAAACGGAAGCAGGATCTTTTCAATCAAAAATAGTGCTCAACTGCGCTGGGTTGTACTCCGACAAAATCGCCCATCTCACACCGAGTAAACATGACCTGAAGATTGTCCCTTTCAGAGGGGAATACTACAAACTCAAGTCATCCAGCGAGCACTTAGTCAAGAATTTGATCTACCCGGTGCCGGATCCTAACTTTCCTTTCCTGGGTGTGCACTTCACCCGGATGATGGAAGGCGGGGTAGAGGCCGGGCCCAATGCAGTGCTGGCATTTGCTCGTGAAGGATACAACATGAGTACCATCAACTTATCTGAGTTAATAGAGACCCTACAATGGCCGGGTTTTCAAAAAGTGGCCAAAAAGTACTGGCGAACCGGCTTAGGTGAAATGTATCGCTCCATTTCAAAAGCGGCTTTTGTGAAAGCGCTTCAAAAACTTATCCCTGAAATTCAGTCCTCCGACTTGGAAATAGGAGGAGCGGGAGTGCGGGCCCAGGCCTGCGATCGCACCGGGGGGCTGTTGGATGATTTTCAGATATTTGAAGACGAGCATTTTGTGAACGTCTGCAATGCACCGTCTCCTGCGGCTACATCTTCATTATCGATTGGATTAGAAGTTTCAGAAAGGGTATTGGCTAAGTTGAATTAATAATTTTCAGCAAACGGGCCTATTTCGTAACTTTATGTATGACCAAAACCTTACCTAACCATGAAAGATAAATGGGACTCAATAGTCAAAGCGATAGCCGCTTTATTGATTATAACTTGCCTGAGTCATTCTTCTATTGCCCAAGAGCGATATAGCATAGCCGATCTGGAGAAAATCGCATTTACTGATTCCACAATATTCAAGATTGAGCTAACCGATCATTCTGTGATCGTTGGAAAGTTGATTAGAAACCGATCAGACCATTTTGTAATACTCACTGAAAACTTCGGGTCGGTGGTTGTGAGGAAGAATAAAATTTCCAGTATTGAAGTCTTACAAGGCAAACCCAAACAGAATCAGGCGGATGATTCCAGAGGTTACCCATATATGGTTGGAGGGTATAGAAACCTGATATCCAGCAACGGTTTCAACCTGGAGAAGGGGGAGGCAAACATTCAGTTTACCGAACTGTTCTTTGTTTCCGGAGCCTACGGTATTACCAACAATATCTCTATTACCGGCGGGATGTCTTTTGTCCCGGGTTTAGAGTTTTCAGAGCAGGTGTTTTTTGTACTTCCTAAATTTTCCGTTGAAATCGTAAACAAATGGAATGCGTCCGCTTATGTGTTTCCATTATTCAATGACGGAGGAACCATTACCTTATATGGAATTGCAAACTCCTATGGTTCGAGAGATAAAAACATCACTTTAGGATATACCGGATCCTTTGATGAAACAGAAATCGGGCTGATGAACTTTTCAGCCACCTATAGAACGGGACGCAAATTCGCACTTCTTACGAACAATATGATCCCCATCGGTTCCTCCGTGGAGTTTGACTTGAACACCACACTTTTGAGTGTTGGAGGCAGGCTCATTGGGGAAAATGGTTCCTTTGATTTTGGATTTGTATTCGTCCCTGAGGCAGAGGGTTTCCCATTGCCTTTAGCGAGTTATACGCTGAGATTATAAAAATATTCCTGTTTGCTATGAATTTAGGAACTAATCCCTGAAAATTGCGTTGTAGTTCTCGAAACAGAAAAGAAATTGAAAAAAGTCGTTTTAGATATCGTTTGTAATGTTTGCTGTGCAGCGTGCTGTTGCTGTTGTGCATCGATATACAAGCGGGAAAAGTGACTTTATAAAAAATATTCAAAGGATTAATATTAAGAGCCTTTCCCAGATCAGGAAAGGCTTTTTTTATGACTAACAATTAACAATGGTATTGAATCAGGAATCAGAAATCATCGAAAGCGCCATCAAGCTGGGTAACCAAATTGGCAATACCCCTCTTTTCGAAATCAACAATTTGTCCCCTAAGAAATCCGTACGAATCCTGGCCAAGCTGGAGTGGATGCAGTTTGGCGGCAGTGTAAAAGCACGACCGGCCTACAACATCATCAAGCAGGCTTTGGTCAATGGTGACCTGGGTGAGGGCAAGACCCTGCTGGATGCGTCAAGCGGAAATACCGCCATCGCATACGCAATGATCGGGGCACAATTGGGAATTCCTGTGACCATTTGTCTTCCTGAAAACGCCTCGTGGGAGCGAAAGATGTTATTGAAAGGCCTTGGGGTGAACATCATTTACACCTCTAAGTTTGGCTCCACAGATGAGGCACAAGAGAAAGCGCAGGAGTTGTTTAAGAATGATCCTGAGACGTATTTTCTGGCTGATCAATACGGTAATGACAACAACTGGAAAGCCCATTATGAAAATACCAGCGAAGAGATATTGAAGGAAGTGGGGGACGAGCTGACATACTTTGTGACAGGCTTAGGTACCACAGGTTCATTTACAGGAATTAGCAGAAGGCTAAAAGAGGTGAATAAAGACATAACTACAATAGCTCTGCAACCTGATGGAGCGCTACATGGGCTTGAGGGATGGAAGGATATGGAGACGGCCATCGTTCCTACGATTTACGACTCGTCACTGGCAGATCGATTCATGAATATCGATACCTTCGATGCTTACGAAACGCTACAGCTGGCCGCCAAGAAAGAAGGCCTGATGCTGAGCCCGTCGGCTTCTGCCAACCTGAGAGGTGCGTTGAAGATTGCAGAAGAGATTGATGAAGGAACGATCGTAACACTGTTTCCTGACAATGCCGAGAAATACAGTGAAATCATCAAGTCCCTGTTTTAATGGCCAAGGAGATCAACGTAAGTAACGAGATACTCGACTCGATGCACAGGCATGCCCTGGCCGACTTTCCTAATGAATGCGTAGGTTTTTTCTACGGCAAGGAGGAGAATGGCGATAAGCAGGTGACCGAGTACCAGCCCCTGGAAAACAGCAAGGAGGGAGATCAGCGCAGAAGGTTTGAAGTAAGTCCGCTGGACTATATGAAGGCAGAGAACCATGCGCTTGCGAACGATTTGACCCTATTGGGTGTTTATCACTCTCACCCGTTGCACCCGGCCAAACCTTCCGTACATGATCTGAAACAGGCGGTGCCGTATTTTTCGTATATCATTGCATCGGTCAATGAGACGAAGGTCGAGGATACCACCTCCTGGCAGCTCAATGAAGACATAAATGAATTTGAAGAAGAGATATTGACGAATAAATAAGACAATGGCAAAAATTATTATACCTACTCCACTGAGAAAGTTTACCAACAACGAGGCGAGCATCGAAACGGACGGTGCTACCGTACAAGCCTCTGTGGAGGATTTGGCAGCGAAGCATCCTGATTTGAAAAGACACATTTTCGATGATGAAGGAGCGATCCGAAAGTTTATCAGGATCTATGTAGGGGATGAGGACATCAATGCCCTTGACAATGAAAACACAGCAGTAAAAGCAGATTCCGTGATCAGCATTATTCCCGCTATTGCCGGGGGATCACGATAAACCCAATTACAATGTCTGAAGTACAATTTTCTAAGGATGAGCTGGAGCGATACAGTCGCCACCTGATCATTCCTGAGTTTAACATAGAAGGCCAGCGCAAGCTAAAGGCCGCCAAGGTATTGGTCGTAGGTACCGGAGGACTCGGTAGCCCGCTGTTGTTGTATTTGACAGCTGCCGGAGTGGGCAATATCGGTATTCTTGATTTTGATGTAGTGGATGACTCCAACCTTCAAAGACAGGTGCTATTTACCGTAGATGATGTAGGAAAGCCCAAGGCAGAAGCGGCTAAAGCAAGATTGCAGAAGCTCAATCCTCATGTGAACTTCACAGTGCACAATGAGATGCTCACGTCGCATAATGCCCTGGACATCGTCAAAAACTACGATGTAGTAGCCGATGGGACGGACAATTTCCCGACAAGGTACCTGGTAAACGACGCCTGCGTGATGTTGGATAAAACCAACGTGTACGCTTCGATCTTTAGGTTTGAAGGCCAGGTGTCGGTGTTTAACCACAAGGGCAAGGATGGAGTCAACGGACCACACTATCGTGACCTATTCCCCTCACCACCCCCTCCGGGATTGGTGCCTAGCTGCTCTGAAGGTGGAGTAATTGGTGTGCTGCCGGGCATTATTGGTTCGCTTCAGGCGAATGAGGTGATCAAGGTAGTGACCGGGGTAGGTGATCCATTAGCGGGTAGATTGTTCCTGTTTGATGCCTTGACGTTTGAAACGCGTACAATGAAGGTGATGAAGAACAAAAACACTCCTGAGATCACTGAATTGATCGACTATGAAATGTTCTGCGGATTGAAAGATCCTGCTGCCCAGGAATCTGCTGTGAAGGAGATTTCCGTCTCGGATTTATATCAGTGGCAGACGGAAGGTAAGGACTTCCAGTTGATCGATGTACGGGAGCCATACGAATATGAGATTGCTAATCTGGATGGAGAATTGATCCCGTTGGCCGAGGTAGAAGAACAATCGAGTAAGATCAGTTCTGATAAAGATGTGGTGGTTCATTGCAGAAGTGGCAAGCGAAGTGCTGATGCGATCCGATTACTTGAGAAACAAGGTTTCACCAACCTCTACAATCTCAAAGGAGGAATCCTTGCCTGGGCTGAAGAGCAGGACGCTGAGATGGCGAAGTATTGATCGAGAAATAAAGAGAATGCATAAAGAAAAACCCCGACTCGTTAGCCGGGGTTTTTTTATTCAACAATACTAAATGATAATGTGTTAGTTCGATGAAAGAGTCTGCGCATCTAAAGCCAGGTCTAGCATTACACCTTTAGATACTCTCTTTGTTTTTCCTTTTATTATGATAATTTTTTGAAAGGGCTCTGTGTTTGCCTCAGCCACTATGGTCATGATTTGATCGACCATCGGGTCGGCTCCATCCTTAAAGGTGATGCTGATCCCTTCCGGCAGTCGTGAGTCCACTACCATTTCGATTTCAGTGTTTCGATAAGACTTGGATCTCAGGAGTTTGATTTCAATGTTTTTGGTTTCTCCTGCAGCCAATACGATTTGTTTTGCAGACAGATTTACTTCAAATTCTTTTTTAGGTAAATCCTGGGCGACGAGCTGAGTTGCCATAAGGACAACGAAAGCGAGCATGATGAGTTTTAAAGATTTCATGGTTTTTAATTGATTAGAACAAAATAGTCAAATGTTCGAAATATGGTTAAAAAAAATTCCTCGATTGGGAATACTATAAAGTTAACGATGTTTCGAACAAATAGTTATATCGTTCGAATTATTTTTTTATACCGTTGAGAATTAATTGGATGGCAAACAAAATATGCTTTCTGATTTTCAGCCAATCTTCCTCGGTGGGGTAGGTATGAATGAAAATACTGAGTTGATCATATTGGATCGAAAACTTGATCAGAGACATGGAATGCGCCACTTTGTCTATTTCTATGTTCTCCTTGAACATGCCCTGAGCCTGACCCTCCATGATGCAGTTGGCATAAAATTCAATGCCACCATGGTTGATTTTATTGACGAATGACCGGTACATATTTCGGGTCTCTATCAACGCCTTGACGGGTATCTTGTGTTCGATGACAACTTTTTCATAGTAATCCAAGGTCTCACTAATGTATGCCAGGATCTTTTCTCCCGGGTCGGTTTGTTTGTTTGCCTCAGCCTGAAAAACCTTGAAATGATTTTCCCACTCGCTCTTGAAGGATTCCATGAAAATATCCTCCTTGTTCTTGAAGTAATAGTACAGTGAAGACTTTCGCATCCCCACTGCCTGAGAGATATCGTCCACACTTGTTTTGTTGTACCCCAGTCGATTGAAAAGGCCTTTAGCTGCCTCTAGTATCTGCTCCTTCTTGCCGCTCATATGAGGACTATATTACAATGAATCGATGAAACATGAAAGCTGGCAGATGAAAACGATTGGGAAAATGAATAGCATTTCTCACGTATTGAATTAGCTAATACTTCGATGTAGGCTATAATTGTGATAATCAATCAAGTGCGTTATGGACAAAAGAGTAGTCACATTCGGAGAGTTGTTGCTCAGACTGGCGACACCCGGATATCTCAGGTTTTCATTGACCAATTCCTTTGAGGCGATATATGGAGGGGCAGAGGCTAACATCGCTATGTCCCTGGCGCAGTTTGGTATCAATACCTCACTGGTAAGCAGGATACCGGATAATGAAATAGGCAGATCGGGTAGGCGTGAACTCAAAAAATGGGGAGTGGATGTAAAGCATGTGCAAGAAGGTGGCCGAAGAATAGGGCTCTACTATTTGGAAAAAGGAGCTTCGATTAGATCGGGAAATGTGATTTACGATCGGGAGTTTTCTTCGTTTTGCGAATTGGATTATAAGGGGCATAAGAGAACATTCATAAGGGGGAAAATCCAAAAATAGCCCAAAAACACCGAACCCAAAGAGTATGGGGCGATTATTGCGTAATTCACAGATACGCCAAGACAAAACAGAATATACATTCCTTTTAATCCTATTGAATTGCAATTGAATTTTCAGGAGTACTATAGACAGAGATACCTACACTCATTTTAAGAGGATATTCATCCGTAAACAGCCATTTGTTCAAAGTATAGGCACTTTTCGAAGAAAAACGACCATAATCAGAGGGATTCGATAAATCCGGCAATATTTCAATCAAAATACGGCTAAAAATTAGTTGGGTGGACAGTTGGGTGGACAGTTGGGTGGACAGTGCATGCTTTTTTTTGTCGCGTGATGAACCCTTTAAAGACATATAAACACCAGTTTTTGATAAAAAAAACCATGAGTTGCACCCTATAATACATTAATTTAGGCTTAACTATAACGGTGTAACAAATTGATAATTAGCTATTTACAGGTAAATAGACGAGATTTGTTACTCGTGTGTGTGGCGGGAGTCGCACTTTTTGAATTCTAATCACTAAATATTTAACAATGAAAAAGCTTTTTTATTCCTCACTATTGATTGTCGGATTGTTGGTTTCTGCGTGCAATGACACTGATCCTGTTGAACCAGACCAATTGGAGATTGAAGCAGAGTTGACCGAAGGAGGTAATGACGGAGGATCTGGCGGTGAGGTAGTACCCCAACCCAAATAACACATCCCCTCTTTGGGGGATATTCAGACAGTAGTATCATGATATATGTGATATTGCTGTCTTTTTTTATATATTGCCCACGCAGCAAATTGAGAACTGAATTTTAACAGGTCAACAATGATAACCGTCGCGATATTGTTGAGTTGGTGCCAGTTTTCGGAAATAACAGATAGCGTACCACTCGACACGATCTATAGTAGGGCTACAACCTATTATGCAGAAAATAATGTTGAACTTGGGCTGGAGTGGGTAGATCGGTATGCATTACAATCAAAGACCGATGGCCAACTCGATTCCCTGGCATATCTGTATTTTTCATATGGATACTTGTGTAGGTTGGAGAAAAACTACAAGCAATCCCATACTCTTTATTATAAAGCCCTTCGCATAGCCCACAGGCTAGATGATGTTGATCTTCAATACCAATTGACGATGAACATCGCCAAGGTTTACGAATTACTTAATGATTGGAGAAACGCCGAATTGACCAGGATTGAATTGATCCATTTGGCAGATTATTTGGACAATGATAATTACAGAATCCGTGCAACCTATGACCTGGGCTTGGCTAGAAAAGAGCTACATCAGTTTGATTCAGCAATGCTCCTATTTGAACGATCTCACAATCTCGCCAAAGAAATGGATCACAAAAACTGGCAAGCATTAAATCTAATAGAGTTAGGCATTTGTGAATACGAGCTGGGCCGGTATGAGGAATCCATTGACTACTACAATAATGCGGAGGGAATAAACCCGACGAGCAAGATCCGAGCGATGTGTGCCAACAATCGTGGAAATGCACTCATATCACTCAACAAGTCCGATGAGGCACTTTTGGAGCTCACTGACGCTGCATCAATTAAGGACAACTTGGGTTCGTCGGAATTAAGAATTACTACGCTAAACAACCTCGGTAAAGTATATTTTGGCAAGGGAGAATATGAACGGTCACTTGAGTACTTGAAGACGGCATTTTTCATGAATAATATAGATGGATTCAATGGCTCTAACCTTCAAAGCTTTCTACTTTCTCATGATTACATGGACTCCATTGAGATAGCATTGGGTGACAAGCATCTATTGGAGGATATTGGAGTGGATGACCGATACAAATCTGTCACAAAGGATATTCTTCATCAGACTATGGTATTACATCGTGAAGCAAAGATCCTCAATGCTGACCTGGTTAAAGAACGGATTGACAGAAACAATGAACGGTACTACTACAGACTGATTATACTTATCATTAGCATTGTCTCTTTTTTGGCTTGCTGCTTTCTGGGATGGAAGTGGTATGAATACAGAAAACTGAATGAAATGCATGAGACTGCTAAAGAAGAGCTTGCTTCTGAAATACTTGAAATGGAGAACAGCTAAATATCCAACCCCATTTTCTTTTTCACTTTTTCCCTCAGATCATTATATCTCCGATAGCTATCTATGAGTTCCTCCTTTTCTAGGAGGACATATGTTTTTATGTTATTTAATATTTCAATAGGGACACTCCCACTTCTTTCTAACTGATCAAGGTATCCCAATAAGTCAGGGCTTTTACTTTGACTACTTCCATGATGAGGAACGCTGATAATATCCAGATTATCAGCGATAGATGTTAGTTGACTCACTTCAACCTTTAGTGCGGATGCTATTTTGGCCAATATATCCTCATCATCGGGCATGAAACCACCAGTTTCCATTGCTGAAACACTGTTTTGGGCATACCCGATCAAATCACCTAGTTCTCCCTGGTTCAACTTGAGTGCTTTTCTGTATTTACGGACGTTTCTACCGAAAATAATCCGGATATTTTGATTTTTATCAGTCAATATCTTGATATTATCACTACAATTATAGATAATTGTTCCCTAAAGCAATATAAACGGGAACAAAATGCCAAATATATCAGCCAAAGAACTTGCAAATATTTTTGAAAAATGTGAGGCTAATAAGATTACTCCTAAAATGATTGCCGAAAAGAGCGGTAAGACTCCAAGGTATGTCAGAATGGTATTCGACCCTAATGACAAACGCTACTCAGAAGATGTAGTATCAGCCGCCAAACAACTGTTAGTTGATGAGTCAATTGCAGGCCTCAATCATGCAGTCAAAAAACACAATTCAATATTACAAGTCCTCTGATATGCCATTTGAATGGAATAATATATTGGTCGTAACCAAAGAGGAACTGGTACCTAACTTCTGGAACACTCTTGGATCTCTACAGAAGGAAATCAAGAGATATGAAAAAAAGCCATATGGAATCACAAGGGTGCAAAAAGGTGGAAACGGCAGGCAGCTCCTTATATCATTCGACAGCCTCCCCACTGAATACCAACTTGTACTCGGAGATCCCAGAAAGCTCAACCATCCGATGGAGGCCTTCTACAAAGTAGATTCAAAGGCCGTTCAATACTACACTTCATTTCAGTTTCCAGACGGATCATACATTATTCCGGAGACGCAAGAGCAATACATAATCAATGCGAGTGTGTGCAACGCTCTTCTTGAGCTGAAGCAGGCCAGGATCACCGAAAGACTCACCAAGGGAGGATCTGTACGAGGGATCATGGCTACCCTCTGTACCGATGCCATCACCTTCAATGAAGTATTGAAATCCAAGCATGATGTGCAGCATAACCTACCCTCTCATCCAAGGACATTCGCAGAAAAACTAAATGAATACGATAAGGTAAGCTATGTAGCCCTTGTTAAGGACGCGCAGCAAAAAACCAAGGCCAATGCCAGGAAGGTTGACGAGGCGACCATAAAACTCCTCAATGATCTGTTTGCAAAACAGGAGCACAAGCCTACCTCAATAGAGGTATCACGACAATATGAGTCATTCCTGAGCGGATACATTGAGGTGGTAAACCCATTGACAGGTGAACAATACAGCCCCAAAGGATTCAAATCGATCTCCGACAGTACAGTGAAGGGATATCTCAAAATGTGGGAAAACAGGCTCGGCACTTATGCCCACAGAAGCGGAAACCGTCAAACCCTCATGCAAGAGTTCAACCCTTATCACAGTTTAGAACAGCCTACGATGGCAGGATCTCTGATTTCTATCGATGACCGCCAGCCACCGTTCTGGTACGACAAGGGCAAAAGAGTCTGGTTCTATATGGGTGTAGATGTCGCCAGTGAAGCGGTCATCTGTTGGGTGCATGGAAAGTCCAAAGAGGGCATCATTATAGAATTCTATCGCCAGTTGGTCAGACAGTATAACGAATGGAACTTACCTATTCCGGCGGGACTAGAATGTGAAATGTCACTCAACTCTTCATTCAAAGATACTTTCCTACGCGAAGGAGCCATGTTTGATCATGTGAAGATGGAAGCGAATAAAGCACGTGGAAAGGTGATTGAAAACTACTTCAGGAGAATGAGGTATGGGGATGAGAAAAAAAGAGAAGGATGGATCGCTCGTCCGAACGCAAGAGCAGAGTCCAATCAGGCAGGGTCAGACAAACCCAATAAAATCCTTGCCTACGACAATATAGTTAAAGGATGCCTGCATGACATTGAAAAATGGAATAACACCAAGCATAGCAGCTCCAATGAATCTCACACCATATCACGTTGGGATTACTTCCTTCAGAATCAAAACCCTGATGTCAAGCCCACCAACTACAGATCTTTCCTCCCACACATAGGCAGGTATCAGAAGTCCTCTTGCCATGCAGGCATCATCAAACTGCAATACGGCGAATACTTGCTCGGAGACGATGACAAAGTGAGCCTGGGAGAGCACCTGATCTACTTCATGAGACAGGTCGAAGGAAAGGACATAGACATCTTCTGGCTGGATGATAATGACGGCCAGGTGATCAAAGCCCTGATATACCTCCATGGCCGATATGTGTGTGAAGCAGTGCCTAAGCCTACATACAATCGGGCAAAAGCAGAATGGACGGATAGAGATATCAAAGCCCGTGAAATCATGAGTGCCTATGATGCCACCATCACAGCCTTCCAAAAGTCTCAATACCAAAACATAGAACCTGTACTGGTCATCGAGAAAAAGAACGAATCGATAGTGGGTAATAGCTTCCAGATAAAGGGACTGAAAAGGTATGAGGAGCCTGAGAGTGATACGGTGGAAATACTCGAAGAATTCAAGGAAGAGGCTGAGTGGGAAGAAGAAATGCAAAACACAGGAACCGGGGGGTTCACCTGGAGAAAGAATTTTGAAATCTAAATCAAATACAAATGGAACTTACATCAGAATTCAAAAACAAGGTAATTAAAACGGTGTTAGAACGCCGTTCAAATTACGGTGGCAGTGATGCCAAGTACGCCAAGTCAATCGGAATTAATCCGACCAGTTACAACCGAATAAAGAACGGTCACACTGACAAAGTAATTAGTGATAAAGAGCTTTTGAGGCTCGGAAAAGAGCTTGGAGTTTCTCTCCGGAAAGAGAACTGGAAGATAGCCAAAACCTCGGTCTATACAGAAATGCAAGACAACCTCAATCTATGTAAGGAATGGAGCCGAAGTATGATTCTGATTGATAGCTGGGGTATCGGCAAGTCCTTTTGTGCCAGACACATTGTTGGTACCATGACCAATGCCTTTTACCTAGACTGCTCTCAGTGCAAAACAAAAACCCAGTTCGTCAGGGAACTCGCCAGAGTGGTTGGGTCTGACAACAAGGCTAGATATGTTGATGTCAAAGCTCAGTTGAAATATGTATTGAGCATCCTAGACAGTCCGATCATTGTTTTAGATGATGTTGGATACCTCGAAAATCCCGCTTTCATGGAAATACCTGAATTGTGGAATGCCACCGAGGGAAGATGTGCCTGGTACCTGATTGGAGATGACTCACTTCAACAAAAAATAGACCGTGGAATAAATAACAAGAAAGTAGGATACGGCGCATTGTTCAGCCGCTTCTCAGACGAGTACATCACTCTGGTACCAACTCCTCCGGAGGATAGGAATGTGTACCTAAGAAAGCTCATTGGGGATGTAGTATCTGCCAATGTCAAGGATAGGAATAAGATCAATCCAATCATCAACAAATGTATGGAGAAACGAACTACGCTCCGATTTGTAGAAACCTTGATCCGTTTATCAGCAGCTTAATTGAAAAATGAGAGTGAGAACCGTCAGAAACCTATACGACAAGAAAGACAAAACCTATCCATTGGATGGCCTGTGGGGAGACACCATGGGTCATCCTGAAACTAACGGTGCCTGGCTTATCTATGGTGCTGAGAAAAACGGTAAGACCTGGTTGGCACTCATGCTGTCTAAGTACATGAGCCAGTTTGAGCGCACACTTTATGTGAGTGCTGAGGAAGGCCTTGGGGTAAACTTCATTGCATCATGCCAAAGAGCCGGTATTGACAAGAAGGACAAGAAGCTCCAGTTTACCGAAGAGATCCCACTCTCAGAACTTTCTGAAAAGCTGAAAAAACAGAGAGCGCACAAAATTGTCGTGCTTGACAATATCACCATCTACAATGACGAGCTCAAAAACGGAGGCCTTAGAAACCTCCTGTCAGAGCATCCCAGAACCTTATTTATTCTGCTAGCCCACGAGGAAAGAAACGAACCTTATACGGCCACTGCCAAGCTATGCAGGCGACTGGCCAAGATCATCATAAGAGTGCAGGGACTGGCTTGTGATATATCAGGCAGATGCCCAGGAGGCCGGTTGATGATCGATGAGGAAAAAGCACAATTGTATCACGGAACTGAAATCAATCAATGATGAAACCTTTACTCATACTATTAATTCTGTTCATGCTCGGCATGATCGCACTCAGCGCACTAGCCCTGGGATGGCCACTGCTATTCCTGGCCTTAATCCCTTGGAAAAACTTCGAAGTGAAAGGGTATTGGATGGCTAAGAACTCAAGAGTTCTATACCTGCCAAGCATACAAATAAGCTCAGAAGTAGCTCCTTGGTGGATAACGGTTGAATTTGAAATCGCCTGGTTGAAAAAATGGTGTGCTGTATGCATCAACTACCAAAGAAAGGAGGCTGCACATGTCTGATTATAGCAAATGCCCAGGCTCACTCAATGGACACGCCTGCAAGCTTAGAAAACAATGTCGGAGGTTTACAGATCCAGCAACCCAGCACGGTCAATCCTTTACGATGATGCCATCATCGGCAATCAATGGAAGGTGCCAGCTCTATGTATTCAACGGAAAGCCCGACAATGAATTCTAAGCTGGTACATATCATAGAGCGGGACATCGTCAGGACACTCAGACTGCCAATGGAAATGGTCTTTGAGTTCAAGGTGGATCAGGGCATTAACTACCTTGAAAAGACATTTCCGGTAGATCATGAGCTGGCAGCAGCTCTTAAGAATAGCAAGTCATTTTGGAACTGGTGGAGATCCCTATGGGCAAACCGTGACAAGAAGCTCATAGCCATGTTGACCATTGGAGAACATGGGTTTTCGGTGAAGCATCCCGAGCGTGTATCCAAGTCAGAGGTTTGGCAGCACAGATACATATATGACTGGTCAAGCAATGTGGAGTTTTATCAACAGGCCCACATCAACAGCCTGATTGACTTAAAACTATACCCTAACGAAGAAGTAATCAATTCTGCTCTGGAGCAGGAATCAAAAGCATGTTCAATATAAACTAAACGCCATGGCAAAAACTAAGAGAGTAAAAAAAGTACTGGAAAAAGTACTCACCCCCGATCAGGTCGAAAGAGTGATGGGCGAATACAGCGAGTTGGATAATCAGCTCGAAAATGTAGTCAACAAAATGGAGGCCGAGATAGTGCAGGTTCGGAAGAAGTACGATTCCAACATTCAAAACCTGAAAGATGAAATGGAGGAGAACTACGAGCGACTCATGCTATTCGCTGAAAGTAACAGATCGACAGAGTTTGATGCGAAAGGGAGAAAATCAATGAGCACCGTACATGGAGAGCTGGGATTCAGAATGGGCCAGATGAAGGTCTCACAAATGAGGGGATATAAGGTAGCAGAGAGCATCGGCAAACTCAAGGAATATGAGATGGATGGGTACATCAGAAAGACTGAGGCCATAGACAAGCAGCATATACTGGACACATGCAAGGATGATGAGAAAAGAAAGGAACTGGCTCCCACACTCAAGCTATGTGGCCTGAAGATAGACCAGGAAGAGTCATTCTATGTAACCATCAAAAAGGAAGAATTAGCAGAGGTCAATTGAGTTCCATAAACCCCCAAGCCCCGGACGTGCAATACGCCGGGGCTTAACCAAAAACACAATGAACAAATACGCATCATATTTCCACGTCGAAAAGCTACTCAGGATGAAAGGGTACGATGTTGATAGAGCTGAACTAATCAAGAACTTCACCAATGGAGAAAAGGACAGCCTCCGCACACTCAATAGAGAGGAATTCAACTCCTTCATCAAGGATCTGAAAACCACCTACAACATCGGCGATACCGATGCCATGGAGGCCAAGCGGAAGAGCATAAAGACGGCCGTCCACTATCTATGTCTCATGGGCATGACCACCGGGAATGACAGGCCAGACCTGGATCGGATCAACCGCTTTGTGGAAAACATAGGAAGCAACAACCCTCGGAAGGTAACGCTCAACTACCTCTCTCCTGGAGAACTCAACAAGGTGGTAACCCAAATCAAAGCCATGTACCAAAAAGAAGTCAGCCGGTGAGTAAGAAACACACCATAGAAGAAAAAACAAAGGTGCTCGACACCTACATCAAGCGACCGATATCCATCGAGCACCCTGAGGTATTGAGATCCATCAAAACCGATGTATTGAAGGCCAACACACCAAAAACGAAAAAGGCCTCAGAGAGCGGCTCTAAGCTCTACAACGAATGCATGGGCATCTACCGTCAGTTTGTATCCAGTCAAGGCTCACACCTAAAATTAGACGGCAAGAAAGCCCGAATATACAAGGAAGCCATGGACAACCTGATAGGCTATATCAGATCCGGAGCAAAAGCCAATGGAAAACCCTCTGACGATGCGGCTGTTAAGAAAGGACTTGAGTACATATTCAGGAATTGGGATGCGCTCAATGACTGGCATAGGGGCAGGATCGGATTACCCGATATCTATTCCACTATAGAAGAAATAATCATTCAGATAAAGAACCACCATGGAAGCAGTAAAAACGCAAGTACCGGCGAAGGTTTTGGAAAACTATAATAAGAAAACTTCGGTCAAGGGGCTGGTGAAGAAAGCCATAGAACTAGTGGGTGAGGATGAGGTTAAATCCGGCCTTCGGGCATTGATCCGACAGAAGGAAGCCGATATCCGAATGGAGGAGTACAGAGAGAAGATCAGTAAGCCTATTGAGTTTCCTACATTCACCCCAGGCGAATTGATGGAATGGTTCAAAGAGCAATACTTGAGCCTTAATGCCGAGCCATTCATCTATGACAAGTACTCCCGTGATGTGATCAATGCACTCTGCTTGTACTTCTCTGCCAATAAAACCTTTGAAGCACTCGATGACAGCTACAGTCTCGAAAAGGGCATACTGATTCAGGGAAATGTCGGTTGTGGCAAAAGTAGCTTCATGAAGATTTTCACCTCCAACCAAAAGCAGAGTTTTCGATTTGCAAGCTGTGTGGAGATCTCTCGCGAGTTCAGTACTGGAGGCTATGCGGCGATCGACAAATACATCAGGCTGCAAGCCAATACGCTCAGGACGGCCTTCTTTGGGCAGGAACTCCTTGGATGGTGTTTTGATGACCTGGGTTTTGAGACCAATGGTAAATTCTTTGGTAAGGACTCCAACATCATGCTGGAGATCCTACAGGCAGTATATGAAGATCCCACTATGAGAGGGAAGGTACACCTGACCACCAACCTCACAGCAGATGCGATCGAGGCACACTATGGCAACCGGATCAGGAGCCGAATGAGAGAGATGTTTAATGTGATCAGCTATGATAGTGAAGCTCCCGACAGAAGGCGATGATTGTCCGCATACCCATACTGATATCAAAGAGAAAGCAAACTGGGATGTGCGTGGCAGGATCGACCATCATGTGTGTACGGCATGTGGCAAGGTGGTCGCCTGGGAGCGGGTTAGGTAGTTCGAAATTGAAAATTGTAAATGAATAATTATGACAGCAAATACAACAATAGTTAAAGACGGAAAACGAACATTGACGGTACTCGGATTTTCCATGATCCAGATTCAGATAGATCAGGATTTTCAGGATGCCTACATTGACCTATCCAGAAAAGAAGCTAGAGAGTTGGCAAAGACTCTCATTGATCACTGTGACAAAGGAGATGAATTAAACAGCCAGTAGCAGGCAAGAGAAAGCCCTTCCCATGGGGTGAATCATGGGGCGTTCTTTCATACTTGACATAATTCAGTCACGCCACGGCTTTGGTACGCCGTGGCACTTGGTACAGTCCCGCGATTGGTTGAAGCGGTGGAAGTAGACAACTGGCGATAGGTGAAAATGAAAATCCGGTAGCGAAGTGATGATATCCCGGAGCTTGAGTAAGTAAGCCTAGCGAAGCACTCCAGGTCTACATACAGGTTCGAATCCTGTCTGTGCCGCAAACCATAGCAAGAGAGATGGATGCAATATGTATGTGAGGTTTTTGAGTCTGGTGACAGTAGGGATAGCCGGACAAGCTGGAACGGGAACCGCTCCCGAACCTTCGAAGCAAGTAGCCCTACCCATGCGCATCCTGAAGCAAGTTAGCGGGAACTGGGAGCAGGAATAGGCCTGCTCCCATTAAAGAAATTCGATCCCGAGATTTAGCGAACCTCCAAGGGCAGGTCGCAAAAGGGCAGTTCTGAGCCAGGGGGGATCGAGAGGGGTTTACGCATTTTCCTCTTCATAATTCCCTGAAAGGACTGCAAACCCCAGGCAGGTGAAAGGCCTGCTTTTAAGAGATGTATAACCAAAAGCAAAAATTGAAATGTTCAAAATTGAATTAGGCGTAAAGGCCAAAGATAAGATCACTGGATTTAAAGGGATAATAGTAGGTAGAGCAGAGCATCTGTTTGGATGTAATACCTATGGCATCTCCCCACAAACCCTAAAAGATGGTCAGAGGATTAACACAGAATGGTTTGATGAAGGTCGGATTGAAGTGACTGGTAAGGGAATCAAACCTGAAGAAGTCAAAGCGACAAAGCCGGGATCTGATTACAGAGAACACCCCAAAGATTAGGTTATAGGTTAAGTACATGCCTCCCGGTTCATGGTTATCCGGGAGGCTATTTAAAGAAGAATTGATGCAACAGGAAATAAAAGTAATATCGAACAGTGACACTGAAAAATTTGAAAAAACTGTTCAAATCCATTTGGATGATGGATGGAGAATAAGCTCAACGAACTGTGGATTTATAAATTCAGAATCACATTTTTTTCAAGATTTATATCAAGCAATTCTAGTTAGAACCATTGAGTCATGATTATGAAAACCCACTACGGACAGCGACTCATTCTCAAAAAAGGCATCAACAAGCCCAAGACGGCTTATGTCCTTACCCATGACGAGGACTACCTGGTGAAGCTCACAGACACCTGGCCACACATGCCAGGACTCAGCCGGGTTTTCTTCATCCACAGGGACGTATTGGATCGATTCTATGTCACCGAGCAGCAGGGTATTCAAATGAAATTATTCACACCAGTCACCCGGTTTGACCGGCTGGTAAAAAGGCACTTAAAACAGCATTGAAATGAAGGGGAAATGTTACGTACTCATCGTTTCTACACACTTCCTTAAGGGGCATGCCCGAGAGGGTGATCAGACAGGATTCATGGCCAAGATCATGACCTGCGACAAGAAGCATACCATGAGAGGAAACTACGGTTACTGGAAGCAGGTAGTTGATGATGTGAATGCAGGAAAAGCGTACCTGTCAGTCAGGGCATGGAGTGGCAAACCTTACCGAAGCAAACAAAAGGAATTCTTTCGAATGCATAACGTGGGCTTGCAGAAAGCAGAGTATGACGAGTTTTTACTCAGATGGTACATCGATGACAAATGGATAACGACTCGCCGCCTGGCCAATAATGACGGGCTAAGTAAAGCTGATTTTATCAGCTGGTTTCCAAATCCACCAAAAGAGCCACTAGCCCTTATTCACTTCACAAATTTTAGATATTGATATGAGACCTCCACTGAATCAAATAAAGAATGTATGTCTAATGTACTTCGACTGCAAGGGAGACTTTCCAAAAGTCTGCGGTGGAATATACAGAGAGGCAATGAGAGCCTTTGTGTATGTATCAAGACAGCACAAATACTCATTCGTCATGATAGCTAAATCAGCCGCAAAGAATCATTCTACGATCATCAGCAATTTGGACAAAGCCAAATCTGAGATGGTCTGTGATAAATATTTCAAAGAGGATGTGGAGTCCATCATGAATATACTGGAAAACACGGCTCCAGATCCTTCGGAAATCAAACGAGACAGGTTGGATGCCCTTCGTGAAAATTTGGGAGTCCTGCTACAGCGACAGACTCAAATCACACGAAGCATCGAACAATTTCAAAAAGAACTAAACCAGGCACTATCATGAACCTACAAGAAGCAAAAGAAATCGCCCTGAAGGTGTACAACCAATTGGAGCCTCACTGTGAGCGTATCGCTATCGCCGGATCTATCCGCAGGATGAAGCCGGAAGTCAAGGATATAGAGATCGTATGCATACCCAAGCCCTACGAAATCGGCCTGTTTGAGAGCGGGATTGCGACCGTGATCGATCAGTGGGCAAAGATCAAAGGAGATCTGCCATGCAAGTACACACAACGCATGCTCCCGGAAGGAATAAAGCTGGATATATTCATGACCAACAAGGTCAATTGGGGGTGGCAACTGGCGCTCAGAACCGGATCAAGAGACTACAATCGGTTTGTACTACTCAGAAGGCTAAAAAACCGTGGATTTGATTCCAAGGATGGTCACATATGGCAAGGAGACAATCTGGTAAAAACCAAAGAGGAAGAAGATGTATTTGATCTGATCGGGTTACGGTATGTGCCGCCGGTTGATCGAAACTATTCTCATCCGATGAAAGAAACTTCCCTATAGCAGGTGCTAAAGGGTGCCGGGAGCATGGGTGTGTCAAGTCCTTCAGCTTCCGGCTATTTTCCAAACTAAACAGACAAACGATGAATGAATCAACTCAAGACAAAATCAAAATGGTACTGTGGGATCTGTATGAAACTGATATGGAATCTATCCACGAGGATACAAGGCTCAATGAAGACCTTGATATCGACTCCCTGGACAAAGTGGAGCTTATGATCCACTGCGAAAAGGTCATTGGAGTCAAGATCCCGGACTATGAAATAGAACCCATCACAACCTTCGGAGAGCTGGTGGCTTGTGTAGAATCCAAACTCCCCGCTCCGGAGGCAGCTCAATAATTATCACTAAAACTAATAATCATGATACAACCATTAATAGTATTCGTCACCTGGATCTCCCTGGCATCCGTATTCTTCGCCATGATCGATGGCAATTCCATCAAAAACGGGATCCGCATTTCAAAAGAATGGAAGCGCAACCGTGGGCTATTCTTTTTACTAGCCAACATCGGACTGGCTTTTCTTGTAGAAGTATCAAGGTACCTGGATAAGGCCGTAGGCTGGAGCAATGAGATCTGGTACTCCTTCCAATCAGACCTATCGTCTAACCTTCTGTACCTCGCCATCACCGCAGCTCTTGGACAGACAGTCTACTGGACGGTGTTTGATCTCACCTTGAATCTGTACAGAGGCAAGTCATGGCATTACATTTCGGACAATGGAGTAGACCACAATGATGCATTTACAGACACGGCCTTTCATAGCCTGGACAACAACTACTCAGGCAAAGTTCAGTTTGCCGTCAAGGTCATTTTGTTAATCGCCGGTGGGCTGGCTATAGGGTTGAGGTAGATGCCAAGAAAGAAGTCACACATCACAGGTACCGATCAATTCTGTGGGGCTGGAGGTTCCAGCCAGGCAGTCAGAAACTATGCCAACAAGGTTGGCGGCGGTATCGAGGTTTCCTTAGCCCTGAACCATTGGAGCTTGGCGATCGAAACTCACAACACAAACTTCCCGGAGACGCATCATGACTGTACGGACATTTCGGCATGTGATCCCAGGCGATACCCTAGTACTGATTTTCTGATCACCTCTCCGGAGTGTACCAATCACAGCCTTGCCAAAGGGAAAAGAAGAAAGTCTCTCAATCAACAGAGCTTGTTTGAAATGACAATGTCTTTACCAGAGCATGAGCGGTCAAGAGCCACCATGTGGGATGTGCCACGTTTTGCAGAGTATCACGATTACAATATCATCATTGTTGAGAATGTGGTGGATGCACGGTATTGGGTGATGTGGGATGCATGGTTGAAGGCCATGCATTCACTCGGATATGATCACCAATGCACCTACCTCAATTCTATGCACTTCTATCCTTGCCCTCAGTCGAGGGATCGCATGTATGTTGTGTTTTGGAAAAAGAACAATCCCAAACCGGATCTTAACTTCCAACCTGTTGCCTGGTGTGACAAGTGTGGTAATGATGTCGAAACCTACCAATGGTGGAAAAACAGTGATAAAAAGTGGGGAAAATACAGGACTCAATACCTGTACCGGTGTAGCTGCTGCAATGAAGTGGTAGAGCCTTACTACTACGCAGCATTCAACTGCATCGACTGGACGATCCCAGGAATAAGGATCGGTGACAGAAAGAAGCCCCTCAGGCCTAATACTATCACCCGTATTGAGTACGGATTGGAAAAGTACGGTCATGAACAAATGATTGTTACCTCCAGATATACATCAGGTATTGGTCACAGAGTCAAACCGGCAAAGGATAATCCATTACCCACACAACCCGGTGACGCTTCTCATTACTTGCTGAATCCATTCTTCACTTACGGTGAGCAGTCAAGCAACCTGAAGATGGCGACAGACGGCAGAGATCCCTTACGTACTCAAAACACTCGTCAGACAGCGGCGGTGGTTGTGCCTTATATCATAGAGTTGAATCGAACCGGGAAAGCTCGGTCAGCAGCTTACCCTTTGTCAACGGTGTTATCCGGAGGCAATCATCATGGATTACTTCAGGCTCCTTTCCTGGAGGAGAACAATGGTCAGAGCAAAGCAAGATCCCTGACTGATAAATTCCCTTGCGTGACCACCATGCCAAAGCATGGGATTGTGTCTCACGATAGTATCAATGCATTCTTAAGCTATTATTATTCGGGATCCAACGTAGCCTCACACATCAATGAGGCGATGCGAACGGTCACCACAAATGACCGAGCAGGATTGGTACTTCACCAATCTGGCAAACCCAAGATTGAGGATTGTACCTATCGAACGCTGAAGCCTCACGAGATCCAAAAGGGAATGGCCTTCGAGGACGATTACATCGTCCTGGGGAATAGTAAGCAGAAAGTAAAGCAGCTCGGAAATGCCGTAACTCCTCCGGCCATGGAGTGGCTACTGGAGCGGTCGCTTAAAACATTGAATGGATGATTCTAACAAGGCTAGGTAACAAATCAAAATTGAGTAGCACATTACATCATTACTTTCCTCCTCACAAAATGAGGATAGATCTATTCTTTGGAGCTGGCGGAGCATTCTTCAATCTACCTAGACCAAAGTACTCAGTGCTTAATGATCTCGATGATGATGTATCCAACCTCTATCTTGTAGTACTTCACGATCGGGAAAGGCTCAAAGAGGAATTACGAAGGATGCCAATATCGCAAGGGTTATTAAGGTATTGGAAACAACACGTTGAACGAGAACCTATCAAAAAGGCGATTAGATTCCTTTTGATTTCCAATTTCACTTATCTAGGCAAAGGAGATACATTAAGAGTATCGATCGATAATTCAAAAATGAACCTGATCGATCGTATTGATTCAACATTTGATCAACTCAAATATTCCAAGATCACGAACCTTGATTTTCGTGATGTATTGGGGACAATTAGCTTTTCAAAGAAGTTGATTGCTCAGACTGATGCTTTTATATACATGGATCCAGTTTATCTCGATACTGATCATTATTACAAAGTACCGAAGTGGACGATCGATGACACGATAGACTGTTTTGAAATAATGGCCAATTCGGGAATCCGATCAGCATTGTCTGAGTTCGACCATCCTGAAATTCTAAAGCTGGTAGACAGATATGGATTTCATAAGATTCAATTAGGTGTCCGGCAAAACATCAAAAACAGGAGATCTGAGCTTTTGATAACCAACTACCAACCAGTACAACAATTGGATATGTACCATGCACATCAACAGTGTCTATCAGACGGATGCACCGAACCATCCTATGAATTCGGCTATTGCTTCAAACACTACATGGAAGAACAAGAACTTTAAAGATTTCAAATTACTAAACAATACAAAATGGAAAAGCAATTTCAATACGCAGCCAAACTAAGTGGCGCAATCAGTCAGTGTTTCGACGAGGACTCTGAATACTATATCGACCAGAAGGAACTACATGAGGGTGATAACCTTACTCACTTCTTTCATGCACTGGCCAACATCACACCAAATATGTACTTCTCAGAACTCACAGGAGAAAAGATGAATAACCTTGAATTCAACCATATCGCGAATCAGTTGTGCTTTCAGTATTCGAATCAATCGGATGACAAGTCGGAGGAAGGTTAGCAAGATATCCTCTATTGATTATCACATGGTTCAGGTGGCCCGGTGACGGCAGGATCTCCTCCACCTCCTTTGACAAGGATACCAGCTTTTATAATTCGATTGCAAGGATCTTGTCGCTCATTTAAATAGAGAACTGCGGCCAACAAAACGGCTAGTGCGACCAATGCGATAATTCTGATTCTTTTCATATGTTAAAAATAGGCATTTTAATAAATATCGAATCCGTTTCAATCAATAGTTAAGATCCCACTTTTCAGTATATTAGTGGTACACACAGCTTAAAAAAAGGAAAAATGAAAACTACCGTCGCAATTTTCATGATCATGCTGGCCGTCCAGGACGGTTACAGTCAGATGTTTAAAAAGAAAGAAACCTACGATCACCGGATCTTTGATACCAGCTTCGTACAGGTGGGCAAGTCTCAGGCAGAGTTTGCCGAATGGGCTGAGTCCATTGGTCAATGGAGGCCGTCAAACGTGATAAATAACGGCTCTCCCGCCCCCAATCAATCATGGGATAGTCATTACACCATTACCATTTACAAGCAGTTTGACGGGAATAAATACAATACCCGGTACCAGTACATTTTCAAGGATGATCAATGCATCGAGATGATCGTCACGCCCGACTCTTTCGACAACTACAAGGATGAACTTCTCAAAGACCACACCTTTGTCCAGGATGACCCAATAAATGACTCTAAAGTCAATCATGTATTCGCTGGAGTAGACTATCGGGCTGTAGTCGTGGAGACAGTGAAAGACTCAGGATTTGAGAAGAAATTCGAGTTGAAGTTGCATATTAAAAAGGCATGACTGATTCAGAAAGGTGGAATGAGCTTCACAACAGAGTTAGTGATCAACTCAAGACAGATATTTTAGATCCAATTCCTACAAATCATTCATTACAAGATCTATTGAGAATGAAAATTAGGGCAAGAAAAAAATGGGCGGAGTTTATTCGAAAATTCTCTTAATCCTCCCTCCGGCGCATGATGTCCCGGACGGTTTTCACAGATAGATCCCAGTAGTCAGCCACCTGCTCCTCTACATCTTCGATGCGGAGCCTTTCTACATGATAGAGGTTGTTGAACATCGCCCGAACCTTGGCATCCCGTTTTTTGCGTCTTTCGACCCTTTCTTCATACCGGCTCTTTCTTTGTGCGACTGCTGCTGTGGACATGTCCTCAAATTTAAGGAATATATCCGAATTACTCTAGCTCAGCGGTTCGATGGTGATCTCCGGAGGTACAGGGTTTGGCGTATATGTCTTTGACGCAGAATGATCATAAAACAAACCTTTGAAACGCTGCTGGCTAACCATTAACCTTTTCAGCTCATGCGGTGGCGTGATATGATCTCGCTTCAGCGCATTGAATAGCTTGCAATCGTTTGGCGTATCGGCCAGGGCTTCATTGCCGGTGATATCGCTCAGAAGGCCTGATTTGCTATTGACCACTTTATAGATCTCCTCGAATAGCTTAAGATGATCCTTGTCATCGGTTTTCTTAATCCGCTTATCACCGACCAGGAGCGAAGTGGTCACGAGATGAATGACGAGTTGTCCGTTGGTCTGCTGGATGCCATTGCCCAGCTGTTGGGTATCGCTGGGGAGCCATTCCAGGTATATGCCAGGGGTCACCTTCATCATGGAGCTTTTGTCAGACTGGTTGTATTGATTGAGGTACCACTCCACAGTTTTCACTCCTGTGATCGCCATCAGTCTTTGCTTGAGTAGTGTATATGCTTGTGTGTACATGGTGTGTAAGGTTGTATCAACTAAATATTCTGTCCATTTCTCTATCGAGGTGCTTCTCGATTTCGTCTTCTATGTCTTTGCTATTGTCGGCAAACTTCCGTTGCGGGTGGTTAGGCCCACCTTCGTTGTGTACAGATCCGTACTTGAATCCATCGGACTCGGCATCCGCATAGATCCCTATATCCTGCCCGGTCACTTCGTAATCAATGGATGCTTTGAGATGGCCTTCCTTCACCAATATCTGTCTTCCCTGGCTTCGTGCAGATTGGTCTTTTCGGGAAGCCCACTTATCCACTTTGCCTCCGTCCTTAAATCCCTCCCTGTCAAAATTGTCATACGCATGGTCTACAGCCGTCTGTCCCACCACATCAGGAAGCTGTTTTAACACCGTTGCAACCTGCTTTTTCTCCTGTTTAAATGTCGGTAAACCTTTGTGTGTAGACATCTCTTTTCAATTTCATTCGTATATTTGTACTGGACTCACGTCCACCCCCCGTTGGCGCTGCTGACGGGTTTTTTATTTTATGAACCTTTCCAGCTCCTTCAGGATCACTCCATTTTCAAACATCTCACGGCTAATTCTAACCACCTCACCTTTGAAAACCACATCAATCCACGAGATCCCCGATCTGTTGTGAAACCCTCTTCGTAGACCTTTGGTCAGCTCCTCAAGCGATGGAGATCCAAGTACTTCAAAAACCACGTTATTGATTCCTTGCTTCTTCGCTGCCTTTCTAAGCAGGGAGTCCAGCCCGCTTGGGTTTTTCGGTGATTTGATATCGCTTAGGATTCCATTGACACGAAGCTCGGGGTTCGGAGTGCCGTCCTCCAGGTGTTCAGTTACCTCTACGGCATGACCTTTCTTATTGGCCAGGATATGTCCGACTTTTCGGTTACGTGTCAGATCCCGTTTGTCAGCCAGTTTATGAATAGCCAACCAACCACCGCTATCCGGATAGGTTTGAATGGAAGAATAGTCCTTCTTGTTGAGTTCATTCAGTAGTCTTATGTTTTCCTGCAACTGTTCTCCACTGATAGGCAACATGCTCTCAGCTCCGAATACATTACTCACTCTTCCTTCATGCTGATCCTGCACATCGTAATAAGGATGATCATCACCATAGACCATTCCCGACTTACCGGGATTGTTGGTGAATCCGTCGGCCAGCTCTTCGTTGGTTACTTTGGGGTTCAATTCTTTTTTGGTGCTTCTCAAAAAGGATCTGCACCTCCAGTGATTGCTAGGGGCTAATCGATCCAGTACCGGGTCATCTACTGACCACACGCCTCCGGATAAGTCCTTGCATATTTGAGAAGTCCGATCATCCTTGACAGTCACATATTCCACATTTGGGAATGTACCTTTCCGACTTTGGATCTTTTGCCAGCGTTGGGCGTTGCGTCCGGAGAGTAGTGCCTGCACCCGCTCAGTCTTGTACCAGTTCAAATCGTATTTCTCGCCCAGGCCTTTGGCCACCTTGAGAAATGATGACTCTGATCTAACCTTCCCATTCTCATCCACCAGTGCGTTGACCAGCTCATTGGTGAAATGATGGTTTTTAAAGGCCGCAAACACATGGGCATTGTGACGGAGCTGGGTGATCATGACATGATCATTCGTGCCATACTTTAGATCGGATAGATTCACTCCATATCCGCTGAGCACTTCGCGATAGATCCCGGCTGACCAATGCCAAAATACCTCCTCGTCTATACCTCCGGCTTTGAGCTTTTTGTCATAAACCTTTTTCATGGCCTTGTTGACTGCTCTGTCCAGGTCTACGGCATTGGCTGGAGTAGTCCCGGAGTTGATGGCCTCCGGGACTTGGTCACAGCAGCTAGGAAAATAAAGAGCTTCAATTCTTTGGGTGAGTGTCCCCTGCAAGCCCTTACCAACCTTGATCGATAAGGGCTTAGTAAAATTTGCGGTAGCTTTTTTGTCTGGTTCCGGCGGATCTCCATCATCCCCCTCTTTCTCGGCATCCTCCTCGTCATTCATGAATTTGAGGTATCGGAATTCCAGTCCCTCCAAAGGATAACCATGTTTCATCAGGAATGGAAATAGCTCCTCATTGTTGAAGAAGGTTTCCTGCCGCATGGCCTCCTCGATGTATTCGTTGAGTATTCGCTCATGTACCTCAGCAGATCCGACAAAGGCTTTCTCTGTACTGGTTGATTCCTGACCGGCAATGAGTCGGGACATTTGAGAGTCGTAGAACTCTGCATTCTCGATAAACATCTTATGCCCTTGCTGGTTCTTTGGCCACTGGACTTCAAACTCGTCTTCATCGTCCAGGATCATCCATAGGTTGTTTCCAAAGTTACTGGCCATGCTTTCTTGCTCTTCCAGCTCCTCCTTCTTCCGGGACTTCGTTTTCATGACGATGATAGGCATCCCAAACTTCTCACCGTACCGGCTGGCATCCGTCAGAGAGTAGTTTTTCCAGATCACATATCTACAGAGGATATGAAGTAAGCCCAGATCATGGGATTCACCTATTTCCAGAAACCATTCATTCCAGGGCTCTTCTCGATAAGGAATTCCTTTCTTCAGACTTAGATCCAGAATGATCTCACCAGTCTCCTGTCTCACATGCTCACGAGGGAAAACTTTGACCTTCTTGAATTCAAGTTTCAGTCCATTGGGCCTGGTCGGTGGGAGCATCTGTTGAAACTCAACCAGAGAATGACCATAGTAGGGTGTCTCATGAAATAGGTATCTAAACCTGTTAAACCATGGCTTTTGTAGTAGTTTGGTAGCATCTTCGTCTATTTCATCAGTTCCTTCTTTGAACACTGCAAAAGGAGAGCCTATTACTTTTAAGATATTGGTTCGGATCTGGCTCAGGACATGCGGATCTTTCATTGCCTCCTTGTAGATGGCCAGCAGTACAGATCTATCAGGACTGATAGGATCTTCAGCCAGGTCAATGCCTTTGCGTAATTCGTCCTGTTGCATGTCAGCCTTAAAGGTTCGGTACTTGGTCACCGAAAAGGACAGCCGGGCTTTGCTGTCATTCTTAAGCTCTTTTTTGACCTGCTCAACTGTTTTTTTTGCAGGTGTCCCCCATGAAATATTAATTGGTAATAATCTCATCGCTTTGTATTAATGTGATCGGGCTTCCTGACTACCCCATTTGAATTTGGTACTTACGTTTCCTTCTTCATCCTCCAGTACCGGGAGGTCTACCTTTCTCTTGCCATCAGCTATGTCATCCAGCAGATCCATGGTCTCATTGTAGTTCTTGACGACACGGTCTGGCACCATATCATCCGGTACCCGTTCGTACAGGACATATATCACAATATTGGTCGCCCACCTTACGACGTTCTTTGGTCGGTCATCGTCCAACGCGTCGAATATGGTAGCAAGATCATAGGTGCCTTTGAGCGCATCTTTGATGATGGCGATGGCATGATCTTCAGCATCGTCCAGGATTTCATCTGCTGTCCATTCGTCATCGTCGAGGATCTGATCCAGGTGATCAGAATTGATCTTGGACTTATAGTCCGGTCGGGTTATGAAGGTACTCATGCCGCTCTGTGTTTATTTCGTTTGTAGGTTCCGGATCGGCGTTGCTTGTCCCGACTCGGCTTTTGTTTGTTCAATAGATAGATCCCACCCTCGCAGGCATCCGGGCCATCATCCTTTCCATTTGGGAAGGCAAGAAACTGATCACGCAGCGTGAGCATGTCAGTATTCTTGCGGTACTTTTCGTTGAATCCCAAATATCCTCTTTCACCCAGCGGTGACAGATCCTCAATACGCCCGGTCTTATCAGGCTTCTGACGCTTGTCCGGTCTGATCCTGAGCTGGTATCCTCGATCATCACCCTCGGCATCGTATTCTTCCAGGAGTAAGTCCTGGATAAAGTTGGCCTCCATGTAGTGCCTGCATAGAACCTCCCGGAGCTTGGCTCCATCGATCTCCATTACATTTTGCTGACCTCTCAGGATCTCCTCAAGATCATAGTGAGCTGCTACCATGGCCGCTCTGCTCGCCTGCCGTACCCACGCCCATATAAAATGGAAGTAGCGTCCTTTTTTGCCAATCAGGACGATGGCCTTAAAATCGTTTTTCTTGGTATCCTTAAATGAAGGGTCATTGTAGCTGATCAATGCATCATATTCATCGAGTCGATAGCATTTCACCCAGGGAAGGTGCTCAGGCTTGAAGATATCCCCATCCTCGATGTGTAGATGATAGAACTGCCGCATGGCATTTCTGTAACCCATCTCTTGAATCCTTACTTGCAGGTGCTTCAGAGAGTATCGAGGCCATGCAGGTACTCCTCCATTTTCGATAAGGAGCATCTTATGAGTTTTGGGATCTTCGGTGGCAAATACCTTGATATGAACGATGCCCTCACGTTTCTTGTCTCCCTCCTCGATGTCCCCGACGATATGAGCAGTTAGGTCATTTTTTGCGGTTCGGTTGTTGGCGAATACGAATCGTTTACCCTTGATGGATAGACAGCCCATGAACTCTCCAAGTATCCAGTCCAGGTGCTCTTTGACAATACTTTGGTTTTTGGCTTTCTGCTTACTGGAGGCATCGTCTACCACTCCGTAGTTAGGCCGTTTTTCACCCTCTCTCACTCCGGCAGGGTTTTGTCCCAATCCAAATGACCAGAAGCCAATACCATTACCTGCGATGAAATGAGCATCCTTTGAAGACCCAATAACGGCAGGATCTCCAAAGTCATTTTTGAGTTTTTTGTTGGCTCTGAACTCGGCCTCTATATCTGAGAGCAGTACTTTCGCTTTCGTCTCGGTTTCTGACGCAAGGATCATTCCTGTCAGCTCATCATTTACAAAGAGCCAAATGGGGATGAACACGTCTGCGAATACAGACTTGGCATGCTCACGAGCCCATTCCAGCACGGCAAACACATTGCCAGATTTGAGGATCTTATTTGCGGCTCTTTTATGAAACCAGCCAAAGTCCGAGTCTATGTAGTGAGGAAAGTAGTACTTACAGAACTCCTCGAAGTTTTGAGGCTTCTTAAGCCGATCGATTCTTTTCTGCCGCTCTGCATCAGATTCTTTCTTGTGGTCTTCTGTTGCAGAGGAAATTCGTTTGCACAGCTCCTCAAATTCAGACCATTCCCGTATTTGCTTATTTTGGCTCATAGGGTCTTTCTCTTGTTATTGAGGAATTCTGTCACTTCCGGGATCAGCTCCTTGGCGAGTGTGAGGTTGATG
The DNA here is from genome assembly GCA_965222305.1 of Reichenbachiella sp. Taxonomy (GTDB): domain Bacteria; phylum Bacteroidota; class Bacteroidia; order Cytophagales; family Cyclobacteriaceae; genus Reichenbachiella. The sequence continues at coordinate 767,708 of OZ244943.1, forward strand.
CCCTGCATGTGATCGAGCAGCTCTCTACAGATCCGAACATAATTTGTCCATTCGAGTTGCTTGCCCTTGACAGAGCTGAACATCTTGGATAATGCATCTACATCTCCTTTGTCAATCAGCTCCCATTCATCTTTTGGCTTTTCCTTGTATTTCTCGGCTTTATGCTTGAGCACATCGAGCTGGTAGTTTATGAGTGACCAAAGAGCTTCCTCTGAAGTTTCTCGGGCTAGCATACTTTCTACCCGCTTCTTTTCCCACTGGTACTTCTTTTTCCAGTTGACTATGGTCTGCTCTGAAACTCTGATAATGGCTGCAATGTCCTTTTGATCCCAACCTTCATTGTACAAGTCTTTTGCTGCGAGATGTTTCTCCATGCGTCAAAATTGGGATGCATGATGAGCGAAAGGAAGGATTGAAGGGGTGTCAGAACTAAGCTGGTAACATATAAACTACAATTAGGATGAATACTTACCAAGTTAGTCGCCTCACCGTGATTTTGATTGTAATCATTTGCATGTGCCATCAATTTTGACACATGTTTGAACTAACAGCCAAGTCCAAGACATCAGTTGACATCAGAATGTACGGTTCTATTTCCCAATGGGGAAAGGTGAATGCCGAAGCATTCGCCCAGTCATTAAGACAAGCTGAAGATGATGGGTATAGCACCATCAACCTCAGAGTCAACTCTCCAGGCGGTTCTATTTTCGAAGGCTTGGCCATCATGGCCTTAATCAAGTCTTCACCATTGGATGTAGACATGTACATCGATGGAATGGCCGCTAGCATGATGTCTGTCGTGTCTACCGCTTGCCGAAAGGTCTATATGGCGAGAGGCGCAAGGATCATGATCCACCAGGGAGCTGGAGGCGTGTATGGATCTGCACAGTATATCAAGGACTATGCTGCACTTCTCGAATCACTCAATGAATCCCTTGCTGAAGCCTATGCCTCCAAGACAGGCAAAGAGAAAGACTGGATTCTTGAAAACTGGATGGGTGAAAATAAGGATACCTGGTTTAACTACAAAGCTGCCGAAAAAGCCAAACTAATCGATGGGGAGTCGGATATGAAAATCCAGTCACCCAAAGAGGAAGAAGGATCTGCAAGCATGCAGGAAATGGCGGCACACTATAACGAGCAATTACAAAATTCTGAAGATACAATGAAAGAGTTACTGATCAAACGGTATGGGCTGGATGCCTCTGCCACAGAGGAAGAAATAATGGCAGCTATCGAAGCAGCCGAAAAGAAATCCGGAGAGCAGACTCCTGATCTAGCAAGTGCCGAATCAGTGGATGCCCTCATGACCATTGCTGAAACTGCTGGGCTAGTCACCGATGACAACAAAGCCCAGGTGAAGGCTATGGCTCAGAAAGCCGGTGTAAAAGAAACTGCGGAGTTTCTGAAGACGCTCAAGCCTGCGGCTCAGTCTTCAAGTGACGATGGTCAGAGGTTGTCGGATGCGATCAAGGAGATCGTTGATGGCATCAAGCCAGAAGGCAACAAAGAGAAGAAGTTTGAAGACTATTCTCCCGAGGAGCTGGACGCACTTGAGAAGAAAGATCCGGAGGCATTCGAGAAGCTATTCAAGGCTTCAGCGATGGGAAAAGTGAACGTCACTCCCGAAGGTTGATCACAGCAGAGCAGGAAATAGGAGACGCAAATAGTAATTAATATCAACTAAAGAAGAAATACCATGGCATTTACCCCAGGCGAAATTTTAGAGAAGTTCATTCTGCCTACGCTGGTTCATAACCTGGCAAACACCAAGCAGGATTTTTTATCGGTTATCCCGAATGCACCGCAGAGAGCAATCTCTAAGGCCGGGATTGTAGTACATAAGGTTGGCAACCCTATATCCGTAGATTGGGACAAGGTCGACGAGTATGTTGACGGAGATATCGTTCGATTCGATGTTGAGAATGACCTGATTCCATGGCAACAATTCTCGACTACACCTTTCGCTACCGACAAGGAGGAGATCAGAACATCCATGCTCAACAGAGGTGGTATCCTGGCTCAGAAAGCCCAGGAGGCTATCACGGTGAGCTGGATCGAAAAGAACCTCCACAACCTCGCTCCGGACGATGATACAGATGCCGTCTACAACCCTGTATTGGAGCCAACCGGAGCTGACAGAGGTGACGGCAATAAAAAACTATTGGTAGTAGACCTTACCAGGTTCCTGGTAACCTTCACCAAAATGGGCTTATTGAGAATGGATCAATTGTATGTGATCCTGACTCCAGAGCAGTGGGGAGACCTAATGCAGGACGCTTTGACCTACCAGGCGTTCAGGGATATGTTCATCAAGACGATGAACGGAGAGCCTATCCCTCACCACGGCTTCAAGTTCTTTGTCAACAACTTCACTGTGAAGTATGCTGTTGATGGAACTAAGAAGGCGATCGGGGCTGCTCCTGTGGGTACTGATAAGGCTGCGAGTGTGATTTTCTACGCTCCGCATACTATCAAGGCGATTGGTAATGTGACCCCACATTACAAGCCAATGAGCCAGGATACTAGAAACAACCCTCCAATGGATGAAGCACGTTGGACAGGAAACGCTACTGTCGGAAAGATCTGGAAGGTTGGTTTTGGAGCGATCAAGGACGTTGACGTTTAAGAAACTTATTTGATTGATTTCATTTTGAGTTTTTGGATTGGATGGAGGTAATAGCCCATCCTCTCCAAGATTCGGAATCATGAGCGAAACGGATGTCATCGATTTCAATAAGCTGACTCAAAAAGAGTTGCTGATCCGCCTCCACGACAAGGTCGATGGAGTGACCGGCGAAATTGAGACCATCAAAAAGAAGGAAGACGCAAGATTGAAGGAGCAGCAGGCAATCATCATCAATGCGGCTAAGCTCGAAACCAAAGTGAAGGTTTGGGGTGCAGCATTCGGGGTTGGCTCTGCGATAGCAATAGAAGTGATCACGCTAATATTTACACTATTACTGAAATGAACTGGAAACGATTTTTTAAAGTGTACAATGAATGGATGGCCTTTCCTATTGCTTTAGTGCTGTTCTTTGTTGCGCCCAGGCTCTACCAAATTGTAGACCCGACAGCCGGGGCATTTGATGCAGGGATCTTTCACACCTCTATTTATGCCATTGCAAACCTATTTCTATTCAGTGGTGTGGCCTGGTTGATCATGAAGATCAAGTTTCCTGAGCTGAAGGACTATCTGGATGACTCAGCAGAGATTCAACTAGTACATGGTAACCCGGATAAACAGAAAGCGGCCATCATGGCCTTTGCTATCTACTTCGGGTACATGATTTTGTTATATCTAATTTCCAATACTTTATGAAAAAGTTCTTACTGATCATACTGATGATCACCCCGTTTTTGGGGACTTATGCGGAACCTCAGCAAGTGGATTGCCTGGAGGATTCCTACAGTGAAGCGATTGGTGTGCGAGAAGCCACTGGTCAGAACGACGGATTTGAAGTAGAGAAGTATCTCGCCTCAACCGGACTGAGCAAGGGCTACGCCTGGTGTGCTGCTTTTGTTACCTATTACCATTTGGAGTGTGGTTTTGAAGTGCCTAAAGCCCCGGCATGGTCGCCGAGTTGGTTTACCAGAAATGTCATCTATCATCGAGGCGAAATCACTTATAGACACGCTAATTATAGCCAGCCACGATCCGGTGATGTATTTGGGATCTACTTCAGCAATAAGAATAGAGTCGCTCATGTGGGATTTGTAGACGACTGGATACCCGACAAGAAGTATGTGGTCACAGTGGAAGGCAATACCAATAAAGCAGGAAGCAGAGAAGGTGATGGAGTCTATCGGAAATACCGGCTCAAATCACAGGTCTACCAGATAGCGAGATGGACAAGAGATTACGGGACTTCTTAGTCCTTATGAGCCTGATAGTCGTTTTTGCTGTGGTTTCCAAGCTTCAGCATAACGACTACCAGGATAAGATCCGGCAAAAGGATGAGATCATATTGTTCTATGAGCAAACCCTGATCCCTCTCTATGACCAGATAGATAGTATCGAAGTACTCAGAAATGAAAACGACACTGCTACTTACAATTTTTCATCTGATAGCCTGGAACGCTATTTCACAGAGCGATTCGGTCACATTATCACGGGAAGTAGCCAATGAAATCACCAGGGAGCTTAGAGATTGTGACCTGGCCAAGTTGAAGCTGGAGGTGTTCTACGAAACCGACAGTTTGAAATCTCTGGAGATAACAGCACTAAAGGAACAAAAAGAAATTTTGAACCGACAACTGAAAAGGCAAAAAGCCTGGTACAACCGAAAAGGACTCTGGTTCGCAGTGGGAGTGGTTGTCGGAGGATTCACAGTTAACCAAGTAAAACGATGAAAGAATTAATTGAGAAATCAGCCCCCTACTTCGCAGACTATCCGGAAGCTGAGGTATTCCATGTAACCAAGGATGGTCAATTCTTCACAGAAGACGGGATATCCCATGCCAGGAATCACGAGTCAGCCAAGAACCGAAAGGACGGTTGGCCCAAGAAGATCGAGCGCAAGGATGTGTCGAAAAAAGCCATTGACGCAGTGTTGGCAGAAAGGAAAAAGCCTGTAAAGTCCGATGAAGCTGAAGCAAAGAAAAAAGCTGAGGAAGAGGCTGCAAAAAAGAAGGCTGAAGAGGAAGCGGCAGCGAAGAAAAAAGCGGAAGAAGAAGCAGCTAAAAAGAAAGCCCAGGAAGAAGCTGAGGCAAAGAAAAAAGCTGAGGAAGAGGCTACTAATAAAAAGTAAGCCGAATAAAACTTCATTACACCATCATTTAAACTGAATTGAAATGGGATTACCAAAAGTATCGATCACGCTGGAAAATGGAACGCTAGGACTTGTCTCAGGCACTAGTGATGGCATAGCCGGTCTCATCATGTCCGGTGTGGCTGTTGTTGATAAGATTGCATTAGCAGAGCCTAAGCAAATTTTCAGCACCGATGAGGCTAAGGCGCTCGGTTTGGATGATGCTTACGACACGGCCAATGGTACCAATGTATGGAAGCATATCAAAGACTTCTATGCACAGGCAGGCGAAGGAGCGGCTCTATGGATAATGCTTTACTCAAATGTGACCACTATGGCCACTGTTTGTGATGTAAACCAGGATCTAGCCAAGAAGTTGCTTGACGCAGCTGACGGATCTATCAGAATTTTGGCCGTTGACCGAATCCCTGACGGCGGATATGCCCCTACTTACAATGATGGGCTGGACGATGATGTCACTGCTGCCATTCTGAAGGCGCACGAGCTGGCAGAGGCTTATGCAACTGAATTCACTCCGGTTCGGATCATAATAAGTGCGAGGGATTATCAGGGTGTTATTGGCAACCTGGTAGATCTATCTGAGAACACCAACAACCGGGTGCAGGCCTGTATTTCTACAGATGTTGCAGGAAGCTTGAGTGCAGCTGTAGGCCTATTACTTGGTAGGTATGCAGCAATCCCGGTACAAAGAAACCCAGGCAGGGTAAAAGATGGTGACCTGGCTATTAATGAAGGTTACCTGACTGACGGAGCTACCAAGATTGAAGATCTGAGTTCCGGAGAGGCAGATCAAATCATTGACAAAGCATTCGTTGCGTTAATGAAATGGGCAAATAGAAACGGATATTTCTTCAACGGAGATCCTACGGCATCACCCGCATCAGATGACTATTCCAGCTTTGCGAGAGGCCGAGTGATTGACAAGGCACTGGTTATCGCTTATGACACCTATGTAAATGAAATACTGGATGATCTTGAGGTGGATGATTCAGGATTCATGGATCCCGGTGTGGCGAAGGATTACCAGGCTAAAATTGAAAATGCTGTGAATTTGCAGATGACCAATAACAATGAAATCAGTGGATTCACCGCTACAATTGATGCACAGCAGAATGTACTGAGCACCAACAAGGTTTCAATTGGCTTGAAGATACGGCCTAAGTTCTACAGCAAAGAAATTGACATCACGCTCGGATTCGAGAATCCGGCACTTTCCGCATAACTAAAGAGAAAAGACTATGATGAATAGCGAAGAATACGGATGGAATGAGAGCAATGTCGTCATGCTCGGGCGACCTGTGATCGGGCTTTTGGGGATCAAATACAAAGAGACCCAGGAGAAAACCAACATCTATGGTAAAGGCAAAAAGCCTCGAAGACGTGGCCGTGGCCGGGTGAGCTTTGAGGGTGAATTGAAAGTCCTAGGCAGCGAGCTTTGGGCATTGCTACAGTCGAACGGCCGCAACAAATCCCTAAACTCAATCCGCCCCTTCGACATAGTCCATGCTTTCGCTCCGGAAGAAGGAGGAATCGTGAGCACCAACATCCTGAAGTTCGTGGAGTTCACTGAGGTAGAGCTGGAGATCAATGAAGGAGACACCAATAAGGAATTCACTCTACCCCTGATCATTGGGGACATCGAGTGGAATGTATAATCAAAATCAAATAAAGCAATGAGTATCCAAAAAGCTCAAATTGAAGAATGGAAGGAAAAGCACGGTACCGTTTACCAGCTTGAAAGTGGTGGCAAGGTAGGATTCATCTTCGATCCCTCTACAAAGCTATCTGTGATGAAAATGGTGGTTTCGTCTTTCATGAAAGGCCGTAGATCCACGGCGACCGAATCAATCCTGAATAACTGCTGGTTAGGTGGAGACGAGGAGCTGAAGAAAGAAGAGGTTTATCGTAATGCCCTGGATGAGCAGATAGATGAACTCATCGACATCCCGGAATATGAGATCGAGAACAAAAAAGATCATGCGCTCATCATAGTCAAGGGTAGATCCCTCAAAGTGAAGTATGCGAGTCGTGGAGATCTCAAGTATGCGGAGCAAAGAAACAAGCAGAATAAGCCATTTGATGAGAATGTCTATTTGCTGGATAGAATATCCCTGGAGGATCTGGCTGAGATCAAGCAGGACACCCAGCTGTATCTGGGTTATTTAATCGCTGTAAAGGAGGTCAAGGAGCAAAAGTACGTTACGGTAAAAAAGCTTTAAAAGAGGCTACTATCGACGATAGTACCTCTATGCTTACAAAAGCAGATGCGCTCATTTGGTATCACACAGGGAAAGATCCAGATCTCCTGGATGATACGGAATGGGCGAATCTTTTTAAAGGGCTCGAATGGGCTCGGGAAGAAGAAAGAAAACGAAGCGGTTTGCAATGAAGATATACGAGTACCTGGTTAAACTCAAAGATCAAACGAGCAGCAAGCTCGACAGGATCTCTCGTGCCGCAGGAAATACTGAATCCAAAGTTGAGCGTGTCACTAGTGCCTTTGGAGGCCTAAAGAGAATGGTTGCCGGGTTGGCTATTGGAGCCACTCTTTTCATTGGAGCCAGGGCTGCGGGTCAGCTCGGGATCAACATGGAGCAAACCCGTGTCAGCTTCGCCACATTCCTGAAGGATGCCGATAAGGCCAACCAGGTCATTGCAGATCTGAACGAATTCAGTAACGTCACTCCCTTTGATAACGACTCGGTGCTAAGAGCCGGCAAGTCTCTCCTGGCATTCGGCACTCAAGCGGATCAGCTCCCGGACACCCTTCGAAAAATCGGCGATATTTCAGCCGGTACCGGCAAGAACTTCAACGAGCTGGCTACTATCTACGGAAAGGCAAAGATAGCAGGTACGCTATACGCTGAAGACATCAACCAGCTGGTAGAAGCAGGAATCCCGATCATGGGAGAGTTTGCCAAGGCTTTGGGTACCACTGAAGATCAGGTAAAGAAAATGGCCAGTGAAGGTCGATTGAAATTCAAGGATCTGGAAACGGCCTTTACCAATCTCACTAGTGAGGGAGGGCTGTTCTTTGACTTGATGTCCAAACAAAGCGAAACCGCTGGAGGGATCATTTCCACCTTCCAGGGAAAGATGCAATTGCTTGGTGCAGGCATTGGAGAGGCCTTCAATCCTGTCATAAAGGAAGTATTCGGAAGGCTAATTGTACTGGTGGATCAAAACAAAGATCAGATCATTGCCTGGGCTAGGGTCGCCGCTCAAAAAACACTGGCTTTCATCAATGTGGTGAGTCCGTATATCTCGGGATTCATTGATTTGATCCAGGGCATTCATGGTTGGTTTCAAAAGAACACCTGGGCTTTAGAAGCCCTTGGAGTGGTTGCCGCTGCGGTATTTGGCGCATGGGCGGGCTATCAGCTAGTCCTCGCCGGGATAGCTATTAAAACGGCTCTAGTAACAGCAGCTCAGTGGGCATTGAATGCCGCAATGACTGCCAATCCTATTGGGCTTTTGGTAGCGGCCATAGGGGCATTGATTGGGTTAGTCACATTGGTCATTGTCAAATATGAGAAATGGGGAGCTGCGGCCACTTTTCTACTCGGCCCACTTGGAATGATGATCAACCTGATTCAAAGCTTCAGGAGACATTGGGATTCGATAAAGCAATCATTCTCCGACGGAGGGATTATATCCGGACTAAAGAGGATCGGCCTGGTGCTTTTGGATTCTCTACTAATGCCTCTCCAGCAACTCCTGGAGATGACTGCTAAGATCCCCGGATTCATTGGAGAAATGGCGGGTAATTCGGCAGAGGCAGTTGCAGCTCTAAGAAGAAGGCTTGATCTTGTCGATGACTCACCTTTGGCTTCAGCAACCTCATCAGCAGGATCTGAGGCGGCTGGAGGAGCATTGGCTGCACCAGGAACTCCCAATGGGAGTGATGGTGCATCTGAGGATCTGAAAAAAGGGATTGACACCATCAATGGCGGAGGGTCAAAGCAGACGCACATTGATATTAGTTTCAACAACCTGATCGGTGAGCAAACCCTATCGGTAAGCAATCTATCCGAAGGCATTGAAGACCTGGAAGAGCGTATTAAGGAAGCCTTGCTTCGTGTGTTGAATTCAGCTAACGAAATCTCCACGCAATGATAGAGGCCAGATATAATCTCAATACGGTCTATGAGCGGTCACTCCTGGCACACATACAGATCCCGTATCCTGCATTGGGAATCTTCGCCGGGTTCAATCCTGTCGGGACTGTCATTGCTACGGTCAAAGGTGCATTCAACTTTAATAATGAGTTCAATGGAGAGGACTTCTTTCCCGTCGAGATCAATGGTTGGGAGATCCCGGACGAGCCGTTGATCACCGTGTCTGGGAGCAATAGGATCGTAGAGACTGCCCTGAATAGAGGAGACCGTGTCGCCAATGTGATTGAGCAGATCAACCTCAATAGCTATCAGATCCGAATCAAAGGAACCCTGTATAGCGATGAAGAGGACGTGTATCCGGAGGAGCTGGTCACTGAGCTTAAGGATCTATTAGAAACAAAGGGAGCGGTTGATATAAGCTGTCCTAAGCTGGATTACCTGGGGATCACCCGAGTAGCCGTAAAAAGCGTGGAAATGCCGGAGCGAGAAGGAACCCCGGAGGAGCAGGATTATACAATCTACTTAACTAGTGACACCCCTGTCGAATTGGAATTATTGAATGAAAATTAAACTGATCATATCGCTCATGTTTGTACTACAGGCAGAAATCACCATTGGTAACTACGTCTTTAGACAGGTTAACCATGTCAAGATAGAATCGAGCTGGAAGACGCTCGGGGATACCGCTATGATCAAGTTGCCTAACCTGGCTGAACAGTTGGAAAACGGCTTTCAAGTGGGAGATCCGGTTTCCATAAAGCTCGGTTATGAAGACGTGTATTTCGATGAGGAATTCAATGGGTTTATTTCAAAGGTAAGTCCAAACATTCCATACACAATAGAATGTGAGGATCACATATATCATGCGAAACGCACTAATGTCAGCAAGCTATTCAAGTCTACTACACTCAAGGAAATAGTCAAGTTTCTGATCGAGGAGATGAACGATCAACAAGGCACTTTCATTACTGCCACCTCTAACATTCCGGACGTTTCATTTGACAAGTTCCGAATCAATAATCTGAGTGTCGCTGGGGCTCTTAAAAAGCTGAAAGAAGACTATGGTATGATTTCCTATTTCACGGGGAGTAAGTTGTTTGTCGGGCTTCCATTGACAGATATATGGACTTCTGGGGCTGTAGTTAACTATAGTACTTCCTGGAATATCATCAAACCGGATTTGACCTTCGTGAAGGACTCAGACAGAAATCTCAGAATTAAGGCGATATCGATCCTACCTGACAATTCCAAACTAGAGGTAGAGGTTGGCGATCCTGACGGGGAGCTTCGAACCTTATTCTTTTACAAAATCAGTAGTAAGACAGAATTAACAGATTTGGCAAACACAAAGCTGCAATCCCTGAAGTACAGCGGATTTGAGGGGAGTTTCTCCACCTTCTTCGTTCCAGTGGCTCATCATAGCATGGTGGCCAACATCAAAGATCCGGATTATAACGAAGGCAGGGCAGGCAATTATCTGATTGATAGTGTGACCAAGGAATTTGGAATGAATGGAGCCAGGCGAAAAGTAGAATTGGGAGTGCAACTATAATGGGTAAGTCGGACGAAATAGCGAGAAGGATCAAGGAAATGGCGACTACCAGGGCCACCATATTCTCAGCGACTGTCAAGGCAGTAGACGAGGAGAATATGGTTTGTGAAGTGGAACCAGACGGCCAGGCTGAACTCGACGAGGTAAGACTCAAAGCCGGGATCGATGGGATCACCGATGGGATTGTTGAATTTCCTGCCGTGGATAGCACCGTACTATGTGCGATCATTGGCAAGGATGAAGATATCTGTACGATCCTAAAGTGCAGCTCTGTGGACAAGGTTGTGATCAATGGAGGAGAGTTGGGAGGCCTTACCATCACTTCAGAGTTGAAGACGCAGCTCGACAAAACGAAAGAAGTCATTGATTCAATAGTTCAGATCCTATCAGGATCGCCTATCAATGAACCAGGCAACGGATCTCCATCAGCTCTGCAAGCAGCTCTTGGCACAGCCTTGGAAGGCAAAGAGCTTGGGGATTATTCCAACATTGAAGATGAAAAAGTATTGCACTGATGCCGAAGGATTACGCACATAGCGAAGATTTTGACCTGGTGATAGAAAAAGGGGATTTCAAGGTGATTGAAAGCACGTTGCAACATCAGCATAATCTCATTTTAACCCATGCCGGGGAGCTGAGGTTATTTCCCTATTTGGGAGTCGGCATCAGCGATTGGGCGAATGACGATCAGCCAGGGGATTTGCATCGGAAGATCCGGGAGCAATTCCAATTTGACGGCATGAAGGTCGCCAAACTGGTGATCTATGAAAACGGTGAAATGGAAGTAAGAGCAGGATATCGGGAATGAAGCTATACAAAGTACATAGCGGCCAAAACATGATCGATGTGGCCATCGCCACCTATGGCAGCGTCAAGGGACTGGTGCGGCTGGCCAGGGACAATGGATTGGCTGTAGATGCCTCGCTAGAGACCAATCAGGAGCTGATGATTGATGAGTCCAAGGTCATTGACAAGAATGTTCTAAAGTATCTGAACGATAGGAATATTGTAGTGAATACCGGAGAGGCTGTAATTGAGGAAGTGGAGCCTATTGAAATAGCCGATGCCCTGTTTGCATATTCCATAAATTCGACAACAATATCCTTATCATGGATTAAGACGACAGAAACTCCACTCACGATTGAAAGGAGCCTTAATCAGCAAGATTGGATAGAAGTAGAATCAAATACCTTGTCTGATGGTTATAACGATCAGGATTTAATCCCAAATACTACTTACTATTATCGCTTCCATACCAATGGAACATACCATACTGATATTGTTCATGCAACGACCAAGCTATATTCATTGGAAAAACTTGACCTATCCGATCTAAGAATCGGATTGGATGGGTGGTATGATCCACGCATTATTGATTACAAAACTAATAATGCGAGAATACCTTGGTTTATCGAGACAGGAATTTCAGAATTTATTGATAGAAGTGGAAAGAACAATAGCATAGTTCAAACAGATCCATCCAAACAACCAGAAGCCTTATCAGACGAAATATCGTTTGATGGTGCTGGTGATAGTTTGGTGAACATTGAAGTAAAAACCCCCGAAATAAACACTCTATTCATGCTAATCAATGTTTCATCAGATGGATACGGAGGGTCATACCATAACATAGTCATGCATGAAGGCGCTGGACAGGGTGGATTTCAACACATATTCACGAATACGGACAACAGTATCAGCTTCAATTATTCAAATAATGATTTGGACGAATTTGGTATAGCCATGAGCTTTGATGGCTGGAATTTAATCACAATAATCAAGGAGCTAAATCACGCTACCTTCTACTTGAATGGTGTTCAAGTAGGAAACGTGAATGGATCACAATTGATACAAGATCGAATTCATATAGGTTCTTGGAACGGCAATTCTTTGAAAGGATCCGTAAAAGACATTATAAAAATTCATGGCGCCATCAGTGATACTGAGAGGCAATGGATTGAGGCATACGTATGTGAGGCCAATGGATTGAAGTCGTTGCTTCCGATCGGTCACCCTTTCAAAAACAGCACCGCCATGTTCTCCAGAGATAACTTCAATGTGCCTTTAGGACAAATAAGGCCATTAGACGTTCCAGGGTTTTCACAAACAGGAATATTCATATCAGGAGACTTCATGTATCCCAGCTCCATTGATCCTATTCCAAACTTATTTGGAAGATATTGTTATGATTCTGGTGCAATTGCAAACCTTCCCATAGTGGTATTTTGCCATGGTTGGACTAGTGACGCTGGAAGTTATACCGATGAGCAAATCCAGGAATATGCAGCAAAGGGATATTTCGTTTGCGCATTTGGTATGCGGGGGAAAGACGGAGCAAATGGAGCATCAGACGCCGGTGGTCGTGAAGTAGTAGATGTATACGATGGGTTGCAATATGTAAAGGCCAACTTTTCAAACCTTGTGAACATCGAAAAGGTGTGTTTGATTGGTTTCAGCGCAGGGGGAGGTATTGCTTTAAACTTTGCTTGCAAATACCCGGATTACGTGTGCTCTGTGATTAGTTATTATGGGGTCTCTGATTATGGGTCAGATTCTGAAACGAGCTGGAGGGTAACTAATCCATCATATGCGCAATCCATTATAGATAGGATAGGTGATCCGATATCTGATTCGGGAAGCTACATGGCTAGAAATACTCGTATTGCAATAGGAAACTACCAGGCTAAGGTGATGTTGTTTCATAATCCTACTGATGGAGCCGTACACTTTGTGCATAGCGATATTTTGCGAGCAAAAATTGAGACATTGAATATCGGTCTATTAACCATGGACTATGATTCGGAAAAGTTCAATCACGGCAATTATAATAACGATGAACTTGATAAAGTATCCGCTATGATTAATGAATCTCATCCATGGCGAATTCTTCCAATTGGACAAATGACCGTGATAGGTTTTTTGAAAACAAAAAGGTTTGAAATTTGGCTGGGAAATGGTGATGACCATGCTGTTACCGTTGATTTCGATGTAATAGAAAGCACTTATCACATAACTCCCTTAACTGGTAGTGTTCAAGTTTCAATTTTACAATATGATGGAAATAAAATCGCCAATCAAATTGTAGATATCCCCACAACAATAGAAGTAATGTAATGAGTAGAGAATTAGAAACGATCCTCGAAGAAAACCAATCCGCCGCTAAAGAAAGGGTGTCAGAGATCCACACATTCATCACTGATGAAATAGATGCCGATGCGGCGTTAGAGTTTGATAGCAACTCCAAAACAGCAGAATGGAACCTTTGGACGGAGGTTGTTGCCATTTTATCCTACATTTTGGAGTTATTCTGGGATACAGCCAAGGCCGAGCTCGAAGAAATCAAAGAAACTGGAATAGCTGCTAATAGATATTTTTTTGCCAGGGAATGGAAGGCCTTTCAATATGGAGATGACCTGCTGATTAATGACGAGACAGGAAAGTACTATTATGAGACGATTGATTCGGAAAAGCAAATTATCAAACGCTTAGCAATCATTCAATCAGCTAACAACTGGCTGGTGAAGGTTGCCACAGAAGAAGCAGGGAACCCCATACAACTCACCACACCACAACTCACAGCTTTCAAGACGTTCGTGGATCGTACTCAACCTGCTGGCCCAGCCGTCCAGGTATTGAGTCTTCCATCAGATAAGGTCAATATTGAAATGACCGTGTATTACAACCCTATTGAACCATTGGATGACCTTAAACCTCTCGTTGAGGCTGCTTACCTGGAATACCTCGATGAGATCGATATCAATGGTGACGCTGTCTACTATTTAACCAAGCATATCGATAAGATACAGGAAGTACCAAACGTGGTTGATGCGGTCATAACCACCGCGACCGCTAAAATTGATGGCCAGGCTTATGGAAATATCGACAGGATTTATTCACCATTCAGCGGGTACCTGGAGTTAGACCCTGCACTGAATATCGAAGATCTAATTACGTACACCCCTGAGTCATGAACTTTGATATAAACTTTACCAAACTCATCCCTGAGTATCTGCCGTCGTTTTTGAGAACGCCGGTCAGAGTGAAATGGCTTCTGGGATTATCAAAGCATATTAGGACGTTGCACGCCGATTTTATCAGCGTTTTTACGGGATTAAAATCCGAGATGAAATGGGATGGCAGATCTGTACTTATGGAGCGTTACCTCCAGATCCGGTTTGGGCTCCCCGGGATAGCCATTGTGAACAATAATCTATCTATAAATCCTCTGTTCGGATATCCATGTCCCAATCCGGTTAACCCCATCGGCTATGCAGCAAATTCTCCCGATTCACCAATAGGAGGCGTCGCTGATGCCAATACCACCAGCCATGGATTCACTGTACAGATCCCGGAGGGCAGCAATTATGATGTCAACGAGATGACAGCAGTGGTCAACAGATATTTAATAGGAAGTTCAAGTTTTGAAATAGTAGAAGTATGAAAACCGTAGATTATTCACAAAAGGTTAATGGAATGAGCCTCTCTCCGGACTATGGAGAGGACATACAAGAAGGTACAAGAGAGAAACTGGAAGCTGTCCTAAAGGCCTTTTCGGCCGACTCCAATAAGATTGTAATCATTACTGGTTGTGAAGTGACCGTGAACGGTAATGATTATTCAATGACAGCCGGGTCGGCTTTCTACAACGGTCGTATTTACTCGGTGCCAGCTCTTCCGGTTACTACTATAGGAGGTGGCGACACGGCGATATGGCAGGAAAATAAGAACTATACGAAGCAGGCCATCTATGGAGACAATCAATTCAGGGATACATTCTACAACGATGAACTCATCCTTGCCCAAGGGGCTCCTGGTAGTGGAATAGCTGATCATGACGATGTGGATGTACTCGCGGACAGAATGGACTCATTCCTTTCGTTGTCCGATAAAATACAAGCTGCCCAAGATGCTCTAGTTGCTGGTGCTCCGGCAGCCATGGATACGCTTAATGAGTTGGCAGATGCCTTAGCTGATGATGAGGACTTTGCCGCAACAATGACCTCAGCACTGGCCGGTAAGGTAGCAAAAGGAGGAGATTCTATGTCCGGCAACCTGGCTATGGGTAATAATAAGGTCACCGGGCTAGGAGCCGGTACTGCTGCTGGAGATGCGGTGAATAAGACTCAGTTGGACGGGAAGTTAACCAAGGCCGGTGATACAATGACTGGTGCCTTGGCTATGGGGGGAAATAAAGTCACAGGACTGGGAGACCCAACCGCCGCCCAGGAAGCGGTCACAAAAAACCATTTAGACGCAACAAGGCCTGTTAAGAGCGTAAAATTCGATATTGTTGATTGGAATATGGATACCGCAGGATCTTTCACGATTGACACATCTGGGAATGGGTTCACTGTAGACTCGGTTGTGCGAGTAACTGCATGGATCAAACGCGATGATGGAGCTAATAAAAGAAATATTGAACAAGCCGGATCGGTATTCTATAATGCATCACTTGACAGAGTTGATCTTTTTAGGGATGCATCAGGAATTTTTGATGATGCTAACTACGATTCAACAGGAGGATTTGTCAGGGGACATGTGATTGTGGAATACATCTGATTCTGTTGACAGAGTACCATTAATATATTAGAGATGACGACAAAACTGAAAACCCCCATCAGTTACTATGGGGGTAAACAATCTATGATCAAGGATATATTACCCTTGATCCCTGATCACAAAATTTATGTAGAACCTTTCTTTGGCGGCGGGGCTGTCTTCTGGGCAAAGGAGCCATCCACAACAGAAGTAATAAACGATGTTAATGCCAATATCACCAACTTCTACGAAGTCCTTAAGCACGCCTATTTTGACCTCAAAAAGAAGGTAGAGTCTACTCTGCATAGCAGAGAAACCTACAAAAAGGCACTTATTATCTATGATTGTGCATGGCTATTTCCAGAAGATCCGGTATTGAGAGCCTGGGCTTTCTATGTAGTGACCAACCAGGGTTTTTCTTGTAAAATAGGCACTTGGGGATACGATCGAGCCAAGAAGGCTCACGCAGTTCAAAACAAGATAGATTCGTTTGGAGAGGAGCTGTCAGATAGACTTAAGTATGTTCAAATCGAATGTAATGATGCTCATAAGGTCATTTCGAGCCGTGACAGTGATGACACGTTTGCATACGTTGACCCTCCATACGTTGACTCAGACCAGGGGCATTATGGAGGGTACACCGACGAGCACTTCAGGCGAGATCTTGATGCATTGGCTTCTATGAAAGGCAAGTTTCTCCTAAGTTCGTACCCATCTGCCACTCTCGAAGAGTATGTCAACAAGCACGGGTGGCAAACTATTAGCATTAGGAAGCTCTTGGCGGCCGGCAATGGCAGAAAGTTGAAGAGTAGAAAGTACAAGGAGGAGGTTCTAACGGCTAACTACGCTATAAAATAACCCAGACGCCGTCGCACTCAGTTGATATTATCAAGCAAGTGGACACCCCTAACGGTGCCCTCGTCTGGGTCAATACCCTGATAAACTTGCTTGATAAATTGATTAGAATGCGACATTACAAAGCTACTTATTTATTTTTACGGCCGTTGGATACACTTGAAAAAGTGCATATTCTGAATTGTCTAAATGAATGTTTTCTTTTGCCGATTATAGGATCCAGCCAGCTTTGATTGGAAGAAAATATTAGAAGGGGCTTCCGTCTTTCACTATTCAGGAATTACTCCAGCGCTCTCTGAGAATACGGCCAGGGCCTGCCTGGATGCGATAAAAACAGCCAGGGAAATTGGAATTACGATCACTTGTGATCTCAACTATCGCAGCAAGCTTTGGAAATATGGAAAGTCGCCTGACCAGGTCATGCCGGAGCTGATAGAGTTGACGGATATAGTTTTAGCGAATGAAGCCGATGTGGGCGCTTACCTGGGCATCAAGCCCAAAAGCACGGACTATAAGGTATATGACAAAATGGGTGAGCGAGCCTTTGAGTTTATTTCCCACGAACTCACAAAAAGCTACCCCAATATCAAAAAGGTAGTATCCACGGTGCGCCAGACAGTCAATGCTTCCACAAACTTCTGGACAGGAGTGATCTATGATGGAAATGAATTCATTACGGGTAAGACCTATGAGATCACCAACATAGTGGATCGGGTAGGAGGAGGTGACTCCTTTATGGCCGGGTTTATCTATGGAATGCTCAACTACCCGACAGACAAGGAGGTATTGGAGTTTTCATTGGCAGCATCAGCCCTGAAGCTGACCATCCCGGGGGATGTAAATGTCGTATCTGTTGAAGAAGTGGAACAGCTTATGAGGAGTAATACGCCGGGAAGGTTGGAGCGGTAGTGCAAAAAAAGAGGCAGTCTCAAAATCGAAATTAATTGTCATTCCGAAGAAATGAGGAATCTTATTGTGCCGGTTATCTGATTGTTAACAATAAGATTTCTCGCTATTGCTCGAAATGACAAGATTTTGAGACTGCCTCCTAATTTTATTCAAGTGTCTACAAAAACGAATAATTTTCCGCGTAGTAAAGCATCTGCCCTGTGAAGTCCTCAGGATAGGTCACTTTCACATCTGTGATGTTTCCATCGGCATCAGTCTCAGGCACCAGCACGGGGTTGATGAATCCGCTGTACGGAGCTGACTTTAGCGTTGCGGCTCTTTCCAGCACTTCGGCGTGGAGTTCCTGATCCACCTTGACGCCATAGCCATCTACTAACGCCTGTACGGCGTTATAGTCACCTTCTGACTTTATCCTTTGTGTTTCTCTAAGCAATCTTCCGAAAATCTCACGAAGTTTTTCATAGTCATTTACCACAAAGTAAGTTTTTCCGTCTTTCACTACCTTTTCGATAACGTTATCGGCTTTTCCTTGCTCGAAAGACCAATAAGAAATCCATGCCCGGTTTCTCATATGGGCTTCTTCGATATCCTCTCCGGGCTTCAATCGTCTGAGCTGGGTCATCATTCCATTTCTGATATAGTCGTCATAGTGAGCCTTTCCGACTTCAAGACTTGGAATCAATCCAAGGTCTACTAGTTTTTGATCTAGCAAGAAGTACAAACCTACCAGGTCAGCTCGTCCTTCTTCGAGCGTTGACGCATAGCTTTTTAGGGTTTCCTTAGGAGTGCCTACACCGGGGTTTAATTGACCGGAAGCGTGTCCCACTACTTCGTGAAGCGCAGTATGCATTTTATCGGCTAGTTGATCATACTCATGGCTTCTGGCCCTTCTTGCTTTGTCAAATTCGAATTCATCGAGAAATCCAGAGCTTCCGGCATTGTTGTAGGCACCAGTGATGTTACCCAGGCTCACAGACTTGGAGCCATACTCTTTTCGTATCCAGTTGGAGTTAGGAAGGTTCACCCCAATAGGCGTAGAAGGAGACGCATCACCTGCTTCGCTCGCTACGTTTACTACTTTGTAGCTTACGCCTACCACGTTGGCTTTTTTGTGCTCGTCCATGATGGTCGAGTTGTCTTCAAACCATTGCGCATTCTCTGAGAGAACTTTCATTCTTTCTGAAGCCTCAAAGTCCTTGATCTCTACGATGGTTTCATAGGAGCCCCGATAGCCTTTAGGGTCGTTGTACACTTCCACAAATCCATTAATATAATCGATATCACCATCGGTGGCACCGGCCCACACTATGTTGTATTCATCCCAAACTTTCAGATCACCTGTTTGGTAGTACTTGATCAAAAGTTCAAGACCTTTCTTTTGAGCCTCATTTTCTGCCACGGTCGTAGCTTTTTCCAACCAACCAATAATTTCGTCAATTGCTGCACCATACATCCCACCGGATTTCCATACTACCTCCTGGAGTTTGCCATTTTCATCTTTTACGATTTTGCTGTTCAAGCCATAAGAAATGGGACGGTCTGCATTTTTGTCAATGATTTGGCTGTAAAACTCGTCCACCTCATCTTCTGTAACGTCTGGGGCGTAGAAGTTGACAGCAGATCCTTTCAATAAGCCCTTCATTGGGTCAAGGTTTACTTTTTTGTTGTCATATTCCGGATCAAAAATCGCTATCAACGCTTCTCCTTCCAGCGTTTGATTGGTATCCTTTAGTAGCTCGGCAAAATAGTCCTGAGAAAACTCAGGCATTATTTTGGCCATAGAGTAGTGATGGTGAATCCCATTGGAAAACCATACTCGCTTGGTATAGGTCATGAACGCCTCCCAGTCTGGGGTGTTCTTATCTCCACTGTAGCTGTTGACTATATTCTCCAGGGTCTTTCGGATGGTAAGGTTGTGGCGATAGTTTTGATCCCACATAATGTCTCGGCCTGAGAGGCCGGCTTGCGACAGATAATAGACCAGCTTCTTCTGATCGAGAGACAACTTGTCAAAATCCGGAACCTGGTATCTCAGTATTTTCAGGTCTGAGAATTGCTCCGACAGGTATTGAAAATTATCTTCAGTCTCAGCTACGCTCTCTTTCTCAGCAGGCTGCGAGCAACCAAAGGCCAACAATGCTGCCAGCGATAATATTTTGGATACTTTCATTAGTTAAAATTGTTTAGTGTTTTGATGCAATTTAAGGTCTATTGGCCAATTCTCATCGAGATTGGGATGAGTGGTCGATACCTTTTTTAACTGCCTGCCTTCAGACAGTCCTCGACTTTTTGACATATCTCGTCAAAGTCTTTTCCATTATTGACAAAGTCAATGTCAGCAGCCTCAATCGTAAGAATCGGCCCTGTATTATAGCTGGATAGCCAGAATTCATAGTGGCGGTTGAGTTCGCGCAGATAGTCCCGACCAAGGTTCTGCTCATAATCCCGATTGCGTTTTTTGATGTTGGTCATCAGGTTGTCTATGTCCGATCGTAGATAAATCAATAGGCCCGGAGGTCGTACGAGCTCCATCATGGAGGAGAACAGCCTTAGGTAGTTTCGATAGTCCCTGTCATTGAGGATTTGCTGTTCGTTCAGGCTTTTCGCAAAGACGTAGGCATCTTCGTAGATCGACCGATCCTGAATGATGTTTTGATCTGAAGCATTGATTTCTTTGATCTGTTCAAATCGGCTGTTGAGGAAGAAAACCTGGAGGTTGAATGCCCATCGGTACATGTCCTCATAGAAGTCAGCCAGGTAGGGATTTTGGGCTACGTTTTCATATTTCACTTCCCAACCCATGGAAAGACCCAGTTTCTCTGCAAGCGTGCTTTTTCCGGCACCAATATTGCCTGCGATGACGATGTGTCTGGGGTTTGTATTCACCAGCATAAAGTTATATGCTTTTTGGAGTCCACCTCATGATCTGGTTAATATCACGTTGTAAATTTTTATTATTTCAGCTAGAATTGTTCTGGTGTTCAAAACTTTAAAACTTCCTTGGATTTCTTAGACAAAAGCATCGTTAGCTACAGCGAAAATCACACGGCCCAGCCCAGTGAACTACTCAACAAAATCGAACGTGAAACTCATGTGCAAGTACTGAGGCCTCGGATGATCTCCGGACATATGCAGGGCAGAATTCTGTCCATGTTTTCGCATATGCTCCGACCTATGCGGGTTTTGGAAATAGGAACTTACACGGGATACTCCGCTCTATGTTTCGCAGAAGGTCTGACAGAAAAGGGCAAGGTCATTACCATCGACATTAACCCTGAGCTTGAGAGCCGTGTACGTGGATATTTTGCCAGCTCTCCATACAATGACCAAATCGATTATCGAGTAGGCAATGCATTGGATATTATTCCGGACTTGGATGAAACCTTTGATCTGGCCTTTATCGATGCGGATAAGGAAAACTACCTCAACTACTTCAACCTGATCATTGGGAAAATGAGACCGGGAGGCTTCATCATTGCGGACAATGTGCTTTGGAGTGGGAAGGTTCTTTCAGATCCCAAATCCGGCGACAAAGAGACGCTTGCCCTGCAAGAGTTTAATCAAAAAATGCATGAGGATCCCCGGGTGGATAATTTGCTCATGCCTGTACGTGATGGCCTTTCAATCCTGCGCGTGATATGAGAAGTACCCTGGTTTTATTGATTATTGGGCTGTCAGTTCAGGCATTTGCCGAAGAAGGGATTGTTGTTAAAGTACCGGGAGCACTGGATTTTGCAGACATGCGATTGAAGCTGACTGATGATGCGCGCAAGGAGATTCAGAAGGAAGTGGACATGCTGACCAAGAGCCCCAAATACTACCAGATCAAAGCCGATCGCATCAAGCTGTATTTTCCTATTATAGAAAAAGTCTTCAGGGAGGAAGGTGTGCCTGAGGAGTTTAAATTCCTGGCGGTGCAGGAGAGTGCACTGATATCAGATGCTGTTTCTTCAGCGAATGCGGTAGGCTTTTGGCAGTTTAAGGATTTTACCGGCAGGGAAGTAGGGCTTAGGATTGACAAGCGGATAGATGAGCGCCTCAATATCGTGTCTTCAACTATAGGAGTGTCCAAGTACTTCAAAAGGCATAATTTCTATTTTGACAATTGGGTGTATACGCTGCTGGCACATATGACCGGAAGGGGTGGGGCAGAGTCCTATGTAGATCAGGACAAGTTTGGAAGCAAACGCATGGTGATCGACCGAAATACCCATTGGTACATCAAACGGTTTCTGGCACATATGATTGCTTTTCAGGAGGCTGATCAAGGCAAGCACAGCGAGGGTTTGAAACTGTCGGAGTATAAGAAGGCAGGAGGACTTACCCTCAAAGAGATCGCAGATCAATCGAAAACGGATTTCACGGAAGTGAAGAAATACAACAAATGGCTCAAGTCCGGGGCGGTACCCAGGGATAAGCCTTATGCTGTTTTGATCCCCTCATCGGGCAAGGCACCCAAGCTCAACAAAATAGAAGGTGATCCGGTAGAAATCGCCAGGCCTAAACCTCAACCCGATACCGCTGGCTATACCTCCCTGGTAGACAATAAGTCGCCCGGCACAATCTTTATCAAAATCAATGGCATATCCAGTATCTTGGCGACCACATCCGATGATATGGTGTCCCTGGCAGCCAAAGGAAGTATCAGTGTCACCCAGCTCGCCAAATACAATGACATGGACGTGAATGACCGGATAGAGGAGGGCAGCATTTATTATCTAAAACCCAAACGTGGCAGAGCCTTTTCGTATTTTCATACCGTGATCAAAGGAGAAGATCTGTGGACAGTGTCCCAGAAATTTGGAATCAAAATGGCCAGGCTCGCCCGACTCAATCGCATGGAAGTAGACGATCCACTGGAGGAAGGAAGAGTGCTATGGTTGAGGAAGCGCCGACCTGAAGACGTGCCTGTGGAAATAAGGAAGGTGCCGCTCGTACCCCCAGTATCGGAGACCATTGATGTAGCAGAAGTGATCAAGAAGCCAAGTGAGAATGTGAAAGTGGACACACTCGAGATCGAAAATTCTGAAGATGAGTTGGTCGTGGTTGACCTGGAGGACAATGGGGAAATTGAAGTCATCATTCATGAAGTAGAAAAAGGTGAGAGTCTGTATGCAATTTCAAAAGAATATGGAGTCTCAATTCAGGACATTGTTGAGTGGAATGGCTTGAAGAGCTACATTCTTGACATTGGTCAAAAGCTGGCTCTTCATGTTGCATTGGAGCTTCCTGAGGATTTGAAAGAGGTGGAAGTTGTTGAAGCGATCGTGCCAGAAGAAGATCCGGCTTCCTCTGAGGTCGTTTTCCATGTGGTAGAACCGGGAGATACAGTATACGGTATTTCGAAAAAGTATAGCGTTCCTGTTTCAGAGCTTTTGGAACTCAATCAGAAAGAAAATTTTGATCTGAAAGTTGGAGAAAGGTTAAGGCTAAAAGAAGAATAGAGTAATCCCTAGAAATCGGGATCCAGCCCCAGGTCATCTTTGAGCTTCTGCAAAGCGGGGTTTCGTTTGATCATATCCTGCAGTATTTCTGCCCCTGTATAAGGCTTATAGACCTTCTCGGCTTCTACGACCTTGTATTCCAGGTTCAACCGAGTGTTTTGAAGGCCCTGGCGCAAAAAGGCCAGCAATTCTGCTTCTACATTTTGTAGCATAGAGATTTCCACCTTGTTGCCGATTGGGATCTCGATTTTATAGTCATCGGTAAGAATAAAGTCTTTTTGCAGAATCACCTTGACAGAGGCGGATAGCTGGTTACTATTTATGTACTCCTCTAGCTTTTCTTTGACTGCCTCATGCGTCACCTCAGATACTACTTCAGGCTCCTCTTCCTGCGTTTCCTGCTGCTGCTTTTCTTCTGCTTCAGGTTTCTTGCTAAAGATGTTTTTTAGGTTCGGAGTTTCCTTTTTAATGGCCTCCGGACGAGGGGGGAGATTTTTCTTTGGAGCAGACTTGAGTGCGGCTGCAGCAGGGGATGAGGGGCTTTCCTGCTTTTCCTCTAATTCGCTACTGCTTTTTTTTTTAGTGCTTCGGCATTCGCGGAGGCAAGCTTAAAGGCATGATCCAGGTAGCCCAACTTCATGAGGGCCAGCTCGACATGCAGACGTTGGTTCTTGCTGGCTTTATAGTGAAGATCAGTCTGGCTTAGGATATTCAGCCCTGACATTAGGAAAGACAGAGAGGTGCTTTTAGCCTGCTCAACATATTTGGCTTGTACGCCTTGGGATACGTTGAGCAATTTCACCGTTTCAGGGTCTTTGCATACCAGTAGATTTCTGAAATGCTCCGACAGTCCTACGATAAAATTGTGTCCATCAAAACCTTCGTTCAGAATCTTGTCATACAGCAGTAGAGCCTGTGATACCTGTGACTCTCGGAGCTGATCTGTGACCTGAAAGAAGTAATCATAGTCCAGTATGTGAAGGTTTTTGATAGCATCCTGGTAGGTCACCTTGTTTCCTGAAGAAAAGGTCACGATCAGGTCGAAAATCGAAAGAGCATCGCGTAGCGCTCCATCCGCCTTTTGAGCGATCAGGTGGAGTGCTTCATCTTCAACTTCTATTTTTTCGGTCTCAGCGATCTTTTTTAGCTGATAGCTGATGTCCTCGATCTCAATGCGGTTGAAATCAAAAATCTGGCATCGGCTAAGTATCGTTGGAATTACCTTGTGTTTTTCTGTGGTAGCCAGAATGAATATCGCATAGGATGGTGGCTCCTCGAGCGTCTTAAGGAAAGCATTGAATGCCGCCTGCGAGAGCATGTGCACCTCATCTATGATGTAAACCTTATGCGTGCCTTGCTGGGGTGGGTAGCGTACCTGGTCGATGAGGTTCCTTATGTCCTCAACGGAGTTGTTGGAGGCTGCATCCAGCTCATAAACATTTAGGGTATTGGGACCCTGACCATCTCCTTTGTCTTCAAACTTGTTGATCAACCGTGCGAGTATTCTGGCACAGGTGGTCTTTCCCACACCTCTCGGTCCACAGAACAGCAGAGCCTGGGCGAGGTGGTTGTTGTCTATGGCATTTTTGAGCGTGGTAGTGATATGGCTTTGTCCGACGACCTCTTCAAAGCCCTGAGGCCTGTACTTTCTTGCCGATACCACGAAGTTTTCCATGAGCGCAAGTTACGGAGCGGCACAGGAAATCGAAAAATATGTGGATAAAAATATGATATACCCAAACGGTATTTGTAAGTATCTGTAAAACAGTATTTTAAGGATTTATAAAGTCCGAATAGTCTCTAATTCAAGTCTTTAGGTGACAAACATATTTTTAGGTTACTTTTTGAATAGCAGCTTATTTTATCCAATATTACAATCGGATTAGTGTGAAACTATTGAGGTATTCCTTACTTCGGGCTGTTTTGCACGGTTTCGCAACTAGGAAAATATGCTGATAGAAAGTATTGGGTACTTTTTGCCCGAAAAGGAGGTGAGCACCGCCCAGGTGGTCAAGGATTGTAAGAGGAAAGTATGGATTCCCCTTGAAAAAATCACAGGTATCAATTCGCGCAGGATGGCCGGTGATACAGAGTTTGCCATTGATCTGGCTATTAAGGCTGTAGAAAACTGTTTGCATAACAGTAACTATGGAGTAGAGGATATTGACCTGGTGCTTTGTTGCAACATTTCCCGACTCGACGAAGAAAACAAGTTTGCTTTTGAGCCCAGTACTTCGATTCGGCTGGTCAAGCACTTTGGGTTTGACAATGCCATGGCCTTTGATGTGTCAAATGCTTGTGCCGGGTTCTTTACAGGGTTAAAAACAGCTGAAACCTATCTCAATGCCGGCACCGCATCGCGGGTGCTGGTGGTAAGTGGAGAATACATCACTCATATTACCAAGACCGCTCAAAAGGAAATAAAAGGATTCAGGGACGTTCGCATGCCTTGTCTTACTCTTGGGGATAGCGGTGTGGCAGCCATCCTGGAGCGAGGAGAAGATGAGAAGTTGGGTTTTCACAATATTGACCTGTTCACTTACAGTGAATACAGCCACTATTGTGTGGCTCACCCTACCGACCAGCCCCATGGCGGGGCTGTAATGTATACACAGTTTAATGACCTGGTAGACAAGACCGTACCCGTGTGTATTGACCATAGTCTCAATCTTGTCAGGGAGAAGGGACATAACCTCAAGGATTTTGATCACCTGATCATGCATCAGATATCCAGCCAGACCATCAAGCTTGTGAAGGGACGGCTCAACGACATCAGCAATGAGGAGCTGTTTCATGAAGGCAATACCATCAACAACCTGGGCAACAGGGGTAATACATCATCCACTACGCACTTTGTAGCACTGATGGATCATATCCTGGGTGGAAGGATTAAATCAGGAGATAAAATATTGTTTAGCATCAATGCTTCGGGCATTACGGTAGGTACGGCTTTTTATACATTCGACGACCTGCCTGATCGCATCAGGGAGAGGGCGAAATCCATTGAAGAAGTGAAGGTGAAATCAGAGGAATTGGAAGGATGAAAGTAAGAATAGAGAGTATTGGGAGTGTGCGGCATGATTCTATTGAGCCGGTGGAGTCCATTGATCTGCTGGAGGTTGCCTCCAAGGAATGCCTGGAGCGATCAAAGTTTATTTCGCATGATATTGACCTGATTTTGTACTCAGGTATATACAGGAGCAATTTTCTTTCAGAGCCAGCTGTAGCAGCGATCCTGGCGAAACAACTCGATCTAAACGCAAGACTCCAGGATACGCGTCGGACCTTTG
Source organism: Reichenbachiella sp. (assembly GCA_965222305.1). Lineage (GTDB taxonomy): Bacteria > Bacteroidota > Bacteroidia > Cytophagales > Cyclobacteriaceae > Reichenbachiella. The sequence continues at coordinate 794,186 of OZ244943.1, forward strand.
CTTTTGATGTGATGAATGGAGGTATCGGGTTTTTCAACGCCTGTATGACAGCCATCAATTACCTGAAAACCGGTGAGTCAAAAGCGGCAATGGTAGCTACCGCAGAGATTGAAAACAATAGAAACAAAGAAAATACCCAGCTCCTGGGAGTAAACGAAACAGCAGCCTCCATCATATTGGAGTTGGGCAATTCGGAAGTGGGGTTTGGTAATTTTTTGGTAAAAAACTTTACACAGGAGATCGATGACCGGGTTACCAATCTTTCGTGGAAAGAGGGCACAGGAATGGCCTATCTGGATCATGAAATAAAGGAAGGTTCGGAGCAGCGGTACATCACGGCGATTTGCAAAGCCCTTGAGGCCTATGTAGCCAAATATGATGTCTCACTTGACGACTATGATGTGATTATTCCACCACAGATGTCCTATGAGTTTTGTGAGGGTCTGCAGCAGACTTTATCACTCAAATCAACTCGTCTCATCAGTGTTTTTGAGTTGGTCTCCACCTTGCCGGACAATGATTTTCTCACTGTTTCTCTTCCCTATGCAATTAAGGAGGGTATCGATCAGGGACAAATCAAACCCGGAGACAAAGCCTTGTTTATATGTGCAGGCGCAGGTATTCAGGTCGGTTGTATCGAGTACCAGTTCTGATTTAAGTCACGAGTCCCTATACTTGCAGCCGCATGAATAAATCGGTTAGGATAGGTATTTTGGTTTTTCTAGGCTTGCTATGGATTTTGTCCGCGCTAAAGCTAGACCAACTGAAATTTCAGCTTGACTTTGAACAGTATTTCCCTAAGAAAGACCCTGCACTGGATTTATTCAATGAGTTCAAACGAGAGTTTGGATCAGACGACAACTTCTTTCTGGTTGCCTTTGAAAAACCAGACGGAGTTTTTGATTCTGCTTTTCTCACACAGTACCATGAGTTTTCTAAGGCCTCCGATTCGCTTCCCGGCATTGTCTCAAGCGAATCCCTGACCTCTCTAAGGTATCCGGTGCACACTCCCTTGATGCTTCGCTATGAACCTTTTGTTAATTATAAATTCCCCTCGAGATATGATCAGGATAAAGCACGGATTTTCTCCAACGATCAGCTCATTGGTAACCTGATCTCATCAGACACAACTGTGGTGGTCGTGTCGATGACTACTAAGGAGGAGATCATCGCATCGGAATCGCAAGAGTTGATCAATGCGACAGAAGGTTTGATCAATCAATTCCCTCTACTCTCTGACTACCACATTTTGGGTAAGCCATTCATCCAGATTTCGATCATCAGGATGCAAAAAAGGGAGCTTACGGTATCGCTGGCCATTTGCTTTGCCCTGATGATCCTGATCATGTGGGTAATCTATCATAAGGTTTGGCCGATCGTTATCACATCAGTGGGACTAGGCCTGAGTATCGTCGTATTCCTTGGGTTGCTTGCCGTGATGGGGCAAGGAGGAGATCAACTGGTGGCTTTGTACCCTGTGATCATCATCATCGTAGGGATTTCGGATATCGTGCATATCATATCAAAGTACCTGGAAGAACTCCATCGTGGGCTCGACCGTCACAAGGCCCTATGGATTACTGTGAAGGAAATTGGTTTGGCGACATTGATCACTTCGGTGACAACAGCCATAGGTTTTGCTTCACTGCTCGTGACCGATGTGGATATGGTTCAAATTTTCGGGATCAATTCGGCGTTGGGTGTGATGATTACCTATGTAGTGGTCATGCTTTATCTCGTGGCGATCTTGCCGTGGCTTGGGGCTCAGCATTTCGAAGGGAAGAAGCGAATTGAGTCGCCGTTTTGGAAGAAGCTTTTGTCTGGCACTCATTCCGTATGTGTGTCGATGCCCCGAACCATTCTGGGGTCGACCGTGCTATTGTGTTTGATATCTGTATTGGGTGTTCTGATGATCAGTACCAATCACAAGTTTGTGTTTAACCTGCCCAAGAGGATGAAGGTCACGGAAGATTTTGAGTTCTTTGAACGTAAGCTGAACGGCTTCAGACCCCTGGAGGTAATGGTGATTTCTGAGGAAAACGAGGTGTCTTCGTTCGAAGTGGCAAGTGCTTTGGAAACCTTAGAATCAAAGCTGTCCGCTCATCCTGCCATATCTGCTGTCAACTCCATTCCTACCTTGTACAAATCCGTCGGCCAGAATATAGAAGGAAGGGGGCGCATGGGAGATTATTCATTCCCATCGGACAAACAGGAGTTTCATAAGCTTTCCAAGTTTGTAAATCAAAAGGCAAAAAAGGACGGCTTGCTAGGAAGCGAGGAGAGGATCACCCACATATCTGCTGTCATTAAGGATATAGGGGCAGACGATATCAAAGCGACTATTGAGGGTTTTCAAACATGGGCCGATCAGACCTTGGGTTCTAACCTTTCGGTGTTTGTTACCGGAACGGGATTGCTCATAGACAAGAACATAGAGTATGTGCGTAAGAGTATCCTTGAGGGACTAGGTCTGGCTATTGTATTGATTGCTATGTTGCTGGGCTTAATTTTTAGAAATGTGAAAATGGTATTGGCGGGTATTCTTCCAAACCTTATACCGCTGATACTCACTGCGGGAATCATAGGGTTTGTGGGTATCAAGCTGGAGATCAGTGTCGGGATTGTGTTTGTTGTGGCATTTGGGATAGCAGTAGACAATACCATTCATTTTCTTACAAAGTACAAGCTCTGCCGAAAAGAAATGAATGTCTCTGAATCGATAGAAAAGACCATGATGGAGACAGGAAAGGCAATCGTGCTCACCTCTATCATTTTGTTTTTTGCCTTTATATCACTCGTGCTTTCGATATTTCCGCCGAGTATGGTCATAGGAGTGCTCGTGAGTTTGACATTGGTCACCGCTGTGTTTTCCAATATGCTTTTGCTACCGGTAGTGCTGCGCATGGTTGACCGGTAAAATGCATTTATCTTAGAAAAATATGCACTCAATTAATTTGACATAGATCAAGGTATCAAGTATTTTTATGCACCAAAAAAAATCACCTAGATATGTATAAGAAAGCATTGTTTCTCGTAGCTGTCGTTTTTTGTCTGGCATTTTCCGCTACGGCCCAAAAGAAAAAGGCATATAATCCTGAACATCATAACTTCCACGTTCACCAGCATGTTTGGGTTCAACTAAGAGATGGACGTGAAGTAGAAGCCGTAATCCATGGACATATATCCAAGAAGAAGTACTATGTGAGGCAGTATCATAGCAAGCGGCAGGGTAAGGTTCACGAGAAATACATTCGTGCCATGAGCGAAGAAGAGATAGCCGCGCTGAGAGAAAAAGAAAAAAGCAAAAAGAAATAAACGGGAGGACAAGGCAACTTGTCCTTTTTTAGTATCCTACTCCAATATTCCTTTAAATCACTTATCTTGAATCTTTGATTCAGAATGAAACCAAGCCACATACTTATTGCCGCACTATGTACATTTCAGGCCTTTGTAGCCATAGGTCAGGGGTGTAGCGATGCCGGGTTTTGTACCATGGGTGCGATGAAGCCGGATCAGGATTATGACAAGGATTTGAACGTCAAGCTGCGATCCATTGTGATCAACGCCTACTTCGGTACTACCACACTTACTCCCAAGATTTACTCACTTACCGTGGATGCTACGATTTCGGTGACGGATCGATGGTTTTTTCAGGCCAAGGTACCGTATCAAATGGTGACGGGGAATTTTGCCAATACCGCCGGGGTTTCGGATTTATCTTTTAGTCTGACCCGAAATATGCTGAACACAAAAAGAGGCAGTCTGAATGCAACAATCGGAACCAAAATACCTACTAATGATTCTGACCTGGCCACTACGAATGGTGATTTTGGCCCGGAAGGAAGCGATTTGCCCATGTACTATCAGGTAAGCCTTGGATCCTATGATTTCATTGCTGGAGCCTCTTGGATAAATGAAAAGTGGCTGATGGCAACAGGCGTTCAGGTTGCCCTGACAGCCAATAAGAACGACTTTAAATGGAGTGAGTGGCCTAACTATCCAGATAAAGAATTCAACGAGGCTGGAATTAGTGATTATGTAAAGGCTTACGATAGGGCTACCCACCTTAAGCGTGGTACTGACGTAATGCTCCGGCTTGAACGCAACTTCCGATTTACGAACTACAACTTTTCTATTGGCGTGTTGCCGATTTTTCGAGTGACGCATGACCAAATCATCACCGACGGAGTATATGAGAAGGTCGATGGAACTACGGGAATGGCCTTGTCTGTGCTCGTAGGAGCAGGGTACAACTTCAATGTCAATAGCGGTTTGAAATTGATCATTGGTAAGAAAATAACGGACAGAGAAGTCAACCCGGACGGTCTTACTCGAAATGAGGTGGTGAATTTTAGCTATATATATCGGTTTTGATGAAGAAGGTATTATTGATACTTGCTCTATTCTCCTCTGCTGTGTCCTGGGCACAGGAGGATGTCTATTCAGAAGCCGAGAGATGTTATCAAAAAGGAGAGTATAAAAAAGCCCTGGATCTGTATGATCAGGCTTCAGCAAGCTATAAGCAGTCGGGTGATCCTGAAAAGTACGTTCGATGTAACCTGAGAATTGCGGAATGCAACCTGTCAATGGGTGAACCCAAAAACGCCCTGGTGATCGCTGAGAGCTCTGGGAGCTATATAGATAAGGTTTTGGCCGAAAATAAAGCGCTCCGGGCGTATTCCATGAAAATATCGGGCAACTGTCATCTCAACCTCGGACGAAATGATCTGGCCATAGAATATCTCTCCAAGGCCGCCGAATTGTACGACCCCAACTCTCTGGATGCGGCAGAGTGCTTTGAAGACTTGGGCGTGGCATATGGAAACAATGCGAACAAGATTCTTGCCCTGCAATTTCACGAATCTGCACTCGCCATTCGGCAGCAGTTTCCTGAAGAACAGGTGCTACTTGCTGATTCGTACAACAACATCGGTTTGGTACATGCTGCTGATGCCCCGCAGACGAGCATGGAGTATTATGAGAAGGCTCTGAACATTTATAAGACGAGTCTGAATCCCAGGCACCCCAAAATAGCTTATGTGTATTCAAATCTGGCTTTTGCCAATGCCGAACTGCTTTACTACGATGATGCGCTCGATTACCTCGATCAGGTAGATGCTATTTGGGAGGAGACTTACACCGGGGATCACCCGAATAAGGCATACACCTTAAGCAACCGCGGCAGGGTCCTTGAGATGAAGGGAGATCTGGATGGTGCCCTGATCCAGCAACAGGAGGCATTAAAAATGTACCTGAGAATACATGGGGAGAAACATCCGGATGTAGCCAATACCTACAACTTCATTGCCCGGACTTACCAGGGCAAGGAAGACTATCAGGCGGCCATGGAGCAGTACCAGGCGGCTATCTATGCCAACTTGTTTGATCAAACCTTTGTAGAGGCCTATGAGCGGCCGGAGATCCGTGATTATTATAATGCTGATTACTTGCTCAGCTCACTCTGGGGCAAAGCCCAAAGTATGGAAGCGCTGCATTTTACGCATTCGCTAAAAATGAGGGACATCGATGGTGCGCTTAAGACTTATGTGCAATGTGATGAATTGATTACCCAGATTCGACGTTTGCGACAGTCAGAGGCTGACAAGTTAAAGTTGGGTCAGATCGCTTTCGACGTGTATGAAAAGGGCATTAAGGCGTCCGTTTACCTCTCTGAGAGGATCAAGGACAGACAGATGTACCAGGAGCTTGCTTTCAACTTTTGTGAACGCAGTAAGTCGGCTATTTTGCTGGAAGCCATCAGTGAAACCAACGCGAAGGAATTCGGAGGTGTGCCGGCAGCCGAGATTTCCCTGGAGGACAGCTTAAAAAATGAAATCGCCACCCTGGAGGTTCAACTGGCAAACGCTTCCACTAAGGAGCAGGAGTCCAGGTACAAAAGGGATTTATTCAAATATCAATCGGCATTGCGCGAGTTTGTCGCACGCTTGGAAGAGCAATACCCGAACTACTACAATCTGAAGTATAGTCAGACCTTGGCTACAGCTGGTGATTTGATAGGCAAACTGCCAGAGCAAAAGGCGGTCATTTCTTATTTCACTGCGAGTGAAGAGGTTTATGCTTTTTTGATTACGAGCAAAGGGTTGAAGATCCACATTATGCCCAAGTCAGAGGATTTTGAGAAAACGATCAAGGGCTTGAGAAACTCAATTAAGTACCTGCTGGATGAGGAAATATCGAAACACTCCAAAACACTCTATCAACAACTCATACCTCGTATTGGGTCGCGCATATCTGAGTTGGTTATTATACCGGATGGTGCACTTGGTACCATTCCGTTTGAAGCCCTGGAGTTTCCCAATGATCGCAAGGACATGAAATACCTGTTGGAAAAGTACAACGTTTCCTATGACTACTCAGCGACACTTCTGGAACAAAGGATGCAGATGAAGTCCTATACCGATGAGCGTGATGTTCTGCTCTGCGCCCCTGTTACGTTTGATGGAAACGACACAAAACTCGGAACACTTGTGAATACGGAGACCGAGGTAAAGGAGATCAGGCATATGTTTCAAGGGGACGACTGGGAAGTGCGATCTGTATTGAGAGACGAAGCTTCGGAATCCCTGCTTAAGTCCGGAGAGATATCCTCTTATCGATACATACACCTCGCTACCCATGGGGTAGTGAATGAGTCTCAACCTGAGCTATCCAGGGTCTATTTACAGCCCAGCGAAAATGAAGACGGCAGTCTTTATTCTTCAGAGATATACAACATCAACATCAACGCAGATCTGGTTACACTTTCAGCTTGTGAGACAGGAGTAGGCAAGATATCCAAGGGTGAGGGGATCGTAGGGCTTAGTAGGGCACTGATGTATGCCGGAGCAGAGAATATTGTGGTTTCACTCTGGCCTGTCGCCGATGAGTCTACTTCACTGCTTATGATTGAATTTTACAAGCAGCATCTTTACCATTCTTCCAACAATATTTTTGCGGATGATCTAAGGAAAGCAAAGCTCAGCCTCGTTAACTCTGAGAAATTCAACAATCCATATTATTGGGCCCCTTTTATTTTGGTGGGACTTTAAGCTATTCTACTTCGATCATTTGTCTTGACGAGAACGGCTGACCCTCGCTGGTAAAGCCTTCGATAGAAATTTCATATCTGCCACATAGATCAGAGGTTGTAAAGTCCAGTGTCAATTGCTGATCAGAAATCTCTACTTGTGGATTCCAGAATAATTGCTCTCGCCGATCTGGTAGCCGACTGTTTGAATCCTGTTGACCATATGAAGGATAGGTATAGTTCTTTCTTGGCTCAAGCCCCTGCATGGTAAATGACAGGCTTGACTCATCCAACTGAAACTCATGGAGGTCTCCGTTGAAAGTTTCGAGCGAAACCACGCCATCAAAAACGATAGGACCATAGTAAACTCTATTGGCAATGATGTCTATGCTCTTGACCCGGTAAGGGCTAAAGGTCATGATTTCTTCATTCCCAACGGGGATACCATCGAGCAGAATAAGCGGATCGCGTCGGACGCTGTTGTCCGGATCCTGGCTTCTTACGATCATTACATCCTTACCCTTACGAGTGCGGGACCCCACAGTTAAAACATATTCTATCAAGGTTTCTTTGAGTGTTTTGAATCGGGTATAGTCATCCAACTCATAGTGGAAGTCGTATTGACTGAATGACTCAGGAAACACCTTTGCATTTGATTCAATATCCTTTTTTACGTCAAAGTAGGCGTTTTCTATTTGGGAGTTGATACTTGCTTGTGCTATTTCCTGGATTACCAAGGAGTCAAGCGCTACCTCCGGTGCGTTGAATGCTGGCTTTGTAGATAGAAAGTTGTCTTCCATTTTGAGGTTGTAGCCTGTGAGGTTGAGTGCGGACAAATTGGCCTCCGTAGGTTCGGTTACAGGAAAGGCGTTGAGTAGGAAATTCCCCAGGGAATCACTTTTCGCAAATGAGAGTTGATTGTTTCCCATGTTAGAATAAGCGATAGTGGTTTCCTGTATCGGTTTGCCATCAGGTTGAGTAATTCTTCCTTCAATCATTTCTCCTCTAAACTCAGGTAGAAAACGGATGCTAGTCGGGTTTATTCCTGTTTTTGGTTGAGCCATGGCCAGGATCAAATTGATAACCCGTGCGTCATATCCATTGATCAACTGAGGGTATAGGTGATAGTTTTCTATGTTTCTGGTCAACCAAAAGTGGTTTTTGCTTGTGCTTCTTAAGTCCCGATACCAATCATTGGCTTTTTTGACGGACACAGAATAAGAACCAGACGGGATTTCGTTGGGGATGCTTACATTTTGACGTCTGGCATATTTTGTGATTTCTTGCTCATTATCATCCATCTCCGTTTCCTGATAATACATCTGCTGATCGACCACCTCACCTTCAGTGTCTAACAGACTGATGACATTGAGTCCCGGAGTGAAGGTTCGCTTAGGAACAGGTAATTGAGTGCCGCCAACAACCAATTGCTGATAGATGGTATCACCATTGTTTTGGGTCAGGAGGGTACCTTCGAAGTTCTCATCAGCGCTTTGTACAACCAGCTGAAGAGCGACATTGCCTATTGTCACGTTGAATAGCGAGCCCTGTTTTTGGGTTTTGGGCAGGTCGAAGAAGTAAAACTGACCGTCCTCGTCCTCCAGGACCGCCTGAAGCTTTTGCCCATCGGACGGAGTGATCTCAAAGGATCCCATTCCATGGGTTTCAGGTTTGAATTCCACCAGTTGGGTACCGTCCTCACTTATTACCTTGCCGGTGAAGTTCATGCCGCCTTTTACCTGATAGTGAATTTGATTGGGTATACCACTGACAATTCCGGCTTTAGCACTTTGAAAGTCCATTGACCATTCAGTTGTATCCTCCTTGCTGATGGCTATGGTTTCAAAAGGGTTGATCACCACAAGTGGGGTTTCAAAATAGGTCTCAAAGTTTTTCATCCATCTTGTGTACGCAATCAACAGATAGGCTCCCGTGCGGTATGTAGAGGATATGAAGATGTCTCCGCTGCCTCGTCCATTTTTCAAAAGCACCTTGGACTGGTGGGCTACTCTTCCATCTTCATTGATGAGCTCGACATACAGGATTTGGCTCAGAGGTGAGGGCTTTCCTGTTTGTTTGCTGATTACATAGGCAGAATAATGCACTGATTCACCAGAGATAATGGTGCTGGTGTTGGTGTGCAGATACACATCTTCCTGGACGTTTTGAGCGACTGAAACCCGTGCCAGGGTCAGAAAGAATAGACAGTATAAATAGTAATGTTTTCTCATATTGTTTTAATCATACCAGTAAGGCGGTTTGGTCGAATCGGCAAAAAAATGACAGCTTGTACAAGTATGCTCAAATATCAAAGCGGTGTCCAATTCCGGAGGCCCTCCCTGGCTATTGATCACATAGACCTGGTATCTCTCATACAACTGACCGAATACAAATCTGGCTGCGCTGTCCGTTTGCAAGGCAATGGCCTGGTCGTATAGACATTCGTAGGGATAGCGCGCCGGTCTAAATGGATCTTCAAAGTCCCTGGAATTGAAAAATTCACGTCTTTCGGTATATCCGGATACTTCAAAAAAGCCCAACACTGCTTCTCCCGGGTCATTTACATTCTTGATATTACCAACTACGGTACCCGTTTGACGGTCAAATAAAGAACCACTGGACTCATTATTTTCTTTGAGTTTACGGTAGTAGGTAAATGCATCTTCTGAGATCGCATATTGCCTGACCAATATCGAATATCTCGTTCTGAGCTTTTGACTGGATTGGCTCACAAAGGTGATGGGATGCTCTGTGAGGCGGTTGACAGCATTGTTTGCGGAGGTACCAATGTTCACTGCATTGGATTGATCATATGCATAGCAGGTGCCCAGGGGTACATCTCTACTGACCAAAAAGGTGTCGATGTGTTTTTCAAGCTCGCCTTCTTCAGATACTTCGAAATAGGACGAAGTATCTGCGTACCATCGAGATCCGTAGGGCGACTTTACCTGCCATGTTTCTTCAAACTCATATCTGAAAAAGCGGGCTGCTTCTGTATCATCATGGGTATCCAAAAAGAACTGGACTCCATTGTCGTTGTTGGCTTGATCTGAAAAAGAAAGAGAAGCAAACCGGGAATAAATACTATCTACAGGAGGGCTTATGGTCATAGGCTCATAGGATGACTCATACCGTCTGTTATCAGACATTTGTACGACCAACTTGTAGGACGCCCCTTGAAGACCCTGAAAGTTTCCCTGGGTTTTATATTCTCCATTTCCGGCACCTTCGAGAGTTGTCCTGTTGCCATCATTGTCTTCAATGTAAACTATGGCATCATCTACCACCTTGGCTTGATTGGTAGTCAATGGATAGGTATAACTGATTTTGACAACATGAGCTTTCGTCTCATTCGTCAGAGTTCCTTCGATCACCAGCACTTCTTCAAATGTCTCGGGGTTGAAGTCAAACGGTACCGTGCAGGCAATTACTGTCAGTACGAGTAGTATGGGAAAAACTTGTTTCAATTTAAGACTCTTTATTTGTTAATTTTCAATCCAATAGTCAGGGGTTTTGGTGTCGGCATACTCTGCGCAGCTGGTACACTGTATTATAGCCAAATATGCTAATTCAGGATCTGCCACCTCATAGCCAAATATCTGGTAAGCATCTAGATTATATGGTACCAGAAATCTGATCGCAGAATCTGCAGATAAGATCATCATATTTTCATCTAAGCAGGAATATCTAAAATCTGCGGGTCGGAAATCCCGGTCAAACTCGAAAACACTAAATGTCTCTCGAGCATCAGAGTAACCCGACACCTCAAAATATCCAAGAACTGCCTCCTGAGGATCATCAGGGTTTAAAACATTTCCAAGGATAGCTCCCCGCTGTCTGTCAAAAAGTGATCCTGAGGATTCGTTGTTTTCCTTAAGCTTTCTGTAATAATTGAACGCGTTTTTTGAAATCGAATACTGTCGTACAAGGACAGAATACTTTGTTCTGATTTTTTGACTAGACTGGCTGATAAATGTTAGCGGGTGTTCTACTAGCCTATTTTTATTGTTGTTTATAGTTGTAGCGATATTGAGCCCGGTAGAATGTCCGTATTCATAACAAAGCCCAACAGTATCCAGCCTTGGAACAATGCATGAATCGGGTTCGTAGCGCCGGAATTCAACATTGTAGCAGGAGTCGATGTTGACCGTGTACCTGGCAGGGTAGGGTACGCGTACTTCCCATGTTTCATCATATTCATACCTAAAAAACAAGGTCCTATCAGAATCGTCATGTGTATCCACAAAAAACTGAATTCCCTGGTCATTTTCCGACTGGTCGCTAAAAGATATTTCAGCGTATCGATCGTAGATGCTGTCAATAGGAGGGCTGGCAATAAGCTCTTCAAAATTTGATTGATATGTCGTGCCGTCGCTCATGAGTATTGTCAGCCTATAGGATACACCGGGAATACCCTTGAAATTGTCTGACGTGTGATAAGCACCGTCATAATATTTCATTTCGATTTCACCGCCCTCATTGGTTTGAATCTTCACCTGAGCATCTTCTACTACTCGGATTTGGTTGGTATCATCCAGTGGTCGGCTATATGAAACGGTCACGGAGTGTACCTGCAAGCTATCAGTAAGTTTTCCATTGATCACCAACACTTCTTCAAAGTTTTCCGACTGAAGCTCAAACGGCACCGTACAGGAGATGACCGTGGGTATGAGTAGTATGGGAAAAACTGGTTTCAATTTAAGATTCTTTATTTGTTAATTTTCTATCCAATAGTCAGGGGTTTTGGTATCGGCATATTCCGCACAACTGGTACAAGGCTTAATGGCCATTCTTATCGAATCGTCATAACCAAAAACATATACGTAGAATCGATCTTTGTTGAAAGGGATAAGGAAGCGCTTGGCTGAATCTGATGTCATGGATAGGAAGTTGACAGGGTTGCATGTGTATCTGAAATCCGCTGGCCTGAATGGGTCAGGGAAATCCCTTGCACTGAAAAATTCCCTTTTTTCTGTATATCCTGAAACCTCAAAGTATCCAAGTACGGGTTCGGTTGGATCATTTGCATTGTAAACATTTCCTTGGACTGTGCCTGTTTGTCTGTCAAACAAAGTGCCTGAGGATTCATTGTTTTCTTTCAGCTTTCGGTAATATAAATAGGCATCCTCTGATATGGTATACTGCTTTGCCAGAAAAGAGATTCTGGTTCTTATTTTCTGACTGGACTGGCTAATAAATTTCAAAGGATGTTCGGTCAATCTGTTGACTGAATTTTGGACAGTTGTACCAATGTTTAGCCCCCTTGAATGATCGTACTCATAACAGGGGTTTACAATACCCACTCCCACAAATATGGTATCAATGACTTCTATCGTTTCACCAAATTCTGTGATTTCAAAAGTGTCTACTTCCGCTTTAGCTACTCCTGGATAAGGCACACGCACCTGCCAGGTTTCATCATGTTCGTACCTGAAGTACTTAGCCTTGTTAGTATCATCATGTGTATCCACAAAAAATTGAATGCCTTTGTCATTTTGGGATTGATCGCTGAAGGCTAGCTCCGCATATCTGTCATATATGCTGTCAATAGGAGGACTGGCAATAAGCTCTTCAAAATTCGATTGATATGTGGCGCCATCGCTCATGAGTACTGTCAGCCTATAGGATACACCGGGCGTGCCTCTGAAATTGTCAGTAGTGTGATACGCTCCGTCATGATATTCTAATTCAGCTTCACCACCGTCACTGTTTTGGATCTTCACCTGGGCATCTTCTACCACTCTGATTTGGTTAGTATCACCCAGCGGTTGTGTGTAGGAGATACTCACTGAGTGTACCTGCAAGCTATCAGTGAGTTTTCCATTGATCACCAACACTTCTTCGAAGTTTTCCGATTGAAACTCAAACGGCACCGTACAGGCGATGACTGTCAGTATGAGTAATATGGGAAAAATTTGTTTCAACTTTTGAGCTCTTTACAGGTTAGTCTTCAATCCAAAAATCAGGTGTCGTCGTGTCCGCATATTCAGCACAGCTCGTGCAGAGCCGAATAGCAATGTACACTGAATCAAGGGAGTCTCCCGGTGCTCCCTCAGTGATCAAATATGAGTAAATATGATAACGGTTATGATTAAAAGGAAACATGAACTCTTTTGCAGAATCAACCTGCATTGTGAGAATATTTCCCGGATCGCAATCGTACCTGAAATCCGCAGCCCTAAATCTCCGATCAAAATCTCTTGCTCTGAATAGCTCCCTCGATTCGGTATAACCTGATACCTCGAAGTACCCTAGCACCGCTTCTTTAGGATCGTCTATGTTGTGGACATTGCCATTGATTGTCCCGGCCTGCTTGTCAAACAGTGTGCCTGTCGATTCATTATTTTCTATAAGCTTTCTATAATATAGAAATGCTTCTTGAGATATGGTATACTGCTTAGCTAGTATGGAGTACCTCGTTCTAATCTTTTGGCTGGTTTGACTGATGAACGTCAAAGGGTGCTCCGAAAGATGGTTGGTTTGGTTGTTTGCCGTAGAGCCTATATTGAGACCAAGGGACTCGTCATATTCATAGCAAATACCGACAGTGTCATCGCGTAAAAAGATTGCAGTATCCAACAACAATTCTAATTCACCTTCTTCGTCTTCTATATAGAACGTATCAATCCTAATGTCAAACAACGAGGGATAAGGCACACGCACCTGCCAGGTTTCATCATATTCATACCGAAAGAACCGGGCCTTTTCTGAATCATCATGTGTGTCTAAAAAAAACTGTATGCCCTGATCATTTCTCGATTGATCGCTAAAGGATATTTCTGCAAAGACGTCATAAATGCTGTCAATAGGAGGGCTTGGAATGAGTTCTTCAAACGTAGACTGATAGGTCGTACCATCATTCATTATTACCTCTAGCCTGTAAGACACCCCATGAACACCACTAAAATTGGATGGTGTGTGATAGGCTCCATCCATGTACTCCAGAATGATTTCACCACCTTCGTCGTTCTGGATTTTTACCTGGGCATCACTGACAATGCTCTGAACACTATCCTGTCCCAATGGCCTGGTGTATGAGAGTCTAACGGAGTGTCGTTGAGTTTGATCGGTTAACTTTCCATCGATCACGAGCACTTCTTCAAAGTTTTCGGCTTGAAACTCAAAGGGTATGGTGCAGGCCATAGTACCATAGATCAGAGTAGATGGCAGTATGTGTTTTAGCCCATTCAAAATTTGAAGTTGTAAGTAATGGTAGGAATGGGTTCGGCGAAAATAACCAGTTGGTATCCGTTTACCTCTCCATTTTCTACGTCGAAAAAGACCGAGTAGGGATTGTCTCTACCCAGAAGGTTGTAGACAGAAAAGGTCCAGAACGAATGAGCAAGCTTCTTGATCTTATGATTTCCCTCCAGGTTGATCCCAATGTCGATCCGGAAATAATCGGGGATTCTGAATGCATTTCGATCCGAATAATGAATATTTTCAGATCCCTGGAAGTTATAAACCGCCACAGGAAATGTGACCGGTCGACCCGTACTATAGGCAACGTTGGCCGAGGCGCTGATCCTGTGCGTAAACTTATAGTTGGCGACCAGGTTGAAGATATGGGGCTTGTCGTAGCTTGTTGGGTAAAAGGCTCCCTGGTTGATGATTTCCTCCAGGGAATTACCATCCAGCTGCATGAGCGTTCGTGAGTAAGTATAGTTCATCCAACCATTAAGACGTCCTGATTTTCTTACGGAAAACTCCACCCCGTAGGATTTGCCATTGCCTTGCAGAATTTCTGTTTCAATGGTAGGGTTGAGCAGGAATGAGGCTCCCACCTTAAAGTCCACGAGGTTTTGCATTTTTTTATAGTAGCCCTCCACCGATGCTTCTATTTTGTTGCTGTCAAAGTTTCGATAATACCCCAATGATATCTGATCACCTATCTGCGGCTTGAGGTGCGGGCTTGAGAGCCTCCAAGTATCAGTAGGAGAAAGGGATGTGGTGTTGGATAGTGTATGAACGAACTGCTGCGTTCTGTTGTAGCTCAACTTTACAGAACTAAGGTCCTCGAATACATACCGGCCAAATACACGAAATTCAGGCCCGTGATAGGTTTCTATGATTTGTCCGGACGAATAATTGGTGGTATCTGTACGGCTTGCGTTGTTTTTGGGGAGTCCCTGTGCATACCCATATATATCCTGAGGTCCGAGGGCATTGAACATCGCATAACGGACTCCTCCATACACCGTGAGTTTAGAGTTTATGTCGTATTGATCTGACAAGTATATTGCGCTCTCCAGGCCCTTTTCAGATTGGATTTCGGTGGAAGCAATATTCGATTCACTGCCATGAGGCATCATTTTTCCGGGGTTGATGTTATATCGCTTGGAGCTAATTCCAAAGTTGATGCGCTGAAACTCGGTAGGGTAGTAGCTCATATCGGCTGTTAGTGTCAGCTCATTGATCCCAAAAGTCTGATCGAAAGCGTTGGGTGGAGACTCGTCATACAAAATCTCATATTCGTACTCAGAGTACAGCAGGGCCAGTGACCCGTCCAATTGATTGCTGAAGCGTCTATTCCAACGGACACTCCCATTGAGGTTGGTGTAAGCAAAGTTCGTGAAAGAGAAAAGTGTATCTGAGGCTAGCCTAAAACGGTCTTTGCTAAAGTACCCTGAGGCGATGATCGAATTGTTCTCATCAATGGTGTGATCCACCTGACCAATAATGTCATAGAAAGCTACTTCGTTTTCACTAAAATTGGCATTGTCGATTTGTTTAAGCACCCAGTCGGAGTAGGTAGTTCGTCCGCCCAGCAGCAGGCTAGTTTGATCTTTCAGAATAGGTATTTCTAGTGTCAGTCGTGAAGTGACCGGGCTTATTCCTCCCGATCCAGAAAATTTCTCCTTATTGGCGGACCTTTCCTGGATGTCAAATACAGACGATAACCGTCCACCGAATTTTGCCGGTATACTTCCTTTGTACACTTCCATGTTTTCGATGGCATCGGCATTGAAGGCTGAGAAAAACCCAAAAAAGTGATTGGAGTTGTAGACGGGGGCTCCATTGAGCAGTATCAGGTTTTGATCGGCCTTGCCGCCTCGTACATTGTAGCCTGAGGCCCCTTCACCCACGGTCTGCACGCCCGCCATAGTGGTTGCTACCTTCATGATGTCGCGTTCTCCCAGAGCCAGGGGTACCGTTTTGGTCTCTTCAACATCTATTTTGTTGACCCCAATTTTTACGTCCCGGATGTTGTCGTCCTTTTCTGATTCAATCACTACCTCTTGCAGTGCGATGATGTCTACGTTCATGTTGACATTGAGGCTGCCGTTGGAGAAAAGGACAATCTTTCTCTGGGATGTTTTCATGCCGGCATATTGATACAATACCGTGTGCTGTCCATTGGGTAGTGATTGCGAATAAAAACCATTGACATCCGTGGTAGTAGCAATGAAAGGATCTTTGGTGTACACCAGCGCTCCGATCACGGCCTCTTTGGTTTCGCTGTTTCTTACATAGCCGACCAGGGTGGATTTTCCCCCGATTACCATCTTGTTTCTACTGCCAATATCATGTACGAAGTTTTCTTCGTCCTTTGCATCTGTATTGACATTCTGGTATTCCCGGACGAACACTAGTCCCAATTCCGTATCGAGCCCGGAATCCTCGATTTCCTCAAGTTCCTGCTGATCAAAAGAAGAAAGAATTTTTGGACTGTCAATGATCACTACATTATCGGTAAGGATGATATCGCTCCCTTCGATATAAAAACTCATGCTGGTGCTTTCAAAAACTTTATTCAGGGCCTGTGTAATCGGCGTATCGTTTATTTCGACTGAAACGAAGACAGAATCCATCCAGGTCGGTTGATAGTAGAAACGCACCGGTACCTGTTTTTCAATATCAATCAAAACTTTTTCAATAGGCGCATTGTTGGCACTAATGCTTACCCGGAGGCTGTCGGCATTCTGTGCGCATACCAGGCATGAAGAAATAAGGAAACCGACGATAACTAGAATTGACTTCACTGACCTAATATTTTGTTGTTGCACCATTCAGCCAGAGAAGCTAGATAGGCTTCGCTATTCTTAGAAACCTTTCTGGAGATTTGATTGCCGTATTGTTTGATTTCTTTTTTGTATTCTGGGAATTTACGAACGAAACTTGAAGTGTTTTTGATTGACACCATGCTGCTTCCTTCTATCAGATAATAAGAATCATCTGACCTATAAGATTGGGTTTCAGCCACAGTTTCCACTTTTACTCTCTTGGCCGCAAATTTCAATTGTGAACCATCATACAATAAATGATATATGCCGCTTTTGCTGTCCAAATCTTTAAAGTGATAGAACAAATCCTGGTCTAGGGTAAACCATGAAATATCGGCGTTGTTTAGACGGATGGGTTCACCAGCCAATGAATGATCTGTAGGGTGCAGTAGAAGCACATAGTCCTCAAAGGCGTTATATCGGATTTTCAAGCCATTAAATACTTCTCCACGGTATTTGATGCTGCCATCCATCCAGTACTTTTCCTGGTAAAAAGGATGGGAATATGGGTAGAACTGAAAGGGCTGGTATTCTCCCAGCACAATCTGGGTCTTTTCGAGTCCGATTTGTTTGTCAAACCAAGTGCTTACATCCTTGTCCAGATCGAGTCCTTCGGTTGAATACTGTGCGGAGACCTGTACTGTGGCCAGACACAGGCTAAATAATACGATGGTTTTCATTCAGGCAAGGTTTGAGTTTTTAACGAATGTGACCTGTTACTGTCTGCCTTTAAAATGTGGAGCCGGAGGGAATCGAACCCTCGTCCAGATAGGGCAATCATGGACCCTCTACATGCTTAGTTGCAAATTACGATCTCACAGGAGAGCTGGTATGCAACCACCTACTGTTCCTGCCAGTCACTAGAGTTTCGCCCATGGCTAGTGACGTTGCCCTGGACTAGTTTTGCGATTCGACACCCCTGAGTCCCTTCAGCAAAACAGAGAATGGGAGGGATGTGACTGATCCCGCTCTTAACGGAATTAAGTAATCTCTACTAAACTTCGAGATTAGGCAGCCATGGCGTAGTTATTTTCGCCAATTATAGTTTGAGTATATTGATCACGCGTGCACACTCAACACCCGACATGCAAGTACATAAATGACACCTACTGTCAATACCGGTCGGCCCCAATTTTCAAAGAACACACAAACATATAAGAAATGTCCTAGTATCGGTAAGTGTCAAACAGACATTTTAGAAATAAACAGGACAAAGCCCGTCTTTTTTGTGGAGTTTGAGCTTGATGCGGTAGTTTAAGAATACCTCGTGCGATCCATAGGTGAAATCATTGAGGCCGCTGAATGGAATGTCATAGGCATAACCCAATCTGAAGTTTTCGTTCAGTACCAGCTGGGTCATCACTGAGAATGAATCCTGATGGCGGTACGAAAGCCCGGCATACACGATTTCGCTGATGATAAGGTTCACGTTGGCATCAAAAGACCATACATCCCTTTCTTGCTTACGCACAAGGATAGATGGATTGATTTTTAGATTTCTGTTCAGGTCTTTAACAAATCCTGCATTAATGTAGTAGTACCTTCCTTGTTTTCCCGTACTGGTCAGGTCATCCCCGGTGTTGGTCAGGTTTGAGTTGTTAAAGATCGGGGGCTGAAGAATGTAGGGTATCGAAAACCCAAGAAAGAAATCCCTGTTGTGCAGGTAAAGTCCTGTGCCGAAGTTGGGGTTGAACCGGCTTACAAATGCCGAAAGCAACGGGTCGTCCGGCTCCCTGATGTCCAGCTGCGCATAGTCCGAACCTCGGTAGTCAAACCCACCCTGGAGACCCATGGAGAGTATCCATTTGTCCATTCGGATCTTATAAGCTCCGCTCGCATAGACGCTATACTGCTGGTGTACACCGATCGCATCTCTTGATACGTTTAGCCCTGCACCAATCTGGTTATTATAGAATGCTGTGTGAGCCGTAAGAGACTGCAACTCCGGAGCCCCTTCTATATTGACCCACTGGCTTCTGTTGGTAAAGATGGCTGAGAAAACATTAAGGCTGCCTGCGTAAGCCGGGTTGATGGCCAGTCCATTGTACACATAGGTAGAGAATACCGGCCTGCCCTGGCCGAAGGCAGTTGACAGGCTTAGTGCCAATCCTAGTGTTCCAATTATTCGCAGCAGCTTCATTGCTTTATTTCCTAAATTCCAAATTTACCTAACAAGTTCGAGGAAACCTTGAATTATCTTCTCTCCATCTCCTTTATCAAAAGTATAGAAATAAGTACCCTCTGGCAAGCCTCGGCCATTTGCTCCGATGCCTGTATTGCTTTGTCCTTTGAATACCACAACATCATTGTCGTATCCGCTTGCCTCAAATACCAACGCTCCCGTGCGGTTGTATATTTTAACATGGTTGTTGAGGAAATTCTCAGCACAATCAATTCGGAAGATGTCATTCTTGCCGTCACCATTGTCTGAGACGCCGTTATAGATCACGATATCGGTTTCTACCTCAAACACCGCCTTGGCATTACAGCTATTGATATCTGATACCTCTACAAAGTATTGGCCTCCCGAGATTCCGGATAACTTGAAATCTTCACTGATCAATAGTGAGTTATTATCATCGTTTACATACGCCGTATCTAGACTTTGCCTAATGGCCTCTTGATAGTTTTGAGGGTTATTAAACTCTCTCCAGTGTACATAGTTGAGCTCAACAGGTACATCATATCTGATCGTAGCGCTACCGTCCATCATGTTACAAGTAGCCTCTTCGATATCCAGCGTGATAATTGGGTTCTTACGTGCATTAGCAATATCCACTTGTACATATTCAGACGAACATCCGGTTTGATTGCTGGTCGCTTTTACGTAGTATGAGCCTTCATCTATCTCAATGATTCCACTCGAGCTGCCCAGCAGATTGCCGGCATCCGTTGGCTGATCTCTCCATTCGAAGGTATATCCGAAGGTTTCACCATGCACCAGGGAAAGAGCCTCTCCATTAGGAGTCACACAATTGGTACGATCAGAGATCACGATGCCTTCTACTCCAGTTACTACTTTCGTAGAATCCGCTACATCGGTAGTTGTACTAATCATACATCCTGTGTATCGGTCGTGCATTTCTATGAAATAGGTCTCAGCGGACAAGCTATCTTGTTTCAATCCTCTTCCCAGGTATTCCCCTGTATTGTCCTCTCCTCGGAACCATTCGAAGTAGTAGTCAGAAACCACTCCCGATACTGCTTCCACTGATACGATTCCATTGGGCCTTTCAGGATCACAATTGGTCAACGAGGCTTCTTCTGTAATCAGGAAGCTCAGGTCACCCATATTGGTTTCATCATCGATAGTCACGAAGGTAGGTTCAGAAGTACAACCACCCACAGGGTCTGATACGAAGACAGTATAAGTACCATGCATCAGACTATCCTGGAAGTTTCCAGTCAGAATAGGCGTAGCATTTTCCGGATCATTTTCTTCACCACTGTACCAGAAGTAGTCATAATCTTCTGCGGCCAGGGCAGGGTTCAAGACTGTGACAGACATTCTTCCGTCAAAATCCACACAGTTGGAATTAGGCGATGAAGAAGTCGATAGCATAATCGGTGACTCGATATCATCAATCATGTTGTAGATCTCAACAGACGAACACCCGGTCGTGTTATTGGTCACCATTACGGTATAAGAACCTACAGAAAGTCCACTGGCTGTTTGCGTATTGCTGATTTCAGCTCCTGGGTTCACTACTTTACCTTCATACCATGCAAAGGTGTATCCTAGTATTTGGTCATCGGCCAAC
The DNA here is from genome assembly GCA_965222305.1 of Reichenbachiella sp. Lineage (GTDB taxonomy): Bacteria > Bacteroidota > Bacteroidia > Cytophagales > Cyclobacteriaceae > Reichenbachiella. The sequence goes on from OZ244943.1 coordinate 814,978, forward strand.
ACAGAGATCTCCCCATTTGGATTGTCCTGATCACAATTTGATTGCAAGGTCACATTGTTGATGGTAATCACCGGAGGCATGCTCAAATCTGATACTTCAACCTGGATGGAAGGAGTAACACAGTTAGTAGGAGCAGTGTTGGCGGCTCCATTGTGTGTTGCTGTGACAAAGTAAACCCCAGGTTCCAGATCCGTCATAGTAGCGGCATCACTGTTTTGTAGTGCACCAACGAGCTGTGAATTGTCATAGAATTGGAAAGTATAGTCAGATATTGCTCCAATTGATACCGAAGTGATTGTAATCGAACCATTCGCCAGTGCACCGCAGTTTGATGATCCAACAGTGTCAAAAGCAAGAATGGCCGGCTCAAGAGGTACGTTTGACAATGTTGCTGTTTCTTCCATGGTACATCCTGTTGCAGTGTTAGTCACCAACACAGTGAATTGACCTGCGTTGATGCCAGTGGCTTGGCTCGTATTGCTGATCACTGTTCCTGTTGCTGATGTTCCTTCATACCATGCGAACGTGTAATTCGGATCAGTATCGTCTACACCATCTCCTAATGCTGTCAGGATGCCTGTATCACCTGTTCCAGTACAGTTTTGATCCGCATCATCCTGAGTGATGGTGACCAGTGGATAGACAACTTCATCATCAACATTTATTTGAACAGACTCCAGCATGCTGCAGTTTGTTTGTGTATGCGTAAGAGTGGTAAAGTAGTCTCCCGCCGAAACATCAGGCAGTACGTTCATGCCAGCCACATCATCGAATAGATCGTTGCCCATGTTGGTAGTACCCCAATCGAAGGTGAAGTCTGCCTCAGAAGTCACGTCACCATTGAAAGTTATTTCTACCACGGTCACAGAGCCATCCGCATTACATTCTGTTTGATCTCCTGAAGTGATGGAAGTAATGATTGGCTCCATCGCCTCATCAGGAATAGTGATGTCCAGTGATTGAGTACAGTTTGTTGTACTATTCGTAGCGTCAATTGTATATACCCCGCTGGTCTTGTCAGCGATTGTTGCTACCGTTTCCCCAGATGACCAGAGATAAGTGTCAACGCCTGCATCAGCAGAGATTGTAATAGCTCCAATACCTAGTCCGGTGCCACCACAGTTGATGTCCGCAGTGATATCGTCAATGGTAATCTGTGGCAACACGCTCACATCTTCTACGACAGCCTGAGTCCCTCCTGAAGTACAGCCAGTTGCCTGATCAATGGCCACAATTGAATATCTACCAATTGCCCTGTTTACAAAACCTCCACCAGGGTAAGCTCCTGCAGTACCGTATGTTGCGTCAGCCGTTAAGGTACCGTCAATGATATCTACATCATACATTTCGAATTCGTATCCGGCAAGACCCACAGAAGTTCCTGTAATATCGCCGTCCTCAAGCGTAATGATACCTTCGGCAGCACCACCACAGTCATCAACATCGGTGATTCTTGCATCTGGAATAACCAAAGTTGGGAACGTGAGGGTATTTTCAATAGTCTCGATAATAGTAGAGGTACAACCTGTGCTCAAGTCTGTAATCAGCACCTCATATTCTTCTTCATCCAGAAGGTCGGCTGTGCCAACGGTCGTGGTAGCTGAAATAGAAGCGCTGCCAGGCATAGGATTTCCGTCAGCCAGGTTCCAATCGAAGGAATAAGTGTTCGTTCCTGCTCCGGTACTGGCGGTAACTTCGATAGTACCATTAAAATCTCCTGCAATGGCCGCATCACATATGGTATTTCTGTCTTTTGCAACTGTTCCGCTTGGATCTGTCGGATCGTCCTCCAGTACAATTTCAATCGGAGAATCTGTTGTACATCCGGTCACGTTATTGGTTACCTCTACAGAGTAAGTATCGGCCACAAGGTTCTCTACTCGATCATTGGCGTTTGCATCTACTGTAGTAATGCTTCCACCCGTAGGCAGCGTACTACTACTCCAATCAAAATCGTAGTTACCAATTGCATAATCCACAGAACCATTCTCAAGGACTTCGTTGATCTCTATAGCTCCTGAGCCAAAGTAGGTCACAAAGTCGGGACAGTTGATGTTATCGGTAATTGCAACTGCAGCAATGTTTTCTGTATCTATGCTCAGCTCAGGTAAAGACTCTCCAAGTACGATTTCAGCAGTAGACACACAGTTGTCATCAGTGAATCTTACGGTGTAGGTACCATCAGGCAGACCAGTAGCCGTTTGTCCGTTGGTACCGGAAGTTCCTTGTGTAGGTATTCCAGATGCCGCCAGGGTAGTACCTGTACCCGAGCCATAGAACCATTCGATGGAAGTATATGTAGCAGCTCCGTTTTGCGCGTTAGCGGTAATTTCTCCTGTACCTCCTACGACGGTAGCACCACCACAGTAGGTATCTTCCTGATCAATGGTGAATGTGATGACCGGCGGTACGCTGTTGTCCTCGATAGAGAACAGTAGGGTAGAGCTAGGGCACAATCCATCGTCCCAAGTCACGGTTACCTGGTAATCACCTTCAGCGAGTCCGGTGATGCTTTCACCGTTAGTTCCCCCCGGAGTACCCCCAGACGCTCCGCCACCTTCTACTTCATATAGGAAGGTAAAGTCAGTGAACGCCATTGTAAGGTCGTCGATGGCCAATTGTCCATCAAATACCACATCAGTGATGGCGAACCCACCGGTAGTGGTCGCACATTCGATGTGTGTAGCAGAGTATTCTGTATCTACCAGAGAGATGACCGGAGTAGACTCTCCAAGTACGATTTCGGCAGTAGACACACAGTTGTCATCAGTGAATCTTACGGTGTAGGTACCATCAGGCAGACCAGTAGCCGTTTGTCCGTTGGTACCGGAAGTTCCTTGTGTAGGTATTCCAGATGCCGCCAGGGTAGTACCTGTACCCGAGCCATAGAACCATTCGATGGAAGTATATGTAGCAGCTCCGTTTTGCGCGTTAGCGGTAATTTCTCCTGTACCTCCTACGACGGTAGCACCACCACAGTAGGTATCTTCCTGATCAATGGTGAATGTGATGACCGGCGGTACGCTGTTGTCCTCGATAGAGAACAGTAGGGTAGAGCTAGGGCACAATCCATCGTCCCAAGTCACGGTTACCTGGTAATCACCTTCAGCGAGTCCGGTGATGCTTTCACCGTTAGTTCCCCCCGGAGTACCCCCAGACGCTCCGCCACCTTCTACTTCATATAGGAAGGTAAAGTCAGTGAACGCCATTGTAAGGTCGTCGATGGCCAATTGTCCATCAAATACCACATCAGTGATGGCGAACCCACCGGTAGTGGTCGCACATTCGATGTGTGTAGCAGAGTATTCTGTATCTACCAGAGAGATGACCGGAGTAGACTCTCCAAGTACGATTTCGGCAGTAGACACACAGTTGTCATCAGTGAATCTTACGGTGTAGGTACCATCAGGCAGACCAGTAGCCGTTTGTCCGTTGGTACCGGAAGTTCCTTGTGTAGGTATTCCAGATGCCGCCAGGGTAGTACCTGTACCCGAGCCATAGAACCATTCGATGGAAGTATATGTAGCAGCTCCGTTTTGCGCGTTAGCGGTAATTTCTCCTGTACCTCCTACGACGGTAGCACCACCACAGTAGGTATCTTCCTGATCAATGGTGAATGTGATGACCGGCGGTACGCTGTTGTCCTCGATAGAGAACAGTAGGGTAGAGCTAGGGCACAATCCATCGTCCCAAGTCACGGTTACCTGGTAATCACCTTCAGCGAGTCCGGTGATGCTTTCACCGTTAGTTCCCCCCGGAGTACCCCCAGACGCTCCGCCACCTTCTACTTCATATAGGAAGGTAAAGTCAGTGAACGCCATTGTAAGGTCGTCGATGGCCAATTGTCCATCAAATACCACATCAGTGATGGCGAACCCACCGGTAGTGGTCGCACATTCGATGTGTGTAGCAGAGTATTCTGTATCTACCAGAGAGATGACCGGAGTAGACTCTCCAAGTACGATTTCGGCAGTAGACACACAGTTGTCATCAGTGAATCTTACGGTGTAGGTACCATCAGGCAGACCAGTAGCCGTTTGTCCGTTGGTACCGGAAGTTCCTTGTGTAGGTATTCCAGATGCCGCCAGGGTAGTACCTGTACCCGAGCCATAGAACCATTCGATGGAAGTATATGTAGCAGCTCCGTTTTGCGCGTTAGCGGTAATTTCTCCTGTACCTCCTACGACGGTAGCACCACCACAGTAGGTATCTTCCTGATCAATGGTGAATGTGATGACCGGCGGTACGCTGTTGTCCTCGATAGAGAACAGTAGGGTAGAGCTAGGGCACAATCCATCGTCCCAAGTCACGGTTACCTGGTAATCACCTTCAGCGAGTCCGGTGATGCTTTCACCGTTAGTTCCCCCCGGAGTACCCCCAGACGCTCCGCCACCTTCTACTTCATATAGGAAGGTAAAGTCAGTGAACGCCATTGTAAGGTCGTCGATGGCCAATTGTCCATCAAATACCACATCAGTGATGGCGAACCCACCGGTAGTGGTCGCACATTCGATGTGTGTAGCAGAGTATTCTGTATCTACCAGAGAGATGACCGGAGTAGACTCTCCAAGTACGATTTCGGCAGTAGACACACAGTTGTCATCAGTGAATCTTACGGTGTAGGTACCATCAGGCAGACCAGTAGCCGTTTGTCCGTTGGTACCGGAAGTTCCTTGTGTAGGTATTCCAGATGCCGCCAGGGTAGTACCTGTACCCGAGCCATAGAACCATTCGATGGAAGTATATGTAGCAGCTCCGTTTTGCGCGTTAGCGGTAATTTCTCCTGTACCTCCTACGACGGTAGCACCACCACAGTAGGTATCTTCCTGATCAATGGTGAATGTGATGACCGGCGGTACGCTGTTGTCCTCGATAGAGAACAGTAGGGTAGAGCTAGGGCACAATCCATCGTCCCAAGTCACGGTTACCTGGTAATCACCTTCAGCGAGTCCGGTGATGCTTTCACCGTTAGTTCCCCCCGGAGTACCCCCAGACGCTCCGCCACCTTCTACTTCATATAGGAAGGTAAAGTCAGTGAACGCCATTGTAAGGTCGTCGATGGCCAATTGTCCATCAAATACCACATCAGTGATGGCGAACCCACCGGTAGTGGTCGCACATTCGATGTGTGTAGCAGAGTATTCTGTATCTACCAGAGAGATGACCGGAGTAGACTCTCCAAGTACGATTTCGGCAGTAGACACACAGTTGTCATCAGTGAATCTTACGGTGTAGGTACCATCAGGCAGACCAGTAGCCGTTTGTCCGTTGGTACCGGAAGTTCCTTGTGTAGGTATTCCAGATGCCGCCAGGGTAGTACCTGTACCCGAGCCATAGAACCATTCGATGGAAGTATATGTAGCAGCTCCGTTTTGCGCGTTAGCGGTAATTTCTCCTGTACCTCCTACGACGGTAGCACCACCACAGTAGGTATCTTCCTGATCAATGGTGAATGTGATGACCGGCGGTACGCTGTTGTCCTCGATAGAGAACAGTAGGGTAGAGCTAGGGCACAATCCATCGTCCCAAGTCACGGTTACCTGGTAATCACCTTCAGCGAGTCCGGTGATGCTTTCACCGTTAGTTCCCCCCGGAGTACCCCCAGACGCTCCGCCACCTTCTACTTCATATAGGAAGGTAAAGTCAGTGAACGCCATTGTAAGGTCGTCGATGGCCAATTGTCCATCAAATACCACATCAGTGATGGCGAACCCACCGGTAGTGGTCGCACATTCGATGTGTGTAGCAGAGTATTCTGTATCTACCAGAGAGATGACCGGAGTAGACTCTCCAAGTACGATTTCGGCAGTAGACACACAGTTGTCATCAGTGAATCTTACGGTGTAGGTACCATCAGGCAGACCAGTAGCCGTTTGTCCGTTGGTACCGGAAGTTCCTTGTGTAGGTATTCCAGATGCCGCCAGGGTAGTACCTGTACCCGAGCCATAGAACCATTCGATGGAAGTATATGTAGCAGCTCCGTTTTGCGCGTTAGCGGTAATTTCTCCTGTACCTCCTACGACGGTAGCACCACCACAGTAGGTATCTTCCTGATCAATGGTGAATGTGATGACCGGCGGTACGCTGTTGTCCTCGATAGAGAACAGTAGGGTAGAGCTAGGGCACAATCCATCGTCCCAAGTCACGGTTACCTGGTAATCACCTTCAGCGAGTCCGGTGATGCTTTCACCGTTAGTTCCCCCCGGAGTACCCCCAGACGCTCCGCCACCTTCTACTTCATATAGGAAGGTAAAGTCAGTGAACGCCATTGTAAGGTCGTCGATGGCCAATTGTCCATCAAATACCACATCAGTGATGGCGAACCCACCGGTAGTGGTCGCACATTCGATGTGTGTAGCAGAGTATTCTGTATCTACCAGAGAGATGACCGGAGTAGACTCTCCAAGTACGATTTCGGCAGTAGACACACAGTTGTCATCAGTGAATCTTACGGTGTAGGTACCATCAGGCAGACCAGTAGCCGTTTGTCCGTTGGTACCGGAAGTTCCTTGTGTAGGTATTCCAGATGCCGCCAGGGTAGTACCTGTACCCGAGCCATAGAACCATTCGATGGAAGTATATGTAGCAGCTCCGTTTTGCGCGTTAGCGGTAATTTCTCCTGTACCTCCTACGACGGTAGCACCACCACAGTAGGTATCTTCCTGATCAATGGTGAATGTGATGACCGGCAGTACGCTGTTGTCGAGTATGGTGTACTCCACAAGCTCAGAAGGACAGAGATTTCCGTCTGCAACTACATTTCTAGTCGCTCTGATAAAGTAAGATCCAGCAGGCAAACCAGAGATGTCGGTTCCTGTATAATCTGTACCCCCAGCATCGTAAACGTTGGCTGTTGCCTTGACAGTGGTTATTTCATTTTCATCTTCAAACCATTCAAAACTATAGTTTCCAATGTTTGTGTCATCTGCACCTTCATAGATTACCTGAAGGATTTCCAAAGATCCATCAGCAGCACAGGTAACATGGCTAATAGCAATGTCGTCATCACCTCCTGCCAGATCAGAATCTGTACCCATGGAAACTTCAGGGAGTTCATCAATTACAGTGAATGAAGCGCTTGCAGCACAGTTTTGGCTGGTACTGGCAAGATCTATAACTTCAACATAATAAGTAGCCGCTTCTAAATCAAAAACTCTCAAATTATCGACCGTTCCATCTTCCTGCCCATCTAAAGCTGTTCCGATATCAACAGTCAGGCCGGAGTTTTCGTACCACTGAACGTCGTAGTTACCAGGTATGGTTTGAACTACTCCGGCTTCATTTTCTACTCGAATGGTTAACTCACCATTACCAGTTCCTCCACAATTTGAGTTGTGAGTAATATCACCAACCAGTGCAATTACAGGATTTTCTGTTTGATCTTCAATGGTGAATTCTACAAATGCAGAACAACCGGTAGGAGTTCCACCAATATCATTGACTAATGTAATTCGGTAGTCACCGGCAGCAAGGTCGTTAGCAGTGAATACATTGTCATAGGCCGGAAGGGCTGCGCTATTGGTTATATCGTACCATGAGGATGAATAGTTTGTCGTTAAACCAGCTCCGGAAACGAAGGTGGTAGAACCATTGAGCGTTTCAGTTACTCTTGTAATCGTGAATGCACCATCGTCGCCACAATCAAGTATGTGATCGATCTCAAAGTCATCAGGATCCACAGCTCCAATTGAAAGGTTATTGTCGTCTGTTTCAAGTTCATACTCGAACACATCGGTACAACCCGTCGTTATATGAGTGGCGGTCACCCGGTAAGTGCCAGGGCCAACACCAGATAACACGGCATTTAAGCTGTTGTTAGTGCTCTCGCCTGTTACATTTGAGCCTGTGCCGGCTCCATCAACTCCATCATTTACATCTGCAAAAACACCAGGGGTCGCTGTTTCAAATTCCCAAGTGAAGTTGAAGTTACCTCCAAGGGTTGGATGTGCAGCGTCTACTTCTATGATTCCGTTATAGTCAATACTATTATCCGTTACTACGTCACATACATAGTTGTTTGCAGTTCCAGCAGCATCCAGGGTGATTTCTACTGACTCAGGCTCTTCGAGCTCTATGGTCTTAACTTCAACTATACATTTATCAGCACCAACCTCAACAGCGACAGTATATATTCCGGGACCAATTCCCTGTGCTGCATAGCCGCCTTCTAAGCCTAAACCTGTATTAAAAGTTAAGTTGTCCGATGCTTCTACTCCGTTGTTTGTGAATGAAGCAGTGTACATTCTATTAGGATAAGTAGACAGTGCAGGAGCATAGTCTGGAGGAGTAGGGTTGGTGTTTGGACCAATATTTACTTCTCCTTCGAAAACGTAGAACGTAAACTCATCAGCAGTATCACCAAAACCTGGTTCAAGATCGATTGTTATTTCAAATTCACCATCTTGAGGGTTGACGCATGAAAGGGGATCAACTGGGGCACTCAGTGTTAAACTAGGCGAGCCCGCCTGATTCAGTTCTGTGGTAATTATTTGAGTACAACCATTGTCCAATTCGATAACACCGGTATACACAACAGCTGGTAAATTGGCCAATGAACCATTGATAATGTCTCCGCCTCCAGGTGCTGCGCCAAAAAGTGTGCTTTGACTAGCTCCAGGAACTACGGTCAACAACTCATTTGGTGTTGTTGGATCAGTACCCACATACCAGGTAATATCCATATGGCCAGTGTAGCCGCCAGTTACACTGACGAGAGCATTAGTTACATCTAAAGTTCCGTTACTCGAAAAACAGGTAGATATATTTCCTTTAACAACGAGTGATTCATCGATCGTAACTTCTGGACCGCTATAGTTGATGATTATATTTTCCTGATCAGTATAACATCCAGTGAAATTGTCTATTACGCGGACAGAATAGTCTCCATCAGGCAAGTCTTCAAAATCATCAGGAGTATTTGCGGCCAATGAGGCTATCGTCTCATCAGGTGTTGCGCCTACAGCTATTGTAGCGGCATAGAATAACTGGAACTGATATCCGTTTTGTCCGTCAGTGACTTGAGCACCGCCTCCGGGCTCAGCTTCTACGGTAATGGTACCATCCGGTGAACTACATGAGGAATTGTCAGCTGGCGTAGCAGATAACAATGTAGGTACTGTTTCTTCATTAGTAATGGTACGTTTATTTGTACGAATACAGCCAGTTGTTGTATTAGTCACCTGGACAGTATATGTTCCCGCCGCCAAATCTGTGACTTCAGAATCGGTAGCAGTATTAGTTATGCCTGTTAAAATCTCATTAGCTGCGTTCGTATTATCACCTCTATACCATCTGTAGGTATATCCGGTATCCCCACCATTCACATCAGCGCTTAAAGAGCCGTTTGGATTGCTGAAGTCGCAAGCAGTTTGTTCATTTTCAGTTGTTATGTTGATGTTAGCAGAGGTGAATCCTGTGAAATCACTTGTGATCACTTTGGTGGTTCCTGATGTTTCACAATCTGACGCTGTATTTCTGACCGTGACTGTGTATGTACCGGCCGGTAAATTCTCGAATACATTATCAGCAGAGGTTGAGTCCGCTCCACCAACAGTTGAGCTTCCAGGATAGATGGCATAAATTGGTGTGTCTCCGCCCAATCCACTTGCGGTGATGGTAATGGTACCATCTCCTACACCAGGAGTACAATAGGTGCTAGGTGCTGCCACAGCATTATCCAGGGAAGGCTCGTTGAGATTTTCAGTGATCAGAATCTGGTCAACACTTGAACAATTGGTCTCTAGATTGATTACTTCTACGGTGAATTGATAAGAATCAAAACCTGTGGTAGACAACTCAATGGCATTCGTTGTAGCAACGATTTGCTCATCAGGTGTACCAATAGCACTTGGTCCTTCATAGAAGTTAATCGTATGTTCATCACCAGCTGCAAATGAGGTAATGGTTACCTGTATCTGTCCGTTTGGTGTCGAACAATGTGTTTGTTCATTGGCTAATACAAGGTTGAATGTCGGTCCACTGGCATTATTCAGGATTTCGACATTTACCGGATCAGAGGGACATCCAGTGGCCAGGCTAGTGGCGACGAATGTATAAGCGCCCTGGTTGATACCTGAAAGCACGACGGTAGCCCCGGCTGCATTTTCTTCAATGTTCACATTGGGCGACCGTGTAATGTTTTTATTGGTGGCATCGAAAATATCGACAGATCCGTCAACGACCAGAATGCTGTCCGCATCGACTGAGTTGCCATGATACCATGTATAAGAGTAGTCAGTGGCGTCATTTCCGTCGATAGATGTCACTGTGATGCTACCATCAGGATAGTCATCACCATCGTCACACTGCTCTACATGATCGAGAGAGGTCACGAACCCTGCACCTGATCCTGGAGTATCGGTACCGTCTCCTACGTTGAAAGAGATCAGTTCAGAACAGTTAGAAGCAGAGTGAGTCAGACGTACAGTGTAATCGCCCGAAGGCACCTGATCGAGTACCCCGTTGGTGGATACATCGGCAGTAGGCACTGTAGTGGCGATTTCTTGTCCTGCATTGTCATTGAGTCCTGAGAACCATTCCCAATTGTAGTTATTAGCATCTGTATCAGTACCTGTAAGGGTAGTGGTAATGATCCCATCGTACTCAGTGGCCGTAGCGGTGAGCATACACACAGAGTTGTTTCCAGTGACAGCCGTAGCAGTGATAGTGATTGGCTGGTTCAGGATTTCGACATTTACCGGATCAGAGGGACATCCAGTGGCCAGGCTAGTGGCGACGAATGTATAAGCGCCCTGGTTGATACCTGAAAGCACGACGGTAGTCCCAGCTGCATTTTCTTCAATGTTTACATTGGGCGACCGTGTAATGTTTTTATTGGTGGCATCGAAAATATCGACAGATCCGTCAACGACCAGAATGCTGTCCGCATCGACTGAGTTGCCATGATACCATGTATAAGAGTAGTCAGTGGCGTCATTTCCGTCGATAGAGGTCACTGTGATGCTACCATCAGGATAGTCATCACCATCGTCACACTGCTCTACATGATCGAGAGAGGTCACGAACCCTGCACCTGATCCTGGAGTATCGGTACCGTCTCCTACGTTGAAAGAGATCAGTTCAGAACAGTTAGAAGCAGAGTGAGTCAGACGTACAGTGTAATCGCCCGAAGGCACCTGATCGAGTACCCCGTTGGTGGATACATCGGCAGTAGGCACTGTAGTGGCGATTTCTTGTCCTGCATTGTCATTGAGTCCTGAGAACCATTCCCAGTTGTAGTTATTAGCATCTGTATCAGTACCTGTAAGGGTAGTGGTAATGATCCCATCGTACTCAGTGGCCGTAGCGGTGAGCATACACACAGAGTTGTTTCCAGTGACAGCCGTAGCAGTGATAGTGATTGGCTGGTTGAGGATTTCGACATTTACCGGATCAGAGGGACATCCAGTGGCCAGGCTAGTGGCGACGAATGTATAAGCGCCCTGGTTGATACCTGAAAGCACGACGGTAGCGCCAGCTGCATTTTCTTCAATGTTTACATTGGGCGACCGTGTAATGTTTTTATTGGTGGCATCGAAAATATCGACAGATCCGTCAACGACCAGAATGCTGTCCGCATCGACTGAGTTGCCATGATACCATGTATAAGAGTAGTCAGTGGCGTCATTTCCGTCGATAGAGGTCACTGTGATGCTACCATCAGGATAGTCATCACCATCGTCACACTGCTCTACATGATCGAGAGAGGTCACGAACCCTGCACCTGATCCTGGAGTATCGGTACCGTCTCCTACGTTGAAAGAGATCAGTTCAGAACAGTTAGAAGCAGAGTGAGTCAGACGTACAGTGTAATCGCCCGAAGGCACCTGATCGAGTACCCCGTTGGTGGATACATCGGCAGTAGGCACTGTAGTGGCAATTTCTTGTCCTGCATTGTCATTGAGTCCTGAGAACCATTCCCAGTTGTAGTTATTAGCATCTGTATCAGTACCTGTAAGGGTAGTGGTAATGATCCCATCGTACTCAGTGGCCGTAGCTGTGAGCATACACACAGAGTTGTTTCCAGTGACAGCCGTAGCAGTGATAGTGATTGGCTGGTTGAGGATTTCGACATTTACCGGATCAGAGGGACATCCAGTGGCCAGGCTAGTGGCGACGAATGTATAAGCGCCCTGGTTGATACCTGAAAGCACGACGGTAGTCCCAGCTGCATTTTCTTCAATGTTCACATTGGGCGACCGTGTAATGTTTTTATTGGTGGCATCGAAAATATCGACAGATCCGTCAACGACCAGAATGCTGTCTGCATCGACCGAGTTGCCATGATACCATGTATAAGAGTAGTCAGTGGCGTCATTTCCGTCGATAGAGGTCACTGTGATGCTACCATCAGGATAGTCATCACCATCGTCACACTGCTCTACATGATCGAGAGAGGTCACGAACCCTGCACCTGATCCTGGAGTATCGGTACCGTCTCCTACGTTGAAAGAGATCAGTTCAGAACAGTTAGAAGCAGAGTGAGTCAGACGTACAGTGTAATCGCCCGAAGGCACCTGATCGAGTACCCCGTTGGTGGATACATCGGCAGTAGGCACTGTAGTGGCAATTTCTTGTCCTGCATTGTCATTGAGTCCTGAGAACCATTCCCAGTTGTAGTTATTAGCATCTGTATCAGTACCTGTAAGGGTAGTGGTAATGATCCCATCGTACTCAGTGGCCGTAGCTGTGAGCATACACACAGAGTTGTTTCCAGTGACAGCCGTAGCAGTGATAGTGATTGGCTGGTTGAGGATTTCGACATTTACCGGATCAGAGGGACATCCAGTGGCCAGGCTAGTGGCGACGAATGTATAAGCGCCCTGGTTGATACCTGAAAGCACGACGGTAGTCCCAGCTGCATTTTCTTCAATGTTCACATTGGGCGACCGTGTAATGTTTTTATTGGTGGCATCGAAAATATCGACAGATCCGTCAACGACCAGAATGCTGTCTGCATCGACCGAGTTGCCATGATACCATGTATAAGAGTAGTCAGTGGCGTCATTTCCGTCGATAGAGGTCACTGTGATGCTACCATCAGGATAGTCATCACCATCGTCACACTGCTCTACATGATCGAGAGAGGTCACGAACCCTGCACCTGATCCTGGAGTATCGGTACCGTCTCCTACGTTGAAAGAGATCAGTTCAGAACAGTTAGAAGCAGAGTGAGTCAGACGTACAGTGTAATCGCCCGAAGGCACCTGATCGAGTACCCCGTTGGTGGATACATCGGCAGTAGGCACTGTAGTGGCAATTTCTTGTCCTGCATTGTCATTGAGTCCTGAGAACCATTCCCAGTTGTAGTTATTAGCATCTGTATCAGTACCTGTAAGGGTAGTGGTAATGATCCCATCGTACTCAGTGGCCGTAGCTGTGAGCATACACACAGAGTTGTTTCCAGTGACAGCCGTAGCAGTGATAGTGATTGGCTGGTTGAGGATTTCGACATTTACTGGATCAGAGGGACATCCAGTGGCCAGGCTAGTGGCGACGAATGTATAAGCGCCCTGGTTGATACCTGAAAGCACGACGGTAGCCCCGGCTGCATTTTCTTCAATGTTCACATTGGGCGACCGTGTAATGTTTTTATTGGTGGCATCGAAAATATCGACAGATCCGTCAACGACCAGAATGCTGTCCGCATCGACTGAGTTGCCATGATACCATGTATAAGAGTAGTCAGTGGCGTCATTTCCGTCGATAGATGTCACTGTGATGCTACCATCAGGATAGTCATCACCATCGTCACACTGCTCTACATGATCGAGAGAGGTCACGAACCCTGCACCTGATCCTGGAGTATCGGTACCGTCTCCTACGTTGAAAGAGATCAGTTCAGAACAGTTAGAAGCAGAGTGAGTCAGACGTACAGTGTAATCGCCCGAAGGCACCTGATCGAGTACCCCGTTGGTGGATACATCGGCAGTAGGCACTGTAGTGGCGATTTCTTGTCCTGCATTGTCATTGAGTCCTGAGAACCATTCCCAATTGTAGTTATTAGCATCTGTATCAGTACCTGTAAGGGTAGTGGTAATGATCCCATCGTACTCAGTGGCCGTAGCGGTGAGCATACACACAGAGTTGTTTCCAGTGACAGCCGTAGCAGTGATAGTGATTGGCTGGTTCAGGATTTCGACATTTACCGGATCAGAGGGACATCCAGTGGCCAGGCTAGTGGCGACGAATGTATAAGCGCCCTGGTTGATACCTGAAAGCACGACGGTAGTCCCAGCTGCATTTTCTTCAATGTTTACATTGGGCGACCGTGTAATGTTTTTATTGGTGGCATCGAAAATATCGACAGATCCGTCAACGACCAGAATGCTGTCCGCATCGACTGAGTTGCCATGATACCATGTATAAGAGTAGTCAGTGGCGTCATTTCCGTCGATAGAGGTCACTGTGATGCTACCATCAGGATAGTCATCACCATCGTCACACTGCTCTACATGATCGAGAGAGGTCACGAACCCTGCACCTGATCCTGGAGTATCGGTACCGTCTCCTACGTTGAAAGAGATCAGTTCAGAACAGTTAGAAGCAGAGTGAGTCAGACGTACAGTGTAATCGCCCGAAGGCACCTGATCGAGTACCCCGTTGGTGGATACATCGGCAGTAGGCACTGTAGTGGCGATTTCTTGTCCTGCATTGTCATTGAGTCCTGAGAACCATTCCCAGTTGTAGTTATTAGCATCTGTATCAGTACCTGTAAGGGTAGTGGTAATGATCCCATCGTACTCAGTGGCCGTAGCGGTGAGCATACACACAGAGTTGTTTCCAGTGACAGCCGTAGCAGTGATAGTGATTGGCTGGTTCAGGATTTCGACATTTACCGGATCAGAGGGACATCCAGTGGCCAGGCTAGTGGCGACGAATGTATAAGCGCCCTGGTTGATACCTGAAAGCACGACGGTAGCGCCAGCTGCATTTTCTTCAATGTTTACATTGGGCGACCGTGTAATGTTTTTATTGGTGGCATCGAAAATATCGACAGATCCGTCAACGACCAGAATGCTGTCCGCATCGACTGAGTTGCCATGATACCATGTATAAGAGTAGTCAGTGGCGTCATTTCCGTCGATAGAGGTCACTGTGATGCTACCATCAGGATAGTCATCACCATCGTCACACTGCTCTACATGATCGAGAGAGGTTAAAATTGTGGCGCCGCCTATACCTCCCGGTGTGTCTATGTCATCGCCTAAAGTATATTCAAATGTACCTGAACAATCAGTAGCATCATTTACTACTCTTAAGGTATAAATGCCTCCGGGAACATTGGATAGTAGGGTGGCGTCATTGGTGCCATTTGTAGCAGCTACTGCTCCTGTGACACCATTAATTCCAGTGATCACATTGTTGTCTGCATTTGTGTTTTGTCCAACAAACCATGAAATCGTATAATCATCCGGATCAGCTCCTCCATCAATGGTCGCATGGATTACTCCGTCGTAGGTTCCTGCTATAACAGGATCACAGACTGAGTTCTCAGTGTTATTGGCATCACTAATGAGAATATCAGGCTCATTTGGATCAGACCCTAATGTGAATGTGCTTGGATCAGACTCACAGTTTGTAGTAGTATTGGTGATGGTGACAGTGTACTCGCCACTTTCTACTCCATCGATAACACCTGTATTGTTATTGATTGCCAATGGGGATAGGGCATTGGTATACTCAGTCACAGTAGTAGCGCCGGTGTACAGTGTTATGTCATAGTCACCGGATGAAAAGTCAATGGCCACCCCATCCAAGCTTGCGCTTAGGGTAATTGTTCCATCAGCAGACTCGGCATTACATCCGGTATCATCTGTTCTTGCGACGTTGGTGATTTCGGGTAGGACAGATTCGTTACTCAGTACAACGGTCGCCGTATTTGTACAACCGGTAGAAGCACTGGTAACACGCACCGTGTATGTTGCATTACCAACGGGTGCAGCCAATCCACTTACCGTGTTGTTGTCAGCATCTGTTGCATTTGATCCATTACCTCCGGTAGGGTCTGCTTGTAGATCGACACCTGCAGCATCTACTCCGACAAACCATTCAAATGTGTATTCTGGTTCGGTGAGTTCTATACCCGGCTGGTCAGCCTCGCTTACATAAGCCCTCAAAGATCCAGTAGGGGTACCGCCCGGACAAGTAATCTGAGGAGACACTTCTACAATCGTGACGTCAGGGTTTTCTATCTGCTCAGGAATATTGATAGATAATGGATTTGAAGGACACTCTGATACAATATTGGTTGCAACCACTGTATAGTCTCCAGCATCGCGACCTGTAATGGACTGGCCTTCATCAACTCCGCCAGCGATATCGGTTTTGATGACGGTGCCCCCGGTTCCAATGCCCTCGTACCAGGTAAATGTGTAATCATCTACTGAGCCAGAGACAACTGTTGCACTAATAAAGCCATTACCATTTCCTGCTCTCATACAGCTCGTTTGCGGAGAAATGATCGGGGTGCCCAGTCCCGGTGGGCCAGAAATGTCGTTAATTACAAAGTCAAGTACCTCAGAACAATCACTGTCAAGGTTTGTGATTTGAACTCGATAATTTCCATCAGCCAGGTCTTCATAGGTAGTGCCTGTCGATCCATCAGCGATGGTTGTGGGCCCGCTGATGAGATTCGATGGATCACTATTGTGCGCATCAAATAGCTCAAAACTGTATCCTGCTGCCGGCTCTCCAACAGAAACATCGGATGAAACAGTTATTTCCTGGCTGCCATTTCCGACAGCTCCACAATAGCTATCATGCTCTATGGCGCCTGCAGCAATCTGCGGAGTGTTTTCCAAAATACCTACTTCAACAACCATATCCGGAGCACCGCAGCCGGTGATGTTGTTGGCTATCTGAACAGTATAGGTGCCAGCGGTCAAACCTTCAAATATTCCGGATGTATTAGTGGTCAACAAATCAGCCGGTGAACTGCTACTGCCACCTTCATATAGATTGAAGATAAATGGAGCAATTTCAAATTTGATGTCATCTACAAAGTTTCCAACACTTACACTTCCACTAGCCGTGCTTACTGCTTCGTATTGAAAGCGTGTGATGGTTTGTCCGGCAGGAACCAGGTAAGTTCCTGAATAATAAGTCCATTCTTTTAAAGAAGAAGCTGTAGTAATGACCGTCAAATTGTTTGGATCAGAAGCGTCCCCGATTTTGAGATCCATTACATCTGGCACCGTACCATCGCCGCCTCTGGCTCTATGCCAAAACGACCAGTTCATCAAGATGCCAGGCTTGGTCACCTGGTCAAAGAATAGGGCAGCTACGTGAGAAGAGTTGATTTCAGCAAATTGATTACCCTCCTGGGCAGGAACCCCCTGGAATCCGCTAGTCCAAATTTCTATTTCGTTATCCGGTGCGGTTGTTTGCCATCCAGGTACTAGGCCTTCATCTAGCTGGTCAAAACTTCCAGAAATGTCAGGAGACTCAAAACTACCATTTTCGTTACCTTCCGGTACATCTATATCCCCGGCATCTAGACCGACTACTGTAGCAGAGGCATCGATTGAGCCATTTGCACTGCCTACAGCATTACAGAAAGAAACATTCCCAATAGTAATCACATCGTCATCTGGGGTGGGGTAGGTGATGTCATCAATTATGCTTGTTTGGGTTGTAGTAGCACAACCTGTGGCATCTTCTGTGACCCTTACCGTATAGTCACCCGCATCCAACAGCTGAACAATGCTGTTGTTGGGTCCTGAAACCGTATTAATTGCATTCTCAGGTTGTGTGCTGATTCCTTCGAAGAATTCAAAAGTAAAACCATCGGTTTCTCCACCTGATGTCACTGAGAAGGCCCCACTGCCATCGTCAGTACATGACTCATTGTTTTGTATGAGTGTAATGTCTACAGCTGGAGCTCCTGATTGATCCTCTACCTCAAAGGTCATTGGTGCGGATAAACAACCGGTGGCTTCATCTACAATCTCGACAGTGTAGAAACCTGCCTCAATGTTGTCATAGGTACTTCCCGCTGCACCTGATCCAGTAAAGTCCGGAGAAAACTTTGTTTCATCACCATCATACCAGTTAAAAGTAAAACCGGTTTCTAACCCTCCGGCTGTAACAGAAATAGATCCACTGCTTGGATCATTACAGACGGTAATGTGGCCAATGTTATTAAGGTTCACAACAGGATCGACTGTGTTTGAAACCACACTTTCAGATGCAGTGGTTACACAACCTGATTTATTATCAATAACCTCTACAGTGTAGTTTCTGGCATCTAGATTGTCTGCTGTTGCTTCAAGACTCACAGGTGATCCCACGTCACTACCGATGTACCATGTAAAGCTATAGTCTGATTCAGGAGCAGGGTTTCCATCGACGATTACTTCGGCTAGTAATATTCCGTTAGGGTTTTCACAATCCGTTTTGGGTTGAACCTGTGTGATTTGTACCACAGGGTCGTTTTCTTCTGGGTCGATCACTACGGTAACCGTATCTGATTGACAGCTATTGGTAATGCTGGTCGCAAACACGGAATAGGTGCCAGCAGCCATTTCAGTATAGGTGTCACCTGTGAATACCGGTGCGCTAAAGTCAGTACCTTCAAACCAATAGAATGTATAGTCATTGGTTATAGCTCCTTCGATGGCGTCCGTCGTTCCTGTGACCAGGATGTCATCAACGAAGTAGTACTCATTTTGCCAGGAAACCATGGACTCAATTCTGAGTTGTAGTGTAGATCCGTTGAGCGGATTGGCTGTTCTGGCAATGACAGTTCCAAAATCATCATTTTGTTGCAATCCATCTTCCAAAGCAACAGCGGTCTCTCCGTCCAGTATATAATATGCGCGGATGTAGTCCGAGTTTTCCATGGGTCCAGCAGCACGGAGTTCCATGGACACTTCAATGTCGTTTAAGCCGCTGATGTCAATAACCTCAGAAGTCCATACGGATTCCGTGATGGTTTTATTAAAGGTAAACTCTTTATCCCCACTATTGCTTTTTACCTCCGCATAGTACGCAGATGGGTTGTCGGTAAATGTACGAGACCAGGCAGTTTCTCCGGTGTCTTCTGAAGTATCGGTGCTCAGGTCTTCAAAGTCTTCATCCCATATTTCCACCGTTGTGGCAGATATAGTTCCATAGTAAAATGCTTCAGCTGCACCGTTGGCAGGGTAGGTGTCGTCACATCTGATGTCATGTTTCAGGATATTGGTCTGGAGCTCCAACGGGGTAGCGCTAACCTCAATAGTGCCAAAGTTGTTGGTGTCGTCGCATTCAGGAATGCCTCCGACAAATATCTGAATAGGAGGATCTTGGCTACCATTGTCATTTACCGAAACGTACATAGTAAAATCCGTGCCTGTACCCAGTGCCTGTACTGTAATGTCTTGTGTAGTACCTATCTCGAAACTGGATATAGTGGCTACAGCAGTATTGAGTCTTGTAGATGTCGCCAGAGTAGGATCTCCATCATAGAAAGTAATTGGCAATTGCCCTGAAACGTTGATATCGCCTGTGTTGGCGATGGAGAGGGTTACGTCAAACAATAGATCTGGGCATGAGGGGGTGTCGCTTGTGATGCTTCCATTGACCACCGAAATGTCCGGGGCTACATAGTTTGGACAACCCGTTTCGTTTAGATAAGGCGCTTGGTTAAGGAAAACATTCAAAGGCCTGTTAGGTCCTACGGTACAGATGTTTTCTGAAAAGACCTTAGTGTGATCCTGTTGTGACTGAGGTATGGTCAGGTCGTCATTTACATTGACATTAAAGTAGGCGTGCTGGTTCCAAACAGGGCGTGCCGGCTGCCAACTTTCACCATCGGCCTCAAATATTCTGATATGGCCATTGTCTGAGTTGTTATAGGGGTTGAATGGCTGGTTGTCATCCGTGGAACATGAAACGCATATTTCGCTGGCACCGTCACCATCTACATCCGCTACAATTGGATAATCTTCGTAGGTTCTGGAAATACAAACTCTGGAGTTGAACGTACTACCGTCTGTTCCGTCAATAATATGTAAGTAATCCTCACTTCGGTATACAGTCTCTGCCGCACCATCGCCATTAAAGTCAAATACGGTACACCCCGTAAATCCCGAAGAGCCCTCTTTGATGGATTTGATCCAAATAGGGCTCATGTTTTCATCAAGTGAATACAACCGCTGATTTGAAACATAGGTCGCATTCATATTACCGTCCCCATCCGTGTCACCGATATTGATCCGACCGGTACCACGGTCATGGTCATTGTCGGGATCCGTATAGGTCAGTACTGAATTGTTTTCTACATCCCAAAAGAAGGCAGTCGTCGGTCCATTGTAGTTGGATCCTTGTGCTCCTGTCATCAAGACATCGAGATTTCCATCTAGGTTGTAGTCGGCTACTGAGACCATGCTCCACTGGTTAGTCCAGCCGCTGTAATATTTAGGAAAGAACTTATTTCCTGCTGATAAGAGGTCATTCATGTCCAGGGCAACAGTTTTTCCTGTGATGTTGTTGCTTCCATCAGTTTGGACTGCCCATATTTTTGAGCCATCTACGATCTCAAGGCCACCGCAATCAGCACAAAAACTATCGTCCAAAATATCAACAGCTACAGTTCCATACATTACGTCGGTACGGAAGTTTCCGGTACCGGCTACCAATTGAGATCCTGTACGAGCGTCCCGTATTTCATTTCCTGAAATTAGTTCTGATTCTCCATCTTGGTTGAGGTCAGCGATTGAGATTATGTTGGCTCGTTTTCTGTCAGAATGGAGATTGATACTCCATTGTTCCACCAGATTGCAGTCATAGGCTTTGATCCGTCGACCATTAAAGTGCCTTACAAATATCCATGCGCATCTCTGTTCGTCTTCGTCAGAAACATCATCCAGGTCATTGATATTTGCAATGGCTACAGTCTTTGCTACGTCAAAGCCCGGGAATATTTGATTTATCGTAACGCCGGTAGGACCATCCAGAATCGAGAGTCTGTCAGAGATTCTATTGGTTACTATTACATTGGGAGATCCATCGCCATCGATATCCCCAATCGCGGCGGTAGAAGAGTTTTGTGCGGTGAGATTGTCAGACCCCCAGAGTAATGACATAGCAAAGTCGGGAAACTCTGTAGGAGGGTCTTGGCAGATGACATCATTGCCAAAGTAAAACTCCAGACATGAGGGGTCTCCACTACAATCTGAGTCATAACAATCAATGAACTGGTCGCCATCGTTATCTTGCGCGTCACTACAGATTTCATCCTGAGCAACGGAGGGGATCGAAAGCAAGAATAGAAATGACAGACTTAAAAGAATCTTTCTATAGCTACACATTACCGCACAGTTTTGTTCAAAGTTTTATACATCATTTTTGGTTTAAGTAACCTGGCTTCGGATCATACCCACTTTAAGTAAATAAAGTAGAAAATAGGCTCTAATCCACCCTAAAGTTACTGGAAAATTAAGGGGATGGACTTTTATAATAAAAAATATGACTTATTTAAGTTGGGTTTTCGATAAAAATAGGTATAACCACCTATGAATTTGCAGGAATTACCTATTAACACTAACGTGCTAAAAGTATCGTTCCTCCGTTATTTAACGGATTATCACCAGTGCACTTCAAAACGTAGTAATATACGCCCGGGGGCATTTTGTTGCTACCATTGGCTGTTCCATCCCATACACAACTACCCTCATTTAGCTCGCTTGGAGTCGTAGAAACTTGCTCGATTACCCGGCCTTTGCTATCAAAAATTGTGACCTGACAGGTATTGCCATGAACGCCTGTAATTTCCCAGCAGTCGTTGATGCCGTCACCATTAGGAGAGAAGGATTTATCAGCCTCAAGTGGTGGTGAAATCAGCAGTACAGAGTCAGTTTCCAGGCAACCCACCACATCGGTAGCCATAACGACTATGCTTTCCTCAGCATTGACCGGAAAGGCCCTGACATTGATCGCAGTGTCCTGGATTACAAAGATGCCATCGGGTGTCCAAATAGGGTCAGATCCGTTGATGGAGAGGTCTACGAAAGTCTGTCCTTCATCCATGTTTATGATCTTACCCCGATCCAGATCATCTTCTATTCCATCTCCGGAAATCTCAATTCCCGAGCCCTGGATGTTGGAGATAGTTACTGGCTCAGTGTCATACTCACATCCCAGGATGTCTTTTACCGAGGCATACAAGGTTTCTTCTTCGGCCACACTGAACTGCTCGTTGTTATAAGGTGATTCATCGATCAGTGCATATCCCAGGCTCTCCAGTCTCCAAAAAATGGAATCATAGGGGCCGTCGATGACTTTGAGCCTTACGGCACTGCTCGGGCATTTTTGAAATCCTGTCGAATCATTTAAGTCTCGGATCAAGTCAAGCTCCGAGCCGGTAGGAGGCTGAGAAATTTCTATTTCTTTGGTGGCAGCGACGTACGCACAGTTTTCATCATTTACATCATCATAGGTGCTGTTTAAGGTGACGGTGTAGCTTCCTGCTGCTGAGTAGGCGTAAGTCACGTTTCTGCCTTCGTCCATTGTACCATCTCCAAAATCCCAGCTATGCGTCAGGGTATATCCGCTTTGACCGATGCTTTCCGACATAAATTCAATGTCATTGTCGATACATTTGCTGTCGTCAGATTCGAAGGAAATGGTAGGAGGGTCTATTTCTTCAATCACTTCTACAGCCGTAGATTTAGTGCAAGCACTTGAATCAGAAATGGTAACGGTGTAGCTGCCTGGTGTCGTCACCTCATAGCTCAGACCTGTTTCTGCAGGTTCTATCGGCGCTCCGTTGATCAGCCACTGGTAGTCAAAGTCTCCCTTATCCGATACATCGGTAACTGACAACTCAATGCTGCTGCCATCATCGCAGTACACGTTACCATCGGTATTGATCATTGAGATAGAAGGGACCAAAAGCACAGACACACTGATCGTATCCCTATCACTAATGCATCCTCGCTCGTCTTCGGTCATGTATACATAGTAGTCTCCGGCACTCGAACCTGCCGCTTCGGAGATCGCAGGGTTTTGTTCATTGCTGCTGAAGTCTCCCGGGCCCGACCAATGGTAAGTGACGGGGTTAGGTGCTCCATTGTCGTCCGCGGTGAAATTGATGGGCTGTCCCTCACATACAGAACCTATCGAGCCGGTATTAGGAGAGGAGGGGAATGCATCCGGGTCAATTTCTATGGATACAATATTCGATTGAATAAAGCAGTTGCCGTCATTGAGTACAACTGAATAGGAGCCTGCCGTGCTTACGTTCTCGAGTAAGTAATCATTGTTGGGTAGGGGATTGGTCACTCCGTCGGACCACACATACTCTACGCCCAGGGCAGTCTTGGTGGCCTCAAGGGAAATTACCTGTCCTGAACAAAGGGCTAGCAAACCATCAGGGTTGATTTGTGGCGAAATACAGTTTTGGTTTAGAATGGCGCCTAGTTGGCCATTTGCAGTTGGGTCGGATTTATGTGTAAAAACGAAATCGGGTCTGGCATCACCATCTAAATCCAAGGACTTGACATTTCTTGCATTACTCTCCAGAAAATCTATCGCAATAGCATCATCGAATAAATTACCGGTAGTAACACCCCGATTGGGTATTACATATATAGAGTGATCAGAGGCACTGGCAGATGAAACGACTATATCTAGATCTTTGTCTCCATCTACATCCGACAAGTCAATACCCCATGGGAGCAAGCCTACGCCCGAGATATACTCTACACTACTTCCAAAACTGATCTCCTCACCACTTGAACTTGTTGTGTTTTTGAGTACCGCTACATTACCAGGCACTGTTGAAGCCCTTTGATCTGCGATTGCAGCATCCATAAAACCGTCCCCATTAAAATCTCCAAACTTGAGGTGCCTCATATTTTCAGACACTTCAAAGGTTTGTGATTGTTTGAACCCTATATTGCCAGGTTCACTTACATTCTGTATAATGAATAGGTCTTCCCGAGCTTCTTGAGTAACACCAATATCCGGAAGACCATCATTATTGAGGTCTTTCACGTCAAGACCAAATAATTTCGATGCTCCCTCAACTACGATCTGGGTAGGGGTGGTTATGAATGAAATACTACCCGCTGAAATGTTTCGAAAAATGTCAAGTTCTCCAACCGTATTATTGGCAATAATCAAGTCGGGCTTACCATCCAGGTCCAAATCATTGACAAGCACTTTGCCTGGGTTTCTTCTAGTTCCTTCAGGATCGTTATTGACTCTTGGTATTAGTAGTTCTGTTGGGTTTTCAAATTGTATTGTTCCAGGAACTGCCGAATTTTCAATGACATAGACTTTGTCTTGACCACTTGGATCCGGAGATGATGCAAGAATATCGGCATATTGATCACCATTTAGATCTGCACATGTTATATAAAAAGTCTTGAATCCTAGCTCAATTTTTTCCTCAGGGCTAGCACTGTTGTGTATTAGGTCTAGATTTCCTATAGAGCTATTGTTTACAAATACAGCTAAGAAAGTTGCTTGCACATGAGAAACCGCCAGGTCATTTTTTCCATCACCATTGAAGTCACAAGAGCAAATATCCTGCACTTGCAAGCCGTTGGTTTCTTGTAAATTCAATTCCCCCAACTTATCCTCATCAAACGAATCATTGGCTCCACCATAGCTGATGTAAAATAGCTGGTCAGAGTAGGCTGAGAGGCCGGTGTTTATGTTCGTTACCGTGATGTTGTCTGTAGATGCCCCGGCAGGTACCGTTGCTTTTATGGAGTTGGCCGTGGCATCGTCTGCCATCACGGATTGTGCCCCAAAAGTCACCAACCAGTCGCCGGCATTGTCACTGAAGTTTATTCCTGAGATTAGAATCTGCTCATCCACAGTAGCTGAGGTGTGGCTCAGTCCACTGATGTAGGGAGTCTGTGCAAATAAGCCGTTGAATGCTCCTGTTACAAACAGGAGAATCGTGGCAATCGATATTTTCATCATTGAGTGTCTCATCGACATATTATTCCACAACATTAAAAATGTATACATGATCAAGATCGCGTAGCTTGCTCCATTTTTTCTGCTCTTCTTCTGCTTGTTCAGGGGTTGCTCCCTTGTGTACCACCACAAAATACTCACCCACAGCAGAGACATAGCCTACGATCGTACCATGGAACCCTCGCTCAAACAACGTGTCACTGTAATCTTCAGCCTGCTGGAAGTCTTTGAACTGAGCGGCTACCACGTGGTGACCAACCGGAAGCTCCAATATGTGATGTCCTTTTCGAGCTGTGTTGCTGTTGAGCATTTCAGGCTTTGGCTTGTCGCCCTGTGTCACTGTAGCCACGGCTGCTGCTCCAGCAGGAGGGGTGGTTGTCCATTCGATCTGTGTAGAAGTAGTGCCGTCTGAGTTGGTGATAATATGGGTTACACCATATTCTTTTTGGCCATCCGCACCAGTACGTTCCTGAACAGGAGCCTCGCTATCTACTATGTCTTTTACGATAGTAGGCGCTACCTCTTTTGGTGCATCGGTCCATCTCACTTCTTTTTTGATGCTGCCGGATGCCGTACGTATATAATAGGTGTATCCGATCTGCTTGGTGCCATCTTCCAGGGTTCTTTCCTGTGGAGGAATCTTGGTTGCCATTTCTTCTTTTTGGACAGGTCTGTTGGAAGTAGACCATACAGTTTCCACGGATGTACTACCGTCCTTTCTTTTGACGATATAGGTCGCACCATATTCTTTAGTTCCATCTGCATTGGTTCTTTCCTTGAGCGGAACGGATCGATCGAGTGTCTTGCTCGTTACAGGTTCATTGCTGGTAGGAGTGGGAGCAGGGGTAGGTTCTGTCTTCTCATCCTCATCAGAACCTGCCGCCACTACAGCTCCGGCAGTAGCTGCTTGGGCCGCTCGCGCAGCTCTTGCTTCCGCTGCCTTTTTCTCAGCTTGTTCTTTTCGGTATTCGGCCATTCGCTGCTTTCTCTCTTCGATTCGCTTGCGCTCCTCATGGGTAAGTCTGTGTGACTTGAGGAAAGAGTGCGAATGTTTGTGATGTCTTTTCTTTTCTCCCAGATGAAAGCCCATATGGATTTCCAAAGTACCAGATGTGACGTTGCTCAACTCGGAGTTTCCAATTTCATAAGCCACACCCACCCCGAAATTATCCTTGATTTTAAGTCCAACCAGGCCAGCAAACCCAGCATCCTGTCGATACGAAGCACCCGCCCAGGCCATGTGCATGATGTGCACGATGGTCGTTACCTCATATTGGGGCATGTTGATATTGGAGAACCTATATATAATGTGTGGCTCGATGGCAAAGTTGTCATTGATGTGTCCACGGTAGTTGGCTTTGATCATCATATTGTTGAGGGGGTTGAGGCTCACGGGTGCAAATGACTCCTCTGAGATCACCTCACGCGTGATGAGGTTGGGTAGGGCAAAGCCGATATTGAAATGATCAAAGTGGTATGTGGCCCCAAAATCAGCAGTCATGTAAGAATTGTCCGAGAGTCCGGATAGCGTAGGGTCATTCGTAGGGCCAATGTATGCTTGGTCGTATCCCGTATAACCACCACCAAGTGACATGCCGAATCGAACGTAGTGTTTTTTGTCTACCTCCAAAATGTAGCCCATGGTGACCTTTCCACCTGATGTGAGTAGAGGACCCTCAGATTCGTTATAAGCCATCCCACCAATGGCCAGGTTGTTTTTGAGGGGCGTGTGAAAATTGACATGGGAAAGCTGTGGGGCTCCCTCAATACCCATATACTGAGTGCGGTACAGTCCATAAAACGCAGTATGACCTTCTACTCCTACATAGGCAGGGTTATAGACATATGGGTTCATAAAAAATTGAGTGAAAACCCGCTGATCCTGAGCCATCAAAGTGGAGGTGAGCAGCGAAGCACACATGATACCAACAAGTACTCGTTTCATAGAATACACACCTTGTTTTGTATTGAAATATGGTGGCGGGTTATATTTCTTCTACAGTTGGCACTCAAATCTAATTGAAATTTTTCCAAATTCGTGAATATTACATGTATACAATACAATAATTGACTTTTTCGGAGTTTATTATCTAAATCATATATTTTTTCTGAATCTGATCAGAATGAACATGGTTTTCTATTTTTGTGTATTTTACAGCGAATATTTCCCAACAGCGTTAATTAAATAATGAAGTCGCAACTAGCTATTCTCTTCCTGTTTATATCATTTGTTTCTCAAGGACAGTTTTGGCTGGGGCCCAAGGTAGGGTTTACCCTTACGCATCACGTATATGACGATCCCACCTTTAAGAACAACTATGACGTAAAGCCCAATGTCAATTGGCACGCAGGTCTGTCTATGGATTATGACTCGGAAGGTCATTTTGCCGTGCACTCCGAACTCACCTATGAACGTGTCGCTAATAAGGTTCAAAGCAAGCCCGGTGACGCATATATTGATTCCAAATCCGTATATCATTTTATATCCGTGCCTATGATGGCCCGCGTGATTCTGGCAGGACAGCGAGGTTCGTTGAAATTTTATGGTTCGGCCGGGCCTCGTCTGAAGGTCTGGATTGCCGGAAATGGCATTACCATTTCTGATGAATTTATCGAAAATGGATTTGATGGCAAAGAGTTTAAAGTTGAGTTTAAAAAAGTAAGAGAACGAGATGACTCCAAAATCGGGGAACCCTACGAGAAAGACGGCAGCCTTATTCAACCGGGTAATGAATTCATTGTGGAGAAAGCGAATAGGGTGCAATACTCTTTAGATATTGGAGGAGGAGCTTTCCTCGATCTCCGAACAGGTCATCGGATCAATTTTGATGCCCGGTACAGCTTTGGACATTCCAATATGGGATTCAATGTGGACAATGATGGATTGAACCTTGCGGAATTCAACGAAGACCTGGAATACCATCATAATATGCTAACGCTATCCGTAGCCTTCCTATGGGGTTATGATCCAATGGCAATGAAGAAAGGAAAGAGTACCCAAGGAGGGCGGAAAGCAAGAAAGAAATAAACTTACTTATCCTGCTTACGCTCTGATTTTGGAATCAGATGTTCGTCGGCAATACTTCTCAAAAAGGTCTTACTCGTATTGATATTGGGGTCACTATAGACATATGCTGACAAATCAGCAATGACGCCCGGTTTGTACCCAAGTTTCAAGGCAATTTTTTCACAGAAGTCAATTTCAGACTGAAATACCTTTCCGTCGACTTTCATGAGTTGAACAATGTTGAAAAGGTATTCGAATTTATGATCGGGATGTAAATCAGACAAATCCGGAATCGGCATGGGATTGTCAATGATTGCTTCTATGTCGTCCTCGGTCATTCCATTCAGATTGCCGAGGTAATGGATCATTTTTGACTCGGGTTCTGCAATGAAATTATCAACTTTAGAAAGATGTACTAGTAAGCTTAGCTGTTCGTGGACACTTAACATAAATCGCCTTTAGATTTATTACGAATTTAGATTATAACGGGACAAGTTCATAAAAAAGTTTTAAATATCAAATACATTTTATTTTCCGTCCATTATTTCTGCAAAAGGCCATTATAGGTGACTGATTGATTTTCAATTCGATGGCTGAATTATACAGGAAAACTGTCGTTTTAGCGTACTTGAAATTTGATGTGTATTTTTGCTTCTGAATCGAACGATTATTAGATTGAAGACTTATTCTTTTTCAATATGAATGATAAAAAGAGGAAGGTACTGTTTGTAGACGATGAGGAAGAAAACCTGATGGTTGCCCAGGCACTTTTGAGTAAGTACTATGAAGTTTTCACGGCCAGCTCTGCGGCCGAAGGACTAAAACTCTTGAATAGAGACCAGGAATTGGGGTGCGTGGTGAGCGATGTAAGAATGCCTGATATGGATGGCCTTGACTTTATAAGGGAGGCGAGAAAAGATCACCCGGACTTGTGTTGTTTTTTGCTGTCGGGATTCAATGAAACCGATGAGATCGCAAAGGCCATAGAAACTCAGGAAATAAAAAAGTACTTTCAGAAACCCTTGATTAGAGATGCGATCGTCACCTCAATCGAGACTTGTTGCTAATTTGATTTTGAAAACCTTTTGAATTTAGAATAACTCAGTTATCATTGCGCTCATAATGAAGAATACAAACTATATATCTTGGTGGTGGAGCATTTCTAGCGAAGTGTGAACGGCCATTGTATGTAGCAAACGATAAGAAATCTAGCCCTGGCGTTCACAGTCAGGGCTTTTTTTATGTCAATTAATTACAATGAACAAAACAAAGATCTATTCTAAAACCCGCGAGCTTTTGGGAGACATGCTCACCCCGGTGAGTATCTATCTCAATGTCCGGGACAAATTTCCCAATTCGTTCCTGCTGGAGAGTTCGGATTACCATGCCAAGGAAAACAGTATTTCGTATATCGGTTTTTCACCCATAGCTGAGTATAAAGTGGAAGGAGACTCGGTTCTGTTGAAAGAAGTATCGGGACAGCAGACACAATACCCTCTTGATTCGGTGAGCCTACGTGAGGACTTTAGTCGGTTCGTTGAGTCTTTTGATCACCAGTCAGACAGTGAACGCCTGATCAAGGCCGGACTCTTTGGGTTTACTTCTTACGAAGCGGTACAACAATTTGAAGACATCACTTTTGACAATGGCAATGAACGATACTTCGAGCAGCCGTTGATGCAGTATTTCTTTTTCGAATATGTTATTGCATTGGATCATTTTACTAACCAGGTTTTTATTACCCAAAATGGCCTTTCAGAAGGTTTTGAAGATAATATCACCGGAATAACTGAACTCATTTCTGCAAAGCGAAATGATGATATGACCTTCGAATCAATCGGAGAAGTGGTCTCGGAAATGACAGACGGTGAGTACAGGGACATGGTGCTCAAGGCGATAGAGCATTGTCAACGTGGAGACACCTTTCAGATGGTTCTTTCCAGGGCGTTTAGCGCCAATTATGCCGGGGATGATTTCTTCCTATACCGTGCGCTACGAAGCATCAATCCATCACCCTATCTTTTCTACTTTGATTATGGCTCATTCAGGATATTTGGTTCCTCCCCTGAGGCACAGCTCGAGGTGAGTGATGGGCAGGCAGCTATCTATCCGATAGCCGGAACTTACAGACGGACTGGGGATGATGAAAAGGATGCTGAATCTGCAAAGGCCCTCTTTGAAGACGTAAAAGAAAACTCAGAGCATGTCATGTTGGTAGACCTTGCCAGGAATGATCTGAGCATTTCGGGCGATCAGGTGACTGTAGAGAAATTTAAGGAAATACAGTTCTTTTCGCACGTGATTCACCTCGTGTCAAAAGTGACCAATCGCTTGAGAAAAGGTAAAAAATCTGTGGATTTAGCAGCGGACACATTTCCCGCAGGGACTCTGTCAGGTGCACCCAAGCACAGGGCAATGCAATTGATCGATAAGTACGAAAAGAGCGTCCGTGGCTACTATGGAGGTATGATTGGTTTGATGGATTTTCATGGCAATTTCAATCATGCCATTCTGATCAGATCATTTTTAAGCCAAAACAACAAACTACACTTCAGGGCGGGAGCAGGCGTAGTGGCCAAGTCCAATCCTGATAGCGAGGTGCAGGAAGTGTACAATAAGATCGGCGCCCTCAAAACCGCCATCGAAAAAGCAAATAGTTTAACACAATCCCTTACGACGAAATCATGAAGACTTTAGTACTGGACAACTACGACTCGTTTACCTACAACCTGGTTCATATTCTTCGTGAGCTTGAGGGAGATGAAAACCTGGAAGTGCACCGAAACGACCAGATTGAGCTGTCAGAAGTGGCCAAATATGACCGAATCCTGCTTTCGCCCGGGCCCGGGCTGCCTTCAGAAAGTGGAATATTGATGGACACAATCAAAACCTACGCTGCTGATAAGAATATTTTAGGCGTTTGCCTGGGACATCAGGCCATTGCTGAGGTGTTTGGAGGGGAGTTGTACAATCTCCCTACAGTATTACATGGAATTGCCACCAATGTGAATGTAGCGGGTGAAGATCGCCTATTTTCTGATATCCCAAAATCCTTCCAAATTTGTAGGTACCATAGCTGGGCGGTGAATCCGAAGAAAACAGGGGAAATCAACGTCACAGCGACCGATGATGATGGTGAGGTGATGGCGCTGGTACACCCCAAGTATGACGTGAGAGGGGTGCAGTTTCATCCTGAGTCGATTCTCACAGAAAACGGAATCAAGATCATCGAAAACTGGATCAAAATCTAAACCAACATGAAAGAGATACTAGAAAAACTAACCCATGATCAGGTGCTTTCTGAAGCGGAAGCAAAAGAAACACTGGTGAAGCTGGCACAGGGCGAATACAACTTGAGTCAGATGGCTTCTTTCCTGACTGTGTACCTGATGCGCGATATTACGCCTGCCGAGTTGCTTGGATTCAAATCAGCCATGCTTGAGCTGTGCAATGCAGTTGACTTTAGTGGATACGATGCCATGGACATGTGCGGCACAGGAGGCGATGGTAAGGATACTTTCAATATTTCCACCACATCCTCTTTCGTAGTAGCTGGTGCCGGACAAAATGTCGCCAAACACGGAAACAATGGGGTTTCATCGAGCTGTGGATCGTCTAATCTGCTGGCCCATTTGGGTGTAGCGTTTACCAATGATGAGGCCAAATTGAAAAAGAGTTTGGATGAAGCAGGAATTTGTTTTTTGCATGCGCCGCTCTTTCACCCTGCGATGAAAAATGTGGCTCCCGTGCGCAAGGAGTTGGGGTTGAAGACTTTCTTTAATATGCTGGGTCCCCTGGTGAACCCAAGTCGCCCCGGAAAGCAATTGGCTGGGGTATACAGCCTTGAAGTAGGGAAATTGTACCAGCAGGTTTTTCAATCCGAAAATACAAAATCGGCGGTGGTGCACGCCCTGGATGGCTATGATGAGATTTCGCTTACGGGTGATTTCAAAGTACTTTTTTCTGATAGCGAAAAGGTTTTTTCTCCATCCGATATTGGACTTGCAGCCTGCCAACAATCAGATATCCATGGAGGAAGTAGTATCGAGGAGTCAGCTGAAATCTTTTTGAATGTACTGAAAGGAAATGCCAGTGCAGCACAGACAAATGTTGTATTGGCGAATTCCGGGCTGGCCCTTTGGGTTGGACAGGAATTGGGCAGTTTCGAAGAGGGAATTGCGACAGCCAAAGAATCCATTGATTCCGGTGCTGCATTGAAGAGTTTTGAGTCATTTTTAGCCGTGAATCGATCATGAATGTTCTGGAGAAAATAGTAGAAGAAAAGAAGCGGGAGGTAGCCGACCATAAGAAGGTTCGATCCATCGAAGACCTGAAAAAAGCGCCCGGATTTAGCAGAAAAGGGATTTCATTGGCTGAAAAGCTGAAAAACGGAGTGATTCCCGGAATTATCTCAGAATTTAAACGCCAGTCCCCATCCAAAGGCGTCATCAACGATCGGGTGGATGTGATCAAGGTAACGAAAGGTTATTGTGAGGCGGGAGCTTCGGCGATTTCCATACTTACCGATGAAAAATTCTTTGGTGGGACGATAGAAGACCTTCAGAGGGCGCGTCCGCATTTGGATTGTGCGGTGTTGCGCAAGGATTTCATTGTTGATGAATATCAGGTGTACGAGACCAAGGCCGTCGGAGCGGATTTGATGCTATTGATTGCAGCGATTCTGACCAAAGAAGAGATTGTGAGGCTGACAGACCTGGCTCATGAGGTTGGACTGGAAGTGCTCCTGGAAATCCACAACGAGGAGGAGTTTAGAGAGGGATACTACGATCAGGTGGATATTTTAGGAGTGAACAACCGTGATTTGAAGCGATTTAAGACCACCATTCAGAATTCTATTGATCTGGCCAAAATTCTGCCTAAAGAACAGCTCAAAATCTCTGAAAGTGGCATTTCCTCAACTAAAGAAATGTCTGCACTGGCGCAGGAGGGATACAGAGGTTTTCTGATCGGAGAGCAGTTTATGAAGCACGATGATCCGGCCGCTGAACTAAAGAAATTTATCATTGAAGAACTGGTTTGATGATTGTCAAAGTCTGTGGAATAAGAAATTTAGGCAACCTCAGCTATCTGAATGAATCTGATGCGGATTGGATTGGGTTCATTTTTTACGACAAGTCCAAAAGGAACTTTCCTGATGGAGATTTGGGTGACGCTGATCTGGAGAAAGTGACCAAAAAGAAAGTAGGGGTTTTTGTCAATGAAGAACCAGAGCGTTTGGTCAAAACAGCCGATGTATATGCGCTGGACATGGTGCAGTTGCATGGTGACGAATCCGTTGAATACTGCAGAGAAGTCAAAGAGCATGGTCTGTGGGTGATGAAAGCCTTTTCTGTAAAAGATAAGTTGCCTGGTAATCTCGGTGATTATGTAGGGGTAGTGGACTACTTCTTATTTGACACAAAAGGGGTAAACCCCGGTGGGAATGGCGTGCAGTTTGACTGGAGTATTTTGGAGGATTATGACCTGAAAACTCCATTCTTGCTGAGTGGGGGAATAGGGGAAGAAGATGCTGAACAAATAAAGAAAATCAAGAATCCCCGACTGTACGGGGTGGATATCAACAGCCGGTTTGAAATCGAACCGGGTCTGAAAAACGAGGAACTACTCGAAGGGTTTATCAAGGAAATTAAAAGAGACAATTGATTAGAATGGAGACGCAAGTAAGTCCAAACGAACGAGGATATTTTGGGAGCTTCGGTGGGGCATTCATCCCTGAGATGATGCAGGCCAATATCGCAGAATTGCAGGAGCAGTATTTACAGATCATAGAAACGGATGAGTTCAAAACTGAATTCAACAAGCTCCTTAAAGATTATGTAGGACGGCCGAGTCCATTGTATCTGGCCAGAAGGCTATCCGAAAAGTATGGAGCCAATATTTACTTGAAAAGAGAGGATCTCAATCATACCGGTTCACACAAAATCAACAATGCGCTCGGACAAATCATCCTGGCAAAAAAGCTGGGTAAGAAGAAAATCATCGCTGAGACAGGAGCGGGTCAGCATGGTGTAGCTACAGCTACGGCATGTGCTTTGATGGGTATCCCCTGCGTCGTATTCATGGGCGAGATAGACGTCAAAAGACAGGCGCCCAATGTCGGTCGTATGAAGATGCTCGGAGCTGAGATAGTACCTGTGAGTAGTGGTAGCAAGACACTGAAGGATGCTACCAATGAGGCCATGAGATACTGGATTGCCAACCCGTTTGATACGCATTACATTATCGGATCTGTGGTAGGACCTCATCCGTATCCTGATATGGTCGCTCGTTTCCAGTCTGTGATCAGTAAGGAGATCAAAAAACAGCTCAAAGAAGAAACAGGATCAGAGCTGCCCGATCGTGTGATTGCATGCGTGGGAGGGGGGAGTAATGCGACTGGGGCTTTCTATCATTTTCTAGACGATAAGGAGGTGCAATTGATCGCTTCGGAGGCGGCTGGAAAAGGGCTTGAGTCAGGCTTTACTGCCGCGGCTACCTTCAAGGGAAAGAGCGGAATCTTGCATGGAAGCAAGACGCTCTTTATGCAGACAACCGATGGACAAGTAGTCGAGCCGCATTCGATTTCTGCCGGATTGGATTACCCTGGAATTGGCCCCGCACTCGCTCATTGGTTTGAGTCTGGACGGGTTGATTATATGGCTGTGACGGATGATGAATCCATAGAGGCTGGAATGGAATTAACGCGACTTGAGGGAATCATTCCTGCGGTCGAATCGGCCCATGCATTGGCGACATTGAAGAAGATTGAATTTCAAAAAGGTGAGACCGTAGTTGTGAATTTGTCCGGGAGAGGGGACAAGGATCTTGAAACATATCTTCAATATTTAGACTAATCAATAACCTGTATTTATTGCTATTAAAATTTTGACATGAATAGAATCAACGAACTCCTTTCGTCTAAAGAAAATATACTTTCGATTTATTTTACAGCCGGTTACCCGGGTTTGAATGATACAGTTGAGGTTGTCGAAACCCTCGAAAAAGAAGGAGCAGACCTGATTGAAATCGGAGTGCCATTTTCAGATCCCATCGCCGATGGGCCGACCATTCAAAACACCAACACTAAGGCGCTCGAAAATGGAATGAGCGTCAAGCTTCTGTTTGACCAGCTAAAAGACATTCGGAAAAAAGTGGATCTACCGCTGATCATGATGAGTTCGCTCAACCCAATAATTCAATATGGTTTCGAGGAGTTTTGCAAGCAGTGTAAGGAGGTTGATGTAGATGGTTTGATTATTCCTGATCTGCCAGTGGAGGAGTATGTGGAGGAGTACAAAGAGATCGTCGAGAAATACGATTTGCGAAACATCATTCTCATCACCCCGGCCAGCACGGATGCGAGAATTCGGATGGTCGATGAAAATACCAACGCCTTTATATACATGGTTTCTTCGTCTGCGACTACAGGTATGAATAAGAAGTTTTCCTCAGACTTTGAGGACTTTGCCAATCGTCTCAAAGCGATGAATCTGAAGAATCCCTTGATCACCGGTTTTGGGATTCATGATCGAAAATCATTTGATCAGGTATGTCAGTTTTCGAAAGGAGGGATCATTGGTAGTGCCTTTGTCAAAGCGGTGACTGGACAAAAGGAAGTAGAGCAGGAGATTAAAGAATTTATGACTCAATTCCGCTAAAAACCCGATTTAGTCTTGTCTAAAAATATGAGTTTAAATTATTGTAATTCAGATAAGTTATAACTCTTGATAAGGAGTTATTAGTTAAATGTTGTGATGTCCTGAGATCTGTTTGAATTAACCTGACTTTATACACTTTATTTCCTGATTTTTTTGATGGGTAATCCATAATACACCAGCGGTAAGGCTACTTTTCTTAATTCTTATTATTTTGCCGGATCGACAAAACACATTAATCCGAATGGCACAATCAGAAGCACAGAGAGAAGAAATTTTCGGCCACCCAAAGGGGCTCTACATTTGTTTCCTTACAGAGATGTGGGAACGGTTTTCATTCTATGGAATGAAGTTTTTGCTCCTTCTCTATCTTACCAAATACCACTTGTTTACTGACTCAGCAGGTCTTGATGTGCTCGCGGCATATGCAGGCTTGGTATATGCACTTCCAGTTATCGGAGGTATGCTTGCTGACAGATATCTGGGCATGAGAAAGGCAGTTACATTTGGAGGAATCATGCTTTGTCTTGGGCACTTGGGTATGGCCTTTGAAGGGGAACAAGCAAGTCTTGTTGATGGAGTTGTCACACAGGACACCTTCGCACTGAGTGTGTTCTATTTTTCCCTTGCCTTGATCATCGTGGGAGTAGGGTTTCTCAAGCCTAACATTTCAACAATTGTAGGAAAGCTCTATCCTGTAGGAGACGATCGAAGAGATTCTGGGTTCACTATTTTCTATATGGGTATTAACCTGGGAAGCTTTGCGGCTACTTTAATTTGCGGCTATCTCGGAGAGACCTATGGATGGGGATATGGATTTGGCGCTGCAGGTATTGGGATGTTTTTTGGATTGCTGGTTTTTCTATGGGGACAGAAATTCTTAGATGGTCATGCCGAACCTGATAATCCTGAAATGTTAAAAGAAAAAGTTTTTGGAATAACTCGTGAAAACGTAATTTATATTTTATCGATACTGAGTGTAAGTGTTCTTTGGTATATCGTTCAGTCCGATGCAATTGTACATTACTCATTAAATATTTTGTCTGGTGGGGCTTTACTGTGGATCATCTATTTCATCATTTTTCATTGTGATCCCGTGCAGCGGGGACAGATGGGTGTGCTCGCCAGTTTGATTGTTTTTACTGTTGTTTTCTGGGCACTGTTTGAACAGTCCGCCGCATCGATGACGCTGTATGCGGACCGTGTGGTGGATAGAGTTTTGTTGGATAAAGTATTTATCTCTGATCAAACTACAATGCTTTATGTCCTGGGAGTAGTTTTGATCCTCATTCCCTTTGTAGCTGGCTATCTCGGGCTAAAGAAATATCGTGAGTTTAATGAATCGGAAAAGAGAATTGCCAATACCATTTCTGGTTTCGTTACACTGGTACTTGTTTATTTAGGAATCAAAACTTTTGGTTTCGCCTCTGAGGTTTCTGAAACCATCGAAGGCATCCCTGTGATTTGGGAAGCTACTGCGGTAATGGTCGGCTCGCTGAACGCTATGTTTATCATCTTCATGGCTCCGGTAATTGCATGGTTGTGGACGTTCTTATCAAAGAATAGAATAGAGCCTGGGACACCGGTAAAGTTTGCCATTGGAATACTCTTCGCCGGACTGGGTTTTGGAGCGTTGGTTTTTGGTGCAAACTATCCAGATGCCATGGGTAAGGTGAGTTTGATTTGGTTGGTGTTGGCTTATTTTCTTCACACCTTGGGGGAGCTATGCCTGTCTCCAGTCGGGCTTTCATCTGTTACCAAATTATCAGTACCTAAAGTGGTAGGCTTTATGATGGGCGTTTGGTTTTTGGCCACAGCCTATTCAGAGTATGTAGCTGCTCAAATAGCCAAGTTTGCTTCGGTAGAAACCACGGGAGGAGAAGTAGCGGATGTCAGCCAGACCCTGGGGATTTATACTGATTTCTTCGGATCATTGATGTGGGTAGGAGTTGTCGTAGCGGTCGTGCTTCTTGCATTGTATCCGCTACTCCGAAAAGGTATGCATGGTGTGAAGTAGCATTTGCTTTCCGTATTTCTTGGGGTCATCGAGAGAATCCATTATTTTCACTGGCGAACAAAAACCTGTTATCCAATGAAAAAAATCTATTCGATTTTTTCAGGCCTGACTTTGTGTGCTTGCCTGATTTTGTTTCCCTATAAATCATTTTCTCAAGATATTGATAGCACCCAGATTGGGAAAGAGTATCCCTATTCTCTACCCATTTTGGGTAAGAAGGCATATAAAAAAGGATATAAACTTCAGCTTCCCTATGGACTGAGTGTTGGTACTATTTTCAATAAACAAGGGCTGATATTGGAGGATTTTGAAATGGCTATTGCCGCCCCCGGCACACCCAATTCAGAGCTTGAATACATTGGTCTCGATGGCATTCTTGATTTTGGACCTTCTGAGGGACGAATAAATACACTTAACATACGTGGAGACGCATGGCTATTGCCTTTTCTCCAGGTAGGAGGATATTATGGTCGCGTTTGGGGTGAGCAGACCATCAGTTTCAGTGTAGTCGGTAGTGACCTGTTTTATAGTACCACCGATATAAAGGGACAATACTACGGCTTCAATGTGTTGGGGATTGTTCCACTTGGGTTTGTCAATGCAATGGCTGATTACTCCTGGTCATGGACTACAAATGAGAGACTTGACGAGCCTGTACTTGTAAAGGTCAGTGGCATGAGATTGGTCCGAAGAATTATGACGAAAACTCCAGATAGATTCTTTGCAGTTTGGGCCGGAGCGCAATTCCAAAACTTGACGAGCCGTACTTCTGGAAATATCCCGCTTGATGAGGCATTGTCTATTTCTGATGAAGATAAGCAAAGAGTAGATGATCATATAGATGGGGTGAGAAACGATGAGATTCCCATATACACTCGTGAAATCGATAATCCGATTCCTGGAGGGGATCCTATTGTTATAGAAGTCAATTACAGCGATTTGCCACAAGGGGCTCAGGATGGGGTCGATCGCATTTTTGATGGTTTCAGGGGATTATTAGATGATGATGTGTATTACCAATTTGACAAGAGACTAGAGTATGAGTGGAACATGCTATTGGGTTTCAACTATCAACATAATCCCAGGTGGCAGTTTAGAACAGAATATGGATTTTTGAAATCCAAACAGCAACTCATGTTTATGCTTAACTATCGTTTCGGTCTTTAAATCTAACGTTCAATGAGAGTTTTAAATCAAATATTTTCCCTAGCGGCCATATTCATCTTAGCCGCTTGTTCTCCTAAATTTTCTTATACCTGGACTCAACCCAATTATGAAAAAGGGGAAATAGATAAAATACTTATTCATGGTATCAGTCAAACTCCTGGAAAAGCAACGCTTTTTGAGAACACCATGGCTGGTGTTTTTAAGGACAACGGCATTGAGGCTATTTCTTCTGCATTGACTTATGGGAATAAATACTCTGAGGCAGATCTCGAAACTAAACTTCAAAAATTATTAAATGATGGAGTTGACGCAATCCTCACAGTTGCCGTGGTGGATCAAAACACAGAAACCGTTTACAATCAGGGAATGACATACTCCGTTCCCGCATATGGACGTACCTATCGAGGATATGCCTATAGAACGAATGTATATGTTCAAGAACCGGGGTATTACAGCCAGGAGACCACTTATCTGTTGGAAACGAACCTATACAAGATCACTGATGTGACAGATAAAGGAGACGCATTGGTCTGGGCAGCTCAGAGCGAAGAGAGTGAGCCTGGCAACGTGAAGAAATTCAACCAGAAGTATTGCGAGCTCATTATGGAGCAGTTGAAGGCTGATGGGATATTGTAGATGACTACCAACGCCATATTCGCCTTTCTGCATTTTGTGGCGGCCTTTGGAGTAGCCGTGACCCTCACTTATGAGTTGATCACCTTTCAAAGGAATTTGACACTCCAGGACGCAAAGCGGATCCAAAGGGCTGATAGCCTGTATGGATTATCTGCCATAACTGTTTTGATTGTAGGGTTTCTAAGGGTTTTTTATTTTGAAAAAGGAAGTGCCTTTTACTTTGCGAGTCCGATGTTTCATTTGAAGCTGACGGCCTTTGTCATAGTCGGTTTGCTATCCATTTATCCTACGATTCGATTTATCAAATGGAGAGCATTCATCAAAGAGGGTAATCCACCTGAAATGACTGATAGGGAATTTAAGCGAATCTCATGGATGCTAAAAGCTGAGGTGATGGGTTTATTGATCGTCATTTTGTCTGCCTCATTTATGGCAAAAGGCATCGGGTTGTAAATTGACCCAGATAATACTTCCCTTTTTGATTTCAGAATCTTATGTAATAAGATTTGGGTACTAGATCATCCGAAACATGTACAAGCCTTTCGGCGTTTAAGTCGGGTCTAAAATACTCTCTAATTAAGAGATTTATGAATCGACTGAATACTTACCCTTCCCATTATGCATAAATTCTTAGCAATTCCGTTCCTTGTTCTTTTTTATGCTTGTGAAAACCCGCAATCAGCCCTGGAAAAATCGAATCTGGAGAAGGCAATTTATTTTATGGAGGTCTTAGAAAGCAGAAACGATCTCAAACCAGAAGAAAGAATTCGCATTCTACGTGATGAATGTTTAGATGACCATTACATACAACATTCACCTTATGTGGAGGATGGTCGTGAGGCTTTACTCAACTTGTTTGAAGCTAGATATAAGAAATATCCTGAACTTTCAATGTCCATAAAGAGAAGCGCTACTGATGGAGATTTGGTCTGGCTTCACATGCATGTCAAACATACACCTGATGACCTGGGTCGTGCCGCGATCCATATTTTTCGAATGAAGGATGGGAAGGTGGCGGAGCACTGGGGCGTGGGACAGGCCGTTCCCGAAAAGTCAAAAAATAATAATACGATGTTTTGATGTTTTCTACGATTGCTTTTTTGATTGTGGGTTTGCTTTCTGTATAGCCTACAATAAAGTTTAATAAATGGCGAAAATTCACTAGAGAAGGTAATGTACATGAAATCACGGACAACGAATAGATTAGAATATTAAGTGCTGAAGTGCTGCTGCTGCTGCAATCATCAATAAGTCGACTTCATTCATAGCCAAAGGAATTTTGCTGTAGTATATTTACTATTGTGAATTCCTCGATCCTCCTTTCCAAATTCAATGTCCCCAGCCAACCCTTTGGCTATATATCAAGGCCGCAATTGATAAGCCAGCTTGACGAAAATTTTAGTTTTGGACTGATCAGCGCTCCTTCAGGGTATGGCAAGAGTTGCCTGCTAGCGGATTGGATCTCACAATGCGGCACATCTATCGTTTGGTTTAGTTTGGAAGAATCAGACAGTGAATTCAATCGGTTTTGTCAACATTTTTTGACTGGCATTCAATTAAAACATGAAGGTTTCGGGTCCGGCGTTCTAGAGCTATTACGAACCTCACATTCTCCAGACGAAAAGGAACTCACTACGATGATTATCAATGAAGTTCTGAAGTTAAGTGCTCCATTTACGATGGTATTGGACGACTATCATCTGGTCAATGATCCGAGAATACATGATTTGATCATACGATTTATTGACAACCCAATTGACTCATTCAAATTGATTGTGTCCGGCCGTTTTGATCCTCCATTTCCTTTGATAGATTGGAGGAAAAAGGGCGTAATGAGAGAGATACGTATGCGCGACTTGGAATTTGAAGATCAGGACATTGCCGATCTGCTTTCGATCAAAATGGATGGAGTGAAGGAAACTCTAAATTCTTATATTCATTGCCTGACCGAAGGTTGGATTTCCGGGATTCAGTTGTTGGCCTATGATGTAAAGGACTTAAATGCCTTAGAGGAAAAGGTCAGTCAATTGAAAAAACTTGGTGGATCCTATTTCCATCAGTTGGTTCGTCAGACTTTGGATCAGCAAGATGCAGAAATTAAAAGGTTGATACTGATTTCTTCACTACTTAAATCATTTTCGGGTGAACTGTTGAACTATATAGAAAGTTCAGAAAAGGGCTTTCAGCTTATCCAGCAGCTAAAAGCGTCCAACTTATTTGTAGTGGAGCTGGGGAGTCGTGATCGGTGGTTTCGTTACCATCATTTGTTTCATGACGCTTTGCAGGTCGAGTCGCTCAATTTTTTTCGAAAGCCAGAAGTAAAGGAGATCTACTCAAAGGTGGCCGTGTGGATGTTAAACAACAATCACCCCGCTCAGGCCATTGAATATTACCTGAAGGCTGACTCTCAAGAAAAAGCGATTCATATTTTTAAGAATTTCAGAGTTCAGCTTTTAAATGAAGGAAATTGGGCCGAATTATTGACGGTATTTCGATCGATTCAAAAGGCAGATTCATATCATCCGGTAGTGCGTTTGACTCACATGATGATCCTGCTCTATGAAGGAAAGGTCATGGAGATGTTTGAGTTGTCAGCGCAAATTGAGCGGGAGCTCCAAGGAATGACTCAGCTTAAGGACAGTGAGCACGTACAATATATGGCAGAGCTCAATACACTGCTATGTTACCGAACCTATCATATGGAACAGGATTATGGGTTATGCATCAAACAGTGTGAACATGCACTGAAACATTTGAGATCTGATTTTATCTACCCCAGAGGGTATGCCTGGATTTTCCTGATCGGTTCTTATCAGGTGTTAGGTGATTTTGATAGGGCAGAGAAAATCGCGTTTCAACAGTTAGAGACAAATTCCAGTGATTGGGAAAACAGCCATATATGGTTCGTTCTGTGCTATGTATACTTTTTTGAAAACCAGTTTGATAAACTAAAGATCGTTGCCCAAAGATTGGTGGAGTATGGGACTACCAAAGGCAACAAGGAAGCGATAGCCAATGGCTACTACTTTTTAGCCAAAAGAAATTATACGCTCGGAGAGTGGGAATCGGCGATCGATTGTTCTTCTAAAGCCATTGAGTTGGGTGTCCACACCATTGGAATTGTAAGAATATTTACCGCTCTGGTACAGGCAGCTGCTTTTGAAAAGATGGGCAGGTTGGATCAGATGAATCAAGTGTATCAAAACCTGAAAGAGCAAACCTTTCTTCAGGGCAACTCTCTTCTTTCTCTTTTTGTCATCGGCCATGAAGCCGAGATGCAGTTGCTTTTGGGACGCAATCTGGAAGCGGAAAATCTGATTGATCAGATTCCGAAACGTCCTCTAATGCCTGTGACCAACTCAACGGATCCACATTTTGCCGTGCTGAAGCATAGAATTCAAACCGGCGCTTGGGAAGGGTTAGAGAAGTGGTTAGGTGAATATCAGGCCTATTTGGAAAAGCTAAACAATGTTCGGTTTCTCATCGAAATTCATTGCTTTAAATCGATGCTCGCTCATGAGCTGGGAAATGAGGAACAAACCTGTAGTGAAATTACTACAGCCTTGCTGACAGCCCAAAGGGCTGGAATTATTTCACCTTTTATTGATTCCGGGAAAAGGATGGAAGACATCTTAAACGGACTCTCTTTAGAAAAGAAAATTGACCCGACGTTCGTGCAAAGAGTTTTGAATAAATTCAAGGAGAGAAACGAACGACATTTTAACGTCGAGATGTCAGCGCGAGAGATGGACATTCTACAGCTTTTTGCTAAACAACTTACGAACAACGAAATAGGAGAGCGGTTATTTATCTCGGAGAAGACCGTTAAGAACCATAGCAATACAATGTTCAAAAAACTCTCTGTCAAAAACAGGAGAGAGGCCGTACAAAAAGCCATGGAACTGAATCTTTTGAACATCTCTGGTAGTCAATTCAACTAGTAGGTAGCTATTTAGGTCTTTTGGGTCTTGATATAGCCTCCTGGAGTTAGGATCTTTAATACATTAAATTACTCTACAATGATCAAAGCCACCATTGATAGTTCCTCCTCGTCTAATTATCAGATCACAGTAGAAGGAAAACTAGATGAATCCTGGTCTCCGCGAGTAGCCGGGCTCGTCATCAATTATTCAGAAATCGACTCTAAAATCATTACAACATTGACCGGAAAGATCACTGACCAAGCAGAGTTGAATGGTGTGTTTAATACTTTGTATAACAATCGACTGAAGGTGATTTCAGTGAACAAATTATCATGAACTAGCATAAAACTAAAAATCAATTCAAAATGAAAACCTTATATCCTATTCAGTCTTTGTTTTTCATACTTGGCATCATTGTCGGTTTGTCCTCTTGTATGCAA
Source organism: Reichenbachiella sp. (assembly GCA_965222305.1). GTDB lineage: Bacteria > Bacteroidota > Bacteroidia > Cytophagales > Cyclobacteriaceae > Reichenbachiella. The sequence continues at coordinate 858,738 of OZ244943.1, forward strand.
ACTGGCCCAGGGTCATCAGATGTTACTGAAATTTCCGATCCTTACAAAGTGAAAATACCCACTCGAGCCTTAGAGTGGCGATTCATCGGGCCCATAGCCGGTAACCGAGGCTCGGTGGTGATCGGTCACCCAACGAAGAAATACGAATTTTATCATGGTGCCAGCAACGGTCTTTGGAAAACGGAAGATGCCGGAACCTACTGGATGCCCGTTGGGGATGATTATTTCAAATCCGGTAACATCGGTGCCATGGAAATATCGCTTTCCAATCCGGACATCATGTATGTGGGTATGGGAGAACCACAAATGAGAAACAACGTGAGTTGGGGCGATGGAGTGTATAAAACCACAGATGGAGGTAAAACCTGGGAGCACCTTGGCCTGGAAGAAACTCACCACATTTCCCAAGTGAGAATTCATCCGACCAATCCGGATATTGTCTACGTTGGTGCATATGGTCATGCTTTTGGTCCTAATGAAGAGCGAGGGGTTTTCAGAACAACTGACGGAGGTAAAACCTGGGACAAAGTTCTTTACAAAAGTGCTAAGGCAGGAGTTATTGACTTGGTGTTGAATCCATCCAATCCCAACGAATTGTTTGCGGCCATATGGGAATTTGAACGAAAGGCCTGGGGACCCAAAACAGGTGGTTCGGAGAGTACGCTTTGGAAGTCCACAGATGGTGGCGAAACCTGGAGCGATATTACCTACGCTTCGGGATTACCTGAGGGTGGAAGAGGCCGGACAGGTTTTACCATGTCAGTTGCCAATGCTACCCGCGTTTATGCGTTAATAGACTCGGAAACGAATCCGGGACTGTTCAAGTCAGATGATTTAGGTGAGAACTGGGAATTCGTGACCAACTACTTCCAGATCATCGGAAGACCCTTTTACTACAGTCATATCTACGCCAGTCCCCATGATGCAGATGAGCTATGGTCTCCAAACAACAGAATGTTTGTTTCCAAAGACGGAGGTAAAAACTGGTTATTGGAACCTGGAATCAAGGATGATTTTCATGACATCTGGATTGATCCCCAAGATCCCAATCGTATGATTGGATCTAATGATGGTGGCTGCCAGGTCACACTGACCGGTGGTTTAACCTGGTCTTCACAGCATACTCAAAAGAATATTCAATTCTATCGGGTCAATGTAGATAATGACTTTCCGTATAATGTCTATGGTAATGGTCAGGACGTCTTGTCTTACAAAGTACCTAGCGCATCCCGATGGGGTGGAATTTCCCGATATGAGACGACTATCATCGGGAATGGTGAGATTTCTAATGTGATCCCTAATCCGGACGATCCCAACATTGTCTACAATATTTCGGGTGGCGCTCCTTTTGGAAGTGGTGCTCCATTCTCTGTGAATAATCTGGCTACAGGCCAAAATGAACCAAGACATATCTGGCCTGAACCTATGTTTGGGTTGAATAGTTCTGATTTGAAATACCGCTTCAATTGGGACCTGGCGTACTTTGTTTCACCCCACGATTCCAAGACCATTTATGTGGGCGGAAATGTCGTGTTTAAAACAACAGATGAAGGTTTGAACTGGAAGGTCATCAGCCCGGATCTGACCAATGACATCAAAGACCGACAAAAAATTACGGGTACACCGTGGTTGTCTGAGTACTTTGGTCAGGAAGTTTATAGTACAATCAAACGATTGGATGAGTCACCAGTCAAAAAAGGAGTGATCTGGACAGGTAGTGACGATGGGAAAATATTTGTCACCAAAAATGGAGGAGCCAATTGGGAGGATGTCTCTATTGTGACTGACGGCCTACCAGAATTCTCACAGGTATATGAAATAGAACCCTCACCATTTGATCCAGCTACGGCCTATGTAGTCTTTAGCAATTTCAATACCTATGACGATTACAATCCTTATATCTTCAAAACATCGGATTATGGAAAAACATGGAATTCGCTAACCGACAATTTCCCTAAAACGGAAATCACCCGAACCATTCGGGAAGATAAGGTAAGAAAAGGAATGCTTTTCGTAGGTACGGAAACAGGGGTCTATTATTCTTTAGATGATGGTACCAATTGGGAACGACTCAAGGAGAACTTGCCTGCAGCACCTGTTGTGGATATGAAGATCAAGGATAACGATTTGGTGATTGCTACCAATGGTCGTGGGTTTTGGATCATGGACGATATAACTCCGCTTCGTATGAAGGATGCCAACAAAGCGAGCGCCTCTTCATTCCTGTACCCGATTGCAGATCATACCCGATTTGGATACAACTGGTGGTTGGATTACCTGCCGGGAGGAGATCCTGGAAATAAGAAAAACTACTTCGTCCAAAACATGCGTCCCGGGTTGACTTTCTATGAGTTGGGATTCACTCCGGTCAATGGTGAGCGGAAACGTCAATTCCTGGATGCGGGTGATCCAAAACCAAGAGGCGTAAGAATGTATTTTAGATTGGATCAGGAGCCGGAGAACATTTCATTGACGATCAAAGACCGGTCTGGAAAGACGGTGAGAACGTATTCGAAAGCAGAAATGAAACTGAATGCGGGCGAAGGTCTTGTGGGTTTGAATCGGTTTGTTTGGGATATGAGAGTGGATCGAGTGACTTCCGTGCCAGGACGTCCTGCCACAGCTATCATGCCTATTGTCCCTCCTGGGAAGTATACTGCTGAATTTGACATTGATGGAGTGAAGCACTCGGAATCCTTTAATCTGAGCATGAGTCCAAAGGAAAATTATACCCAGGCACAGGCTGATAAAAAATTCGCTTTTTGGATGAAGATGTATGCCAGTGCAGAAGCATCAACACAAAAAGTGAATGCAGCCAAAGCTATGGCCACGGAAATTAACGATCGAGTCGACAAATTCAAAGAAGGCGGAGCAAGTGCCGACGCAGTGGCCAAGGCAGAAGAACAAGCAAAAGTCATTACCGATATGATTACAGCCTATGAAGGTAAGTTCGTGTCAACAGGTAGAACTTTGGCGGAAATCATCAACTTGCCGGCCACTATCTTGTCCAAATTGGCCTTCATAAGTGGCATTTTGGAGCAATCAGAGGGGCCCGAAAATGAGCAGATGAGAAAAGTTTTTGCTGAATTGGAACAAGATTCAGCTACGGCTCATGAGCAGTTTGATTCGCAAATTGGTCCTGAGATGGCTAAACTTGAAGCACTCATTAAATAATAGATCTAACAACCAAAAATCAAATCTTAATTATCAAAGCAATGAAACAAGTATTATCCATATTATTCGTGCTTACCCTGTCTGTAGCTATGGGGCAGGAAGCACCAAAAGTTACTCTCATTACCAATGTCAATGTCTGGGATGCTAAGGGTGATAAAGTGGTCAGTGCGGATGTGCTGATCGAAAAGAACCTGATCAAGGAAGTCAAGTCCAACATCAAAGCACCGGAAGGTGCGACTGTTATAGATGGAAAGGGGGGGACGCTAACGCCCGGTTTGATTGACATGCACACGCACATCATGCTCAATGGTCCCAAAGCATTTTATACAGGTTCTCAAGACTATGATGCTTATGCTATTGGGGCTTGGGCATATCGAGATATGAATATGCTCATGGATCAGGGTTTTACCTCCATCAGAGATATAGCTGGGAATTCGCTGAGTATTGCGAAGGCCAAGAAGAATGGATTGATTAAAGGACCAAGGATTTGGTCATCGGGCCCGGCGTTCAGTTCGACAGGAGGTCATGGTGATGCAGGTCCATGGAATCAATTTCCCATGGAAACCAATCAACCTCATCTGATGATGAATCTTTCTACAGCTGATGGAGTGGATGAAGTGATCAAACAAGCTCGATGGAACTATCGTCATGGTGCCGCATATGCTAAGATTATGGCCAGTGGTGGGGTTGCCTCTGAGTTTGATCCTTTGGAAATCACGGAGTATACGTTAGAAGAGATGAAGGCTATTGTGGATATATCAAAAGATAATCGAACCTATGCTACGATTCATGCTTATCATGATGATGCGATCAATCGAGCGTTGGATGCTGGTGTGAAATGCGTGGAACACGGTTTCCTGATGTCCGAGGCCACAGTTAAAAGAATGGCTGAGGAGAATATAGTACTTTCCTTGCAAGGATATGTAGCGGTGGTTCAGTTTGCACAAGCAACACAAATTCCATGGTTTTCACCAGAGCAAGTTCGAAAAGCGACCCAGGTGAATGAAGGAGCCAAACAAATGATTGCTTGGGCCAGAAAACATAATGTGTTTATTGTGAGTGGTGGTGATATGTTCGCCGAAAATACGCCTATTGCGATCAAGAATTTAACCATCGAAAAAGAACTAGGATTCAAGAACTGGGAAATCATGCAACATGCTACGCTTAACGCAGGCAAAGTACTCGCCATGTCGGGTCCTGCCAGGAATCCGTATCGTGAAGGTCCTATTGGAGTTATTGAGGCCGGTGCATACGCCGATGTAATCATCTGGGAGAAAAGCCCACTTGATGATATTGATAATCTGGAGGCTGAGGGTAACATCAAGTTGATGATTCAGGACGGAGAAGTATTGAAGAATAACCTATAATAGAAAAACAATATTCAAAAAGCCCGAGTAATCGGGCTCTTTAGTTTTCAAATTACTGGCCTTTTCAAAGAGGGGAAATTGAAATATGAAACAATTAATTTTAATAATTCTAGCAGTTGTGCTCTCTATTCCAGGATGGGCACAAACTACATTGATTACCAATGTACAGGTTTGGGATGGAAAGTCGGACAAATTAGAACCCTCTGACGTCTTGATAGAAAATAACCTCGTCAAGTTAGTAAAGGCAAATATTAAAGTTCCAGACAGTGCTGATATCATAGATGGGAATGGTGGATTTCTTTTCCCGGGATTCATTGATGCTCATACTCACATTGCCTTGATCGCACCATTTGATAAACTAGAAAATGAATATACAGGAGTGTATGTAGGAGCGGCAGGTGGCCAGATGGCAGAGAATATGCTGATGCGAGGTTTCACCACGGTAAGAGATGCCGGTGGAGCTAGTATTGGAATTCAAAGAGCGATCGATGACGGCTGGTTTCCCGGTCCCAGGATTTTTTCTTCTGGTGCCTTTATTACCCAGACATCAGGGCACTTGGATATGAGAGACAGAACGAACCCTCATCAGCATCATGGAGGGCAACATAGTCATGCTCAAATGATTGGTCATTATTATGCCGTAGATGGAGATGATGAGATGCTTGCAGCAGTCAGGCAAAATTTCCGCAATGGAGCTACACAAATCAAATTGGCTACCAATGGAGGTATCTCAGCAATCTATTCTCCTTTGGATATTGATCAATTCACAGATGAGGAAATGGCAGCTGCTGCCGCCGCAACAGAAAGTTTTGGTTCCTATTTCATGGTTCATGCCTATTATGACAAAGCGGTTTCAAGGGCGATTGATTTTGGAGCTCGCTCAATTGAACATGGACATATGATGACCGAAGAGTCAATCAAAAAAATGGCTGAAAATGATGTTTATCTTGTTGTTGAAGCACTGATGTCCATGGCTGATGCTCCTCCACAATTCACTCCGGATCAGAAGGAAAAATTCAATTTGATGAAAGCCAGTTTTGTAAACCTTATCAAATACGCCAAAAAATATAATCTCAAAATCGCTTTTGGTTCAGACACCTTTTTGTCAAAAGAAATGTACGCCGCTCAGGCACTGGAATGGACAGCAAGATCAAAACTATTTTCTCCATTGGATATCATGAAGCAAGCAACGAGCATTGGGGCAGAGCTGGTAGAGTTATCAGGTCCAAGAAATAGATACAAAGAGGGAAAGCTGGGTGTTGTTGAGGCAGGTGCTTATGCGGATTTAGTTATTGCCAACAAGAACCCATTAGAGGATATCACTGTTCTTTCTGACCCGGAGAATACTTTGTCCTTGATCATGAAAGATGGAGTGATATATAAAAATGATTTGAATGATTAATAGAATAACACCAGTGTTCTCATCGGATAATTAGATGTAAAAAATGAAAAAGTATTGCTCAATAATTCTAACTCTCTTGCTGGTGATTCCAGTCTGGGCACAAACTACACTGATCACCAATGTGCAGGTTTGGGATGGAACTTCGGACAATTTGAAAGCAGCTGATGTTCTGATTGAGAACAACTTAATAAAAGAAGTCAAGGCGAATATCAAAACTCCTGAGGGATCAGCGGTTATCGACGGCAAAGGAGGAACCTTGATTCCAGGTCTTACTGATGCCCATGTCCACCTTATGCTCATGGATGCTCCACATACGTCAATTTATGAAAGTCAATGGTCTTATGTGGGAGCTCAGGCCGTCTCCGGTGCTAATGACATGCTGCTACGCGGCTTTACAACGGTTCGTGATGTAGGTGGACCTGTCATGGGACTAAAAAAAGCAATTGATGAGGGGCTTGTTGATGGACCAAGGATTTATCCTTCGGGTGCGTTTATATCCCAAACCTCTGGGCATGGAGACCTTGAAACAAGTAGCTTTAAGATGTCACCCTATTTCACAGGAATTCCAGACAAATCTGCATTGCTAGGGTGGGGTTATGTAGCTGACGGTGTGCCGGAAGTTCAGAAAGCTGCAAGGGAAGTTTTACGCTCGGGAGCCACTCAGATCAAGGTGATGGCTGGTGGAGGTGTCTCCAGCTATTTTGACCCACTTCATACGACTCAATACACGCTCTCCGAACTCAAAGCCATAGTGGTGGAAGCGCAAAATTGGGGAACCTATGTAGCGGCTCATGCCTATACGGATGCTGCGGTAAGACAATGTATTGAAGCCGGGATTGTTTCCATCGAACATGGACCGTTCTTAACCGATGAAACACTCAAACTTATGGCGCAGAACGATGTTTGGTTATCCCCTCAGGCCTATTTGTTCCAAATGACTCCTGAAGTATTGCAAATAGTGGGAACCCCAGCCGAGGCTAAGATGCGTAAAGTGAACGAAGATTCAGATGTTGTAATGAAGTTGGCTAAGAAGTACAATATGAAAATTGCCTGGGGAACGGATCTTTTTGGGCCACCTGCAAAGCAGGCACTTCAACCCATGGAATTTGTGGCCAGAAAAAAGTATTTCTCGGATATTGAAATTATGAAACAGGCCACGTCAGGTAATATAGAGTTGTTTAGATCCTGTGGGAAATTGGATCCCTATAGTCAGGGCAAACTGGGTGTAATCCAAGAAGGGGCTTATGCCGATCTTTTAATTATAGATGGGAATCCGTTGGATGATGTATCTATCATGACTGAATACAAAGAAAAATTCAAGCTTATCATGAAAGATGGTATTGTGTATAAGAATATTTTGAATGAGTGACTTTTACCATCAATCTCAAAAGTAGATCGCCATAGAAAGTGAAAACAAAGTATCAATTAATCATTATCTTAGAAACTATAGTTACCCAATAATCAAACCTTAGCTAAAATGAGAATTTATCTACCTGTAGTTATCGCCATTGCATTCGCTTGGAGTTGCAGCCAGGCACCACAAAAACCAACCGACGGCTTTGATGTTGTGATCCTGAACGGTCGCGTCATGGATCCGGAAACCAATTTCGATGGTGTTCGAAATGTGGGGATCAAGGATGGAATTATCGTCACCATCACCGAAGAAGAAATCTCCGGGACGGAAACCATTGATGCCACCGGACATGTAGTTTCTCCTGGGTTTATGGACACTCAAAACCACGGTCATGGAATCATCTGGAATGCTAAAATCGGTCTTAGAGATGGAATGACAACACCGTTGGATTTGGAGTTTGGAAATATGAATGTAGAGAAGTTCTACGCAGAACGAGAGGGGAAGTGGCCGGTAAATTATGGAGCGGCAGTTTCTCATGAAATCCACCGAATGAGTGTACTGGATGGAATGGACATCAAAGAATCCGTTGGAGCCGAGGCTGCCTTGAAATATTTGAGAGGGGATTCCTACAAAGAAAATGGCATACCGGATTGGGCAGAGACCCGATCTACTCTGGATCAAATAAATGTGATTATGGCTAATGTTGATGAAGACCTTCGTCAAGGGGCACTAACCGCAGGTTCAACGATGGGCTATATGGCCAAGGGTGCTTCCACGCTAGAAGTGTTCAATTTTCAAAAGGCAGCTGCAAATTATGACCGGGGGAGTAGTTTTCATGTGAGATTATTAGGTAATAGCAAACCTCCTTATGAGGGCACATTGGGAGCTTGGGAACAGTTAGTCAATGGAATGGCATTGGATGCTCCTGTATTGTTTAGTCACAACAATAATTTTGCCTGGTGGGAGATTGAAGAGCACGCACAACTGTTCAGAGATCAGGGTAAGAATGTTTGGTCCGAGTATTATCCATACACTTGTGGTTCATCTACCATTGGATCAGAGTTTTTAACGCCTGCAGGAATGAAGTTGATTGGTTGTGATTATAGCAATATGATGGACCCAAGAACTGGAGACGCCTATACCTTGGAGACCTATCAGGCCAAAGTCAAGGAAGATCCTGGCTATACGATCATTCTCTGCTTTCCTATCAAGGAACAATGGATGAAGTACTGGTTGGAAGTACCTCATATGACAGTGGCAGGTGATGCTATGCCAGGTGTAGATATTGATGGGAATTGGTTGGAATGGGATGACCCTTACGAAAAATATGTTGGACATCCAAGAACGGCTGGTTCACATGCTAAGACTTTTAGATTGGCTCGTGAAAATGGTGTGCCATTGATGCAAACCATTGCTCAAAATTCATATTGGACGGCTTTGCACTTAGGAGATGCCGGATTGGAATTCATGAAAAAAAGAGGAAGGATGCAAGAAGGTATGGTTGCTGATATTACTATTTTCCATCCTGAAGAAATCACGGATAATGCCACTTACATACTTGGACAAAATGGCGCTCCATCTACAGGTATACCTTATGTTTTGGTCAATGGTGTGATCATGGTGAAAGATTCCAAGGTACAGGATGGCAAATACCCGGGTCAACCAGTCAGATACCCTGTGGAGGAAAAAGGAAGATGGGTGCCCTTAGAAAGAGAGGCATTTCTGGAGGATTTGTTAGTTCCGGAGTTTCCAGAGGATGCACTTGATCACGGAGCAGAGTAAGAAATGATCGGGTTGTCTTAAAAATGACGGTGTAATTCTTTTGAAACAACTTTATAACTAATTGAACCCAATGAAACGAAACCTATTAGCATCCATTATAATACTAGCTGCTGTTCCGGCTTTTTGCCAGGAACAGGAGATCGACAGAATGGATTATTGGTTTCTCTTGGGTAATAAGATTGTCTTTGGTGGAGTGAATAACTGGAAGCATTCCCATGAATTGCAGTGGCGTGTCAAGGATAATGTACAGACATTGGATCAGTGGTATTATGAAACCGTTGTAACCTATTCGCCAAGCGCCAACTGGGAAGTGGTTCCGGATTTTCGTGCGGCGGTAAAGCCAGGAAGAATGGATTTTCGACCCGGCATGGGTGTCGTTAGAAAGGACTATCTGGGCAAGGGAGAAAACAAGTACCGGACCCAGTTTGTGCAGCAGCTTAAGTACCAGTGGGATATTGATACAGATGGGGAATCGCGTCATGGCGTTAGGTACATAGTGACTTACAACCAGATCGTGAAAGAAAACTTCATTGTGAGTTTTTTGGGAGGTCCCTTTTATCGTTGGAGCGAGAGTTTTACGGGTGTTGAGTTTGTGAGAGGAGGTCCGGTTTTTACGTTCATTTTTGACAAAGTACATACGGTAGGATTTGCCGCTCTGGCTGGGGCGGGAAATTTAGGTGACGATTCGGAAGGAAATCATTTGGGGTGGGCCTGGTCATTTACCCCCATGGTTCAGCTAATCATCCGTGTCAATAAGGATTACAAATACTTGCCTGCGAAGTACATCAACTTCTAATCAACTGAAAAGGGACTTTTGGGTCTTGAGACTAGAGACAAAAAAACTGAAATTACGATATTCAAAAAACTGCGAAAATGAAACGATTTTTTTCATTTGTATTGTTCTCTCTTTTAACCACTGGCCTGATTGCTCAAAGTATGAGCAAATCGGACTCTACCAATGCCTATAGTCAAAAGAGCAACCTCGGTGGTCCCAAATCCATAGGTGCTCAATTGGAGGCCGATAATCCTCCTAAAGAAAAAGCGGATTATTATCGCGCTCCAGTGAAAGTGACGGCTCCCTGGTATGACTGGAAACAGGAGTTTGCCAAGAAAACCGGTATTCAATTGGGGATTAACTATACCACACTCTTCATGCGATCTTCTTCGGTTATTGAGTTAGATGGAGGGGAAGGAAATAATCCGAATACAGCCAGTGGCGTTTTTGATTTTCAAGCAGTCTGGACCTTTCTCAATAGAGACAAAGGGAAAAACCAAGGAATGCTATCCATCAAAATCAATGACCGTCATCCCTACGGTGATATGACCGTCCCTATGTTTCATGGGCTTTTTGAATCAGGGTATTATGGATTGGCCGGCACTGGTTTTCACGACTATACCTTGAGGATATTGGAGTTGCACTACAGTCAGTACATCCTTGACAATAAAGTTGCATTCATCATTGGCAAGATCGATCCATCTAACTATTACAACTTTCATGGCATGGCCATTCCGTGGACAGCATTTATGAATTACGGCTCTTTGTTGAGTTCTACGATTAATTTTCATAATGCTGGTTTTGGAATAGGAGCAGGGTGGGAAGTGACTCCAAACATTTACATAAAAGCGAGTGCCATTGATTTGTATGGTGACAAGTTTGAAGATGGTGATTTTCTTGATATGGGAGATTATTTCTTTGATGGCAAAGTCCAGACCATGGCAGAGGTTGGATGGGTGCCTAGCATGGCAGAACGGTATACCAAAAAAATCAGCTTGACCTATTGGCACACGCCTGAATATCAAAATTTCAGTGACGATACTGTTTTATCCGGACAAGGTATGGCCTTATCCTGGCACTGGTTTTTCAATGATAACTTTATGCCTTTTGCTCGATTTGGAATTGGTAATGGCAATGGAGAAAATCTTTTTAGTAAAAAAGATGTCCAACTTGGAAGTGGTTATTTAATGCCTAGTCATGATCTGGTGGGTTTGGCTTTTAGTTGGGCAGAGACCAATATTTCCGGATCAAAGAATCAAATGACCGGAGAGCTATTCTATCGTGTTCAGGTTACACCTCATTTTGCCATTACTCCAGACCTACAAATGATCATTAACCCGACACTGGACACATCGACAGACGTGATTTGGTATGGTGGAGTAAGGGGACGGGTTTCGTTTTAGAATAATGAGATTCCGGATAATCTCCTTCGTCGTTTTCCGGAATGAGTTGAAAGATGATGATGACGTTCTTGATCAATTAGGTAATATTTTTTTCAACCTCACCCTCAACCCCTCAGGGTACATAGTAAACATAAAAATCTCCTTGACATCCTCGGGCTTACCCACAAGCTCAATGTCAAAATTCTTGCAAATCGTAGAGAGTGTGACGATCATTTCACTCATGGCGAGTCCTTTACCCGGACATAGCCTGGAACCACCTCCAAAGGTTCTAATCATCTCAGGTTTATGCTCTCCTCCATGTACGGGACAGCCATTGCTGATCCAACGCTCCGGCAAGAACTCCTCCGGACGAATGAAGTTATCCGAGTCTGTTTGGGCTACTTTATTTTGGGTCATGAGTGACTCTCCTTTTTTGAAGAGGTAACCCTCAATTTCAACATCCTCCAGTGCTGTCAGATACAACTGGGGCGTCACCGGTTTGATCCTGAGCACTTCCTGTACGACAGCATCCGTGTATTTCAGCTCACTTGATTTTTCGTAGGAGGGAGGAATGTTCTCATTTCCATAAGCAGCGACTGCTTCTTGCCTGATCTTGTCCACAACCTCTGGATGCTGAGCTAGATAGAATAAGGCCCAAGAGAGCGAATTGGAAGTTGTGTCTTCTCCTGCCAGTAGCATGGTGAAAACATTACCAAAAACTTCTTCATCGGTAAAAGCTCCTTCAATGGCCTGTTGTGCCAGCAAAGCTTCCAGAAAGTTGGTCGGATATTCTTTAACCTCCGGTTGGTCGTTCATGCGTTTCTTGCCCTTGTTGATCAGATCATGAACGAAGGTCTTGACTTCATTGATGGCATGATCAAACTCCTTGTCCTTTTTGGACTTGAACCATCGCCAGGTGGGGAGAGGAGCGGTGATCCTTTGGTTGATCATAGGGAAGATCTTTTCTAAATGGTTTTGAATCACATCTTCCCCTTTCTGTAACGTATTCATCGGATATCCAAAAGCAATTTCCGAAGTGATATCTACTGTATAGCGCATCATTTCTCGTTGTACATCGATCTCGGCACCGTTGTTTGCCATGCTTTCCCACTTGTTTAGTAGTCGTTCTGCCACTTTTGAAACCGTCGGAAAAAATCGTTCTACATTTCTTCTGTTGAGGGCTTCTGAGATAATGATTCGATGACTCTTCCAGGTTTCACCTTCTGCATTGAATACCCCAATGATGCCCATCTCTTCCATGATCTCGGCCATTTTGAAGTACCGGCGGAATACCTTCGGGCGTTGACGAAGGATTTCTTTATTCACCGCCGGATTTGCCGAGACAATGAATTTTTTACCCATTAAGCTGATACGGAAAACTTCACCCACTTCTTTGACCCAGCCTTCCATCACCTGATGCTTGTTTTCTTTGCTAAAGTCCGGAAGATTGCCGAGGATGAATTTGCCTTTTGGAGAGGGTAGTTGGCTGCTGGTGATAGATTGGGACATGGGATTGGTCTATGTGGTTATTGAAAACTTAGGCAAGATACAAGTTTAGACGTTTAGAAGGGAATCGGGATGCAAGCCTGCCGAACACAAAAAATGTCTCAACTATAGGTCTAGCATTCCTCATTTAAGTTTTATCCGCATTATTATTCACTCCAAATAATTAGGCGAAATATGACGATTTTTATTTTTTGTACGAACGAGCCTGGTACTTTTTCATTAGGTCGTGTGAATACCCTAAAAAGACTTGGTAGAGCAGGTAGTTGTTGATCTCCAAAATGCTAATTTTGAGCCCAATATTGATCTAAGTGAAAAAGACATATTTATTACTACTTATCCTTGTTATCCGGTTTGATCCTTGTCTTTCTCAAGAGACTCAAGAAGATAATCTTGATTTTCTAACCTTTTACGGAACCAAGGTTGTATTTGGAGGGTCAGGAAACTGGCGGCACTCCCATGAGATACAATACAGGACTTTTAATGATGCACAGTCTCTTGATAGGTATTTTTATGAGGTGGTAGCTCCCTATACTCCTAATAAGTACGTTGAAATTGTACCGGATCTAAGAGTCAGTATAACCGGGAATGCTGGCGTGGAAGTGCGACCTGGTTTAGGAGTTGTATTTAAACATTATATTGGCAAGCCAACTCTTCAAAAAGGTCAGCAATTTGTGCATCAGGTAAAGGTTCAGACGGACCACAACAGTGAGAATAAATTTAAGTCGGCGGCACGTTATTTTTTGACTTATAATAATATACTCAACGAAAAGTGGATTGTATCCGCCACCACGGGTAGTTTAGTGACTTTTGACGATGGCACGGCCAGCCCATCGTTAAGGTTGGCTGGGATACTTACCTATCGGATTGATGAACAACATACCTTGTCCATGATGTATGGAGGATTCGTGAATAACATGGAATTAGAACAGAAATCCTATTTTCATGGAATTTTGCTTCAGTTTATCATAAGGCTCAATAAGGATTACAAATACTTGCCTGCTAAGTACATTAATTTCTAGCATCGAAATAGGCCTTTTAGGTCTTTTGCCATAAAAGAAAATTAAAGAAATTAGTGCTACCAAAAAACCTGTTGAAATGAGAACCTTAATTTGCCTGTTGCCTATCATCGTATTGGTGCATATCTGCCATGCTCAAGAAACAAAAGAAAAGCCCCAATCCACTTTTACCATGGGTGGGTTTGCCAAGTTTGACTTTATGACCACTGTGTTTGAGGGGGGAGAGTTGAGTGATCCGGAAAGTCCGTTGAGAGACATTCACTTTCCGGGAGCCATCCCTATTGGTGGTGATCAGTCCTATGATACCCATATGCATATTAAGGAATCCAGATTCTATTTTGATTTTAGTAGTCAATTGTTAGGTAAGCCTATTAAGGCTTATATGGAGCTCGACATGTTGTTGTCTGCTGCCGGGGACGCACGAGTGAGCAACTCCTACAATCCAAGGATCAGACATATGTATTTCAACTATGGAAATTGGACTTTTGGTCAGACTTGGTCCACATTCATGATCGTAGTGATACCGGATGATCTGGATTTCGCCGGTGCCGCTGAAGGGATCGTTTTCAATCGTCAACCGCAGGTAAGATATACAGCTGGAGACTGGCAGTTCTCCCTGGAGGTACCGGAGTCTACCATCACCCCTAACAATGGAGGCAGCAACTATACTGTTTACTCGGGAGGAATTCCTGATGCCGTGATTAGAAAAAATTCCAAAGGAGATTGGGGTAGCATGGGAGTAAGTGCCATTTTTAGAAATCCGAGATATTATGATTCTTTGGGTGTGAGGAGAAGTTTCTTTGGGTATGGGGTTTCGACTGGAGCCACCGTCAAAGTGGGTGAAAAAGATGATGTCCGATTTCAGGGAACCTATGGAAATGGACTGGGGCGTTACGTTGGGCTTGCTTTCCTCAATAGCTCGGTAATAGACGATCAAGGAGATTTGGAAGCAATTAGTTCATACAATGGTTTTGTTTCATATCTCCATTACTGGAACGATAAATGGAGATCAAGTGTCAATTATTCATTCCTTCAGGCAAATAATCCCTCTGAATTTACCGGAGGAATGGCCAATAAGAGAGCCTGGAGCGCTTCGGCAAATTTACTCTGTGCACCTGTTCCTCAGCTGCTTTTTGGTGTAGAGGCCATGTACGCCTATAAGGAACGTGAAGATGGCATGGGTGACGGCATGTACAGGCTTCAATTTTCTGCCAGATATTCGTTTAAATATACCAACACTTCCAAATAACAATTTTAACATGAACAGAAGCATAATTTTTTTTCTAGTACTAGCTGTTACATTTAAAACTTGGGCGCAAGAAGACGATCAGCCCGATTTTCAAGAAGCGGATAAGGCAAAGGATTGGGGGTTTAGCGTTACCCCCTATGCGTTGTTGGCTGCCCAATCTACCGACGTAGGGGGAGAGCGGCTTAGACAATCTTTCAACGACCTTTCTTCGATAACGAATGCTGGTTTTCAAGTAATTACTTCTCTCAGGTATAAAAGGTGGACGCTTACTTATGATGGAACCTTTGCTACTCTAGGCGTAAATGAAGGTGAAAATGCCTTGAAAGTAGATGTAGAAATAAAACAGAATATTTCAGACTTTAAATTGGGATATACAGTTTATGATAATTTCAATTATAAGGAGAATAACGTACTTCACGGCTGGTCACTTGGAGTGGGTGTAAGTGCCAAATATTGGAAGAATGACGTGAATGTCAATGCTCGATTGGAAATAGATCCTTCGATTCCTGAGATTGATCCAATAGTCATTCCACTTGCTGATATTGTGGAATTGCAGGAATGGTGGGATCTGATGCTCAATGTGTATATGAAGTTTGTAATGAGCCCAAAATTCTTGCTAGGTGTAGCTTATGACGTAGGCGGGTTTGGGATCAATAATAGCTCGAAGTTTTCTCACAATATCACATATATAAATACTTTTAAAGTTCATAAACATGTACTCATCAATGCCGGATTCAGGGCATTTAGATACAAAAGAATAGATGGGGAGGGTGAAGAAGTATTAGAGACGACAGTGAATGTATTAGGTCCGTTACTAGGAGTAACTGCAATATTCTAATGATTTGGCTGCTTTTTGGTCTCAGGAGGGGATTTGCAATTCTTTATTTTTGAGACTTAACTGCTTAGATATTAAATAATATTACTAATTTAAAATTGATCGATGATCAGAACACTTAATAAACAATTTAAACTTATAACAATGAAAAAGATACTTGTATTATTTGCAGCGGTTACTCTGTCATGCGCTGCTCAGGCTCAGGAAGTAGGTATTAGATGGGGTGACGCTTTGGGTAACAACTATGCCGTAGACGGTATCATCGCACTGGGAGATTATAGTAGGATTCACGCAGATGTCACATTTGGTGATGGTATTGGTCTGGAGGCATTGTATGATTTCCTGTATCGGCCCGTTGGTGACTCTCCTATAAACTGGTATGTAGGTGTAGGTCCCTCGATGAGATTGGATGATCCTTTTGTTTTGGGAGTAAGTGGTGAAATAGGTCTGGCCTATTATTTCGATTTTCCTATGTCTATCTCAGCAGACTGGAGACCCACTTTTGTGATTATTGAGGACACTGATTTCAATACGGGTGGATTTGGTATCAACTTGAGATACGTCTTTGGACAGTAAATGCATTCTTAGAATTTTTGAGAAGCCTGCTCCCAAATAGAGCGGGCTTTTTTGTTTTTGCGACTGGTAAATTTCCCCTTTACTTGGGGCTAACTTTGAAGGACTTTGCAGAAATTCGTAGTTGAAAATGAACGACTTTAAACTTAAACTCAATTGTAATGAAAAATCTGTTTGTCTTATTCGTTTGTGTTTTTCTTGCTTTTTCTGCACAAGCTCAAGAGCTGGGTATTCGATGGGGTAGCGTAGCTACCAACGATGTTGCAGTAGATGCAATCGTAAGTTTGGGCGACTATAGCAGGATACATGTGGATGCTTCTTTTGGCAACGGGGTGGGATTAGATGCATTGCTCGACTTTTTGTACAAGCCTGTTTTGGGTGATGATGCCTTGTATTGGTACGTAGGTGCGGGAGCTTCCACTTTTCTAGGCGACCCTTTTCTCTTAGGAGCGAGCGGAGAGCTTGGGCTTCAATATACCTTTGATTTTCCCATGTCCCTTAGCGCAGATTGGAGGCCTACCTTTTGGATTGTCAAAGAGGAATTTATTGACGGGTTTGAGGCCAATAGTTTTGGTATTAATATACGATACGTTTTTTGACATCTATTGTGGTGAAAACATAAAGAAGCCTGTCGGATTTGACAGGCTTTTTTTATCTTAAGTGTTATTCACTAAAAATTGGATTCGATGAAAGTTAAATACTTAATGACTCTACTTTTTGTATTGACAGTAGCTTTTGGTTCAGATGCCCAGACCAAAAAACAAAAGAAAAAAATGAAAGAGGCCTCTAAGGCTGTAAAAGAGGCAAAGAGGCAATTCTTAGAAAAGGATTCCACAATGCAGGCGTTATTTGATGAAGCTTATGGCTATCTCTTGATACCAAAAGTTGGGAAAGGAGGATTTGGAGTAGGTGGAGCAGGTGGCTATGGTGTTGCCTATGAGCAAGGTAAGAAAATCGGCTATGCCAAGCTATCACAAGTGAGTATTGGGTTTCAGGCCGGAGGACAGTCCTACAGAGAAGTTGTGTTTTTTGAAAATTCCGATGCAATGGATCGCTTTAAAGGAAATAAAGTAGAATTGTCCGCACAGGTCTCAGCGGTGGCTGCAGCATCCGGCGCATCTGCTGATGCTAAATACGTCGATGGTGTCGTCGTGATTACCGATACGATAGGTGGACTTATGTACGAAGCATCTGTGGGTGGACAAAAGTTTGAATTTTTCGCAAAATAGTAATTATAGGGAATTGTGCATGATAGAAAAAAATGGCTCTTTCTTGCAATAGTGAGCCTTTGCTTTTTTCGTACTCATCAAGGGCTTGCTCAAGAGGGTATCAATGACAATTGGGATAATATCCTTTACTATAGCAATAAGTTGGGTTGGGGTGAAGGAAGCTGGAGACATACGATGCTTGCTCAGGGTCGTTTCAATAACAATTTTTCTACCTTGGAGCAGTGGTTTCTGGAGTATGCCGCCACTTACCTGGTAAACCCTCATCTGGAAATAGTGCCTGACTTTAGACTTACTCGCAAGCCCAATCGAAGAGAGTATAGGCCAGGATTTGGAATAATATATAAGAACCTGCTTCCTGCTTCTCAACTAGTGCATCAGATAAAATGGCAATATGACTTCAAAGATGCCGGCACTCCTGATAGCCATGCGTTGCGTTACGCCATTTTTTACAATAAGAAACTCAAAGACAAGATTATCGGGACTTTTATTGCTGGAGGGATTTACGAATGGGGCGAAACCTTTACGGGCTTCTGGGGAATGCGATCAGGATTTGATATCTCGTATGTATTTAACCAGCAGCATCGCGTAGCTATTGGTTGGTTGTACGGGTTGGTCAATACCAAAGAAGAACCCACTCGATGGGTTCATGTCGGAATCCCTACTTTTACCATAGCAATCAACATTCGCAAGGATTTTAAATATCTGCCAGCCAATTACATTAACTTTTGAAACGCTTCAAGTCTCGTAAATTCTATGAGATTTAGGTATATTAACAATAGATTTTCTTGTATTAACCCGTTTTTATGACACTTCGGAAGTATCACCGAACTTTTACTATTGGCATTAGCCTCATAATCCTATTTATCATCGTTCAGATCATTCTATCCACCTTAGGTAGAAATAGGTTTGAGTTACATCAAAAACTATTACATAGGGCAGAGGTGTTATCCAACGAGCTACACCAGAGTTCTGAGTTGCTCACAAGAATGGCCAGAAGCTATGTCATGACAGGGGACACATCGTTTCTCAACAAATATTATGAAGTCCTTGACATTCGCAATGGTAAAAAACAGCGAAGTGATGGTCAGCTAATACCCTTCCGAACTCTTCTTCAAGAGCTAAAACTTACAAAAGAAGAAGCGGCTCTGCTCAGATTGAGCGAAGACAACTCGAATGCTCTTGCTAAAATTGAAATTGAGGCATTCGAGGCGATACAAGGTAAAAGAATAGATGCCTCAGGTAACGTCATGCCCCCAGATCCTATTCGTGCGCAGGAGCTGCTGTTCAGCAAGGAATATTACCTTGCAAAAAGTGATATTATGGCTCCAATAGAACGCTTTGACGAAAAAGTACAAGAAAGAATTTCAACGATCATTAAAAGGGAAGAAAATCTTCGATTTGTTTACTTCAGCCTGTTTGGAATTGCCCTCGCCGCGATGTTTATATGGACATATATGTTCATTCTCGGTATTAGGAAAAGAGTGCTGATACCACTAAAAAGAGGAGAGCTTACCGCCAAGCAAGTACAGGCAGGTGATTTCCATGACCGCTGGAACTATCAAAGTGAGGATGAAATTGGTGACTTGACTCGGTCATTCAACAGCATGTTGGATCATATCAACGAGAGTAATGAGGAGCTTCATACTGCCATAGAAAATGCTACAGATCTAAACCTGAAGTTGAATTCCCAAAGCGAGGCTTTGAATGCTTCAGCCATTGTGGTGACCACTAACCTTAAAGGTGATATTACTTATTGTAACGACAAGTTTACCGAAATCTCTGGTTATTCCAGAGAGGAGGCCATGGGGCAAAATCATCGCATAGTTAATTCTGGTTATCACCCGGTAACATTTTGGAAGGAAATGTATGCCACCGTGGGTAAGGGTGGTATTTGGCGGGCTGATGTGCGAAATGTTGCTAAGGATGGTCATATCTATTGGGTGGACTCAGTGATTGCTCCTATAAAAAATGAAAAAGGTGAAGTGAAAGAATATCTAGGGATACGATTTGACATCACAGAAAAGAAAGAAATTGAAGAAAGGCTCCATGCCCAGAATCTGGCCCTTGATGAGACGGCAATTGTTTCTGTGACTGATGTAAAGGGCAATATTCTCCGAGCCAACAAACTCTTTGAAAAGGTGTCCAAATTCTCCATGGAGGAAATTATTGGAGCCAATCATCGAATAGTCAGTTCGGGATATCATAGTAAGGAGTTTTGGAAAGGAATGTATCATAACCTGGCCAACGGTAAATCGTGGAGAGCCGATGTGAAAAATAAAGCAAAAGACGGTACCTATTATTGGGTAGATTCTACAATGGTTCCCATCTACTATGACCAACAAAAACCACAGGAGTATCTGGCCGTGAGATTCTTGATTACTGACAAAAAAGAGTCCGAGATACAATTAGCAGAAAGTGAAAAGCAGTTTAATTCCATAGTCCAAAATGTACCAGGGGCTATCTATAGATGCACTGTTGATGATGATAAGCAGCTGCTGTTTATAAGTGACCGCTTTTCAGAAATCACCGGTTACCCAATTTCTAAATTTCAAGGGAAGCATAAAAAGGAATTTGTTGATCTTATTTTAGAAGAGGACCTCCACGAAGGACAGAAGACAGTAGAGGGGGCAGTCAAAGATGGCAGGAGTTTTCTGATTGATTATCGTCTCAGACGTCAGGATGGTTCGATCGTTTGGATCAGAGAGAGAGGTAAGGGAATCGCAAATGATCAGGGAGACGTGGTTTTTCAGGATGGAACGTTCTTTGATGTCACGGCAACCAAGGAAGCCGAGGAAAAACTCCAAAAATCTCAGCAACAGCTTCAGTCCATTTTTGACACATTGCCGGTGGGTATGGTCATGATCAATGCTGAAGGCAAAACATTGGCCGCAAATGGTATCACGGAAAGCATTTTGGGCATATCGGCTGATGAACAAAAACAAAGAACCCTTCAATCTCAGAAATGGGAAATTATCAGAGAGGATGGTACTAGCATGCCTGTAGAAGAATACCCGGCAAGTAGAGCCCTCAGTGGTGAAAAAATTGTGAAAGACGTTATTATGGGTGTGCATCGTCCAGACGAGTCTTTGGTGTGGATTAATGTCAGTTCGGCCATGCTATCCAATGATTCAAACGATGGAGTGGTTGTAGCTTTTGAAGATGTGACAGAGGCCAAAAAAACCAAAGAGATCATTCTCAGAAATGAGAAAAAAGCGTCGTTGCTTAGAGATTTGGCCCTTGAGTCTGCCAATGTAAGGGATATTGATTCTTTGCTTTCCATGGCGTTGGAGGCCGTTCTGGCCTATACCGAGTGGGACGTAGCTCATGTGTACATGAATAGAGAAGAAGTGTTGGTTCCGGCGCGTATATGGGCTTTTTCTGATAAAAAGGGATATAAAGCTTTTCAACGTATAACAGAAAAAACCAAGTTTAAACCAGGTGAGGGTCTACCGGGTAGGGTATTTAAGGACAAAGAAATTCATTGGATCGCTAATGTGCATGACGATAAAAATTACCCCAGGGCACAAAAAGGCGAAGTGGAAATAAAGGGTGCCTTTGCTGTTCCCATCATTGTGAATGATAAGGTGTATGATGTGCTTGAGTTTTATTCGAAAGATGAGCAGGAGGAAAGTGAGGATATTGTCGACTTTGTAGCTCAGATCGGGGTTCAGATTAGCAATGCTATCGAACGCAACGAGATGCTTGATGAAATTAGTGATAGTCAGGAGCAATACAGTACATTGGTTTCCAATGTTCCGGGAATTATCTTCAGATGCTTAATAGACGAGCATTGGACGATGTTGTTTATCAGTGAACAGGTAGAATTGATAAGTGGCTATCCGGCAGAAAGCTTTATGAATAATAGGGACATGTCCTATGCAGATCTAATTTATAGAGAAGATCTGCAGAAGGTACAGGACGCTGTAGCAGAGAAAATCAAAATCAAGGAACGTTATGCTGTAGAATACAGGATAAGAAGGGCAGATGGTGAAGAACGATGGGTCAAGAGCCAGGGGCAAGCGGTTTTTGACGAAAACGATGAAATAAAATGGCTGGATGGAGCAATCATTGATATCACTGATCAAAAGAGTGCCGAGCAGGAAATTCAGCACATCAGCATGCTATCGGACAATGCCCTTGAACTGACCAAATCAGGTTTTTGGTATTATGATCTAGCTGATGAAGAGCACATCATTCTTTCCGAAAAGGTGATAAATATGTTGGGGGCAGACGTAAAGGAAGGCAATAAGTACCCCATGGCCATTTGGAACGAAAACATGGTCAAGGCTGATGAAAAAATGGCTGCTTTGGTAGAAGAAGAAGTGGGTAGAGCTCTGTCAGGTGAAGCCGAAATGTATAATATCCAATATCCCATATTCAGACCGAAAACCAGAGATATTATTTGGGTGCACGATGTGGGTCATATTCAAAAAGATGAGAAGGGAAATGCCACCCGGATATTTGGCGTGCTACAGAATATTACCGAGCAGAAACTAGCAGAGCAGGCACTTGCCGAGGCCAAAGCACAGGCAGAAGCTGCCACTGAAGCCAAAAGTTCCTTTTTGGCTAACATGAGTCATGAAATCCGCACCCCAATGAATGCCATCATCGGATTTAGTCACTTAATTCAAAAAACCGATCTTGATGAGAAGCAGGAAGACTACATTCATAAAATAGAATCCTCGAGTAAGTCTCTACTCGGAATCATCAACGATATTCTTGATTTCTCCAAAATAGAAGCGGGCAAGCTGACGATCGAGAATGCTGAGTTTGATCTGGAAAGTGTCTTTCAGGATTTGGCCAATATTATCACCTACAAAGCGCATGAAAAGGGGTTGGAAATTGTATTCGGAATTGATAGTAAAGTGCCGACGTATTTGATTGGAGATCCGTTGAGGCTCGGTCAGATTTTGACCAACCTCTCCAACAATGCCATTAAATTCACAGAGCACGGAGAAATCGTAGTAACTGCACAATTAATATCCGAAAAGGAAGATCATGTCGAAGTACAATTTTCGGTCAAAGATTCAGGTATTGGTATAGAAAAAGACAAAATACCGTCTCTTTTTGAATCCTTTACTCAGGCTGATACTTCTACCTCCAGAAAATTCGGAGGGACAGGCTTAGGCCTTGCTATTTCAAAAAACCTCGCACAGATGATGAATGGAAGGATTTGGGCAGAGAGTGAATTTGGTCATGGAAGCACGTTTTCATTTACGGCCAGGTTGAAGAAGCAAGATCAAGCATCAAAGGATCTGGTGCCTTCCACAGATTTAAGGGGGTTGAAAGTATTGGTGGTCGATGATAGCGAGGCAGCAAGGGAAACTTTGAGGCAAGCGCTGGAATCTTTTTCTTTCGATGTTACCACAGCTGAATCAGCAAAGGATGGGATCAAATTATTGAAGGAACAGGGCAAGCCATTTGAGCTAGTGTTGATGGACTGGAATATGCCGGATATTGACGGATTGGAGGCGTCTGAACGTATCTTGAAGGATCCGCAAATACCCAAAACGCCTATGATTATGATGGTTACTGCTTATGGAAAAGAGGATGTGATACAACAGTCTGAGAAGTTAGGGCTGGCTTCATTATTAATAAAGCCTGTGAGATATTCGTTGTTGTTTGATACCATCATGAATAGTTTCGGTAAAACTACCCGAAGGGTCAAGAGAAAGGACCAGAAACTAACAGAGCAATCCAAAGAACTGGATAAAATCAGAGGAGCTGAAATCTTACTGGCTGAAGATAATTTGATCAATCAGCAAGTAGCCACCGAGCTGCTTCAAGGTGCAGGTTTCAAGGTTACAATAGCCAACAATGGTCTGCAAGTTTTGGATCATCTCGAAAAATCCAACGATTTTGATATCATATTAATGGATCTGCAAATGCCGGAAATGGGAGGCTATGAAGCTTCCAGTTCGGTGAGGATGATGGATAAGTTTGATGACCTCCCTATTGTGGCCATGACAGCCGATGCAATGCAGGGTGTGAAGGAACGATGCCTTGAGGTAGGTATGAACGATTTTATCACTAAGCCGATCGACCCTTCCGAATTGTTTAGCACCTTACTGAAGTGGATCAAAGAAGGAAACCGTGAGGTGGAATTGAAAGTGAGCAATGAAAAAGACAAATTGGAAATTCCTAAAATTCAAGGGGTTAATGTAAAAGATGGGTTGTCCAGGGTGGCAGGGAATACAAGGCTTTATTTGAAATTGCTCAAGGATTTTGCAGGAAAGAATAAAAATGTTTTAGAAGAGGCCCAGGCGGCGCATAGTGCAGGTGATGACGAAAAGGGTAGAAGGATAATTCATACATTGAAGGGCACCACGGGCAACTTAGGTATCACCCAAGCACATGTGCTCACTAAGGAATTGGAGCACTTGCTGATTGAAAAAGGTTGGGAGGATTTTGAAACTGTTTCAAAAGCACTGTCCGATGAACTACAAAAGATTATCCATGAACTGGATGCCCAGTTGAACACGGATGCTGCGTCCAATGGGAAAGACACAGATTGGTCTCAAGTGTTTGAGCAATTGGAGGAATTGTTGAAAGAAGACGATCCTTCGGCGATGGATGTTTTGGAAAAGGCCGGGCAGCTAGATCATATCAAATATGAAGAATTAAAGGATCAAATAAGCTCTTTTGAGTTTGAAGAGGCCCTGGATACACTGAATGAAATTAAAGAAGAATTGAAATAGTAATAGTATATTTAGTATTAATCCACTAGAAAATAATTAATGACGACTGACCTGAATGAGATGACCATATTGATGGTCGATGATACACCTGAGAATATCCACATCCTCAATGAGTTATTGGTGGATTTCAAGAGGAAAGTGGCCACTAATGGAGAAAAGGCCTTGAAGATAGCTGGTGGGGAGAAAAAACCGGATTTGATCCTATTGGACATCAATATGCCGGGTATGAGTGGGTTGGAGGTGTGTGAAGAGCTTAAAAAGGAAAAAAGTACCGCAGACATCCCTATTATTTTCCTGACGGCCCAGACGGACAAAGAGACGACTATTCAGGGTTTTAAATTGGGTGCCAACGACTATATAACCAAACCTTTTGACCCTGATGAGTTGATGATGCGTGTCAAAACCCAACTTAACTTAAAGCTCCAGAAGAATATTATAGAATTAGAGAAAAAGAAATCTGAGGATCTACTACTTAATATTTTGCCAGAAGAGGTTGCTCAAGAGCTAAAAGAAAATGGTGCCTCTGCCCCGCAGTACTTCAAAAAAGCCACAGTCCTTTTTGCCGATATCGTTGGTTTTACCCGGCTGACGAAGGGAATGGCTCCAGATAAACTCGTCACGGAGCTTAATGGGATTTTTCATGGTCTGGACGACATCACGGAAAAACATAACCTTGAAAAAATTAAAATGCTGGGTGATGGCTATATGGCAGTAGGGGGTGTGCCTATTGAAAATGAAAGCAATCCGAACGAAGCCATAAATGCAGGACTGGAGATGATCGATTTCATCAATTTGGTCAATGAAAAAAATGGGTCAGAGATTCCCTGGAATTTGAGGATAGGAATTCATACCGGGGAATTGATAGCTGGGGTGATTGGAAAGAAAAAATTTGCATTTGATATATGGGGTGATACAGTGAACATTGCCAGTAGAATGGAAACGGGGGCCGAGCCGGGCAAAGTGAATATTTCTAGAATGACTTACGATTTGGTGAAAGATCAGTTTGAATGTGAACCAAGGGGGATGATTCCTGTCAAGAACATGGGTGAAATGGAAATGTTTTCAGTCACAAAGAAATGATATGATAGTAAGCTACGGATCAACGAAACGAGCAATTCTTGTGTTTGTATGTACGGTGGCTGCATTCGGTCTAATGCACATTTCCCTTTTGAACGTGACGTGGGACTTTTCAGAGATTTTTCATCGGCACATTGATTCAACATCCTTCTTTATTGAGTTTGCTCCTGAGATATGGTTGACCCTACTCAGTCTGGTCCTTGGTACGCTGATTATTGTTATTTCTATTGCTTCCCAAAGCAATCCTAAGCTCATAGACTATTACATTGGAGACTATCCTAGCTTGATATTTACCTGTTTTATAACTATTGCGGGTATTGAAAATATCTATCTGCAGCTTAACCTGTCAATAGATTCGATTTTCTACAATAACATCATATTTGTCAATGCTTATCTACTTATGCCTATTGCAGTAGTCAATATTATTCCTTACGCATTCTATATCTTGAGTTATACCAAGACTTCCAGTTTGATCCATACCATAACCAAAGCCAACCGTAGGATGATCGAGAGAACCTTTGGAAAACTATCTGCGGCTAAGGCGGAGCGTGTGCAGTTCCATATGCTTGAAACGATCAACCAACTGGATGATCAACACGGATTTGTTGATTTCAAAGAACCCAAAAGCGAAATCATTCATTCTTTGGGAGAATTGACGAGGTATTATTTGGAAAACAAAGATCGGGTGAATCCCAATATTCTGCGAGTGACTAAGACGGTAAAGCGAGATATATCTTTCAAGACGCTTATAGACGAATTTGAAGTCATTGAAAAGTCTGGTACTTTCTTGGAACACAAGGTTTTTAAGGTTTATTCAGGGATTTACCTGCAATTGATTGATCATGGCTATCATGATCTGGCTGCACTGATTTGTCATGAATTGAGTCATATTGGGGAAATAGCCTTAAAAAACAAGCGAGGCAATATCCTGGAGCTCTGTTTCATACAATTTAATACATTTTTGAGGTTTGGTATCAAGCATGCCTCGCAGCATACAGACGTTCGGCATGTGTTCAATGCCGTATTTCATTATACCCAATTGATCCTGTTTCTGGTGGGTAAAGGACAAGGAAAAATGGTAAAGCTGGGCTGCCAGTATCTTACGTACTACGGTAAGGAGATTTACAAAATCAGTCTATCTGATCCTCACTTTATTTTTCTTATCGACTCTTTTGCCAGCGAAATTCAAAAAATTCTGATAGCCATGAATGAAGCCGGGTATAACCGAGAAATTCAATTGGAGGTGCTAAAAATTTATGCCACAATTGAACCTGTGATCAAGAATAAAGAGCATCTGGATCGCGTCAGGAATAACAATGCTCGGGCTATTAAGATTGCCCTTATCCTATTCTACCTCCACAAGAAGGAATCTGATTTTGTCAATGAATTGATAGAAGACATTGCTGACGATTTACGCTATTTTGAATCAGAAGAGGTGCTCGAAATCATAAAAAAAGATTGTCTGTTTCTTAAGGATTCCAAACCCAATTTCTGGGAATTTTCGGATCGTGGTGATAAGAATATTTACTACACACCACATAAAAACCATTTAAACGAATTTTATAAATTGTTCTCAGAAAAATTACGCGTTTTGAGGAGTAATAAATATTACCGTGCAAATTTGAACTAAGCAGCATGAGGGTTAAGTTTTACGGTACGAGGGGCTCATTCCCGGTCAGCGACAAAAATGTGATCAAATACGGTGGAAGCACCTCCTGTATTATGATTGAGACTTCAAGTGGTCAACACATAATTATTGACTCTGGAACCGGCATTAGAGCATATGGCAATGAACTACTCGCTGATGGAAATAACAAGGAGGTTTTCATTTTCTATACCCATTTCCACATGGATCATGTGCAAGGACTTCCATTCTTCATGCCGGCCTATGACAAGAATTTCACCATTCATTTGGCTAGCCTGCAAGAAGACAAAGGACCTGATAAACTCAAGATGATGATAGAGGGGATGATGAATCCCCAGTTTTGTCCTGTGACTTTTGATATGCTACATGCCGACTTTCATATACATGATATGGAGGTGATGAAAAATCTACTCAATGGAGTTTGGATAGAAACTATAGCATTGAATCATCCCGGTGGCTGTGGTGGTATAAAAGTCACCGACCATGAAGGTAAAAGTGTGGCCGTGATGGTGGATAATGAATTGGAAGATGATATTAAATCCTTTTCTGCTTTTTGTAAAGGGGTCGATCTCCTCGTACATGATGCCCAGTATACGGATGATGAATACAAAACCACTAAAGGTTGGGGGCATTCGACATTTAGCCGTACGGTTGCCATGGCTCAGGAGGCTCAGGTGGGCCGGTTGGTTATGACCCATCATGACCCTGACCACTTTGATGACTTCTTGTCAAAAGTCGAACAGACCTGCCAGCAATCATTCCCTAATAGTACTTTAGCCAAAGAGGGATTGGTTTTGGTGATATAGTGTAAGTTCATTTCGTTATAGTTGCTGGTTATCATTTTCTCGCGTGCAACTCAAACCTTCATTAACACTTTATCATCAAGACCGAAAATTTATTGTAGTCTTTCTGAAATGCATTATTTTTAATCAAGCAGCAAAAACCTAAATATATATCCCATGAAAAGAAATTTTACCTTTATTCTGATGCTATTGGTGTCAATAGTTTTCGTCAATGCCCAACCAGAACCCAAATACACAGAGGTGAGTGGTATTCTAGGACTTATGCTGAATTCCGATGGTGAGTCGGAATACGGTACCATCGATATCAACAACGGATGGGTATTAGGAGCTACCATCGGAAAGGATATTGGAGAAAACTGGCAGGCAGAAATTTTCTGGAATATTGCTCGAGCGAGTACGAGTCATACGGACATCAATGATGCTCGAACTACATTTGATATGAACTACCAAAATATCCATCTGGGTATCAACAGATATTTTGGATACTACGACGATTTTGTTCCTTATGCTGGAATAAGTTTGGGTGCCTCTGTCTACAACCCGGTTTCTGGTTTTCATAGCGCCACTACCAAATTTTCAATTTCACCAACCCTGGGCATCAAGATGTTTCCGGTGCCTGACAAACCCAAATGGGGATTCAAGGCGCAGGCCCGGCTCTACATGCCTATGACTTTTAGTGGCACGGAACTTTTCTGCGAGTCCGGTGATTGTGGAACTACTGATGGATTTTTGATTCCTGTGTTGCATGGAGAAATTTCCGGTGGGGTAGTGTTTAGAATGACAGGAGAAAAATAGATGGACAAACAGGAATTCTTTTTAATCATTCCTGGCGTTATTTATGGGGTCGCAATTGTTGACTTGCTCAAAGTTGTGGCACACAAAAACAATTATTTTGAAGTAGTAGGGTGGGGAACAGTCTATTTGCTAGGCATTGTCAATCTATGGGTCGATCTCTACAAAAAACTTGATGCAATTACACAGAGTAACTTGAGTTTTCTCCTGATCATAATTCAGGCGGTAATCTATTCCAGGGGAGCTCACATCATTACTCCAGAAGAAAA
Organism: Reichenbachiella sp.; assembly: GCA_965222305.1. Lineage (GTDB taxonomy): Bacteria > Bacteroidota > Bacteroidia > Cytophagales > Cyclobacteriaceae > Reichenbachiella. The sequence goes on from OZ244943.1 coordinate 887,666, forward strand.
AGATGTCAATACTAAAGAGTATTTTCTGGAGACAAAAAAGGAATTTTTTACCATTCTTATTCTGGCGGTTTCGTGTAATATTTTGATTCAGGAAGTGGTCAAAGCAGATAATACTCCGCTGTGGTCTAGACTTTTGGGTTTGGTGGTATTTTCTTCATTGATTTTTATTGACAAGGTTTGGTATCGAACTATTTTTATGCTTGTAATTGGCACCCTCCTGTTGGTTGATCTATTGACTCCCGGAGGTGTCTACCAACAATGGTAGTATTTGAAATATGAGCAAACAAGAATTCTTTTTATTAATCCCGGCGATCATTTATGGTGTGGCAATTGTCGACCTGTTAAAGATATTTGCGCACAAGGATAATTACTTCGAGATGGTAGGCTGGGGACTTTTCTACTTGTTGGCAATTATCATTATGTGGATGGAATTGTTCAATGTGCTCAATGCCATTACTACCAATAACCTCAGTTTTATTTTGATCATATCACAGTCCATTTTGTATGCCAGAGGGGCTAGTATTATTACTCCTGAAGAAAAAGATACGGACACCAAAGCATACTTCATGAGTATAAAGAAGAACTTCTTTTTAGTCATGGCTGGGACGAGCTTGTGCAATATGCTTATTCAATTTGTCGTTCAAGAGGACAATCGACCCGTATGGTTTCGAACCATCATGATTGCTTTGGCTGTTTCATTAGCTTATTGGGATAGGATGTGGTTTCGTATGAGTGCCCTGGTAGGACTTTATCTTCTCATTATTTTACACCTGTCCAGGGAAGGGGGCTTATTCGGAGGGTGATAGTATTGGTGCTTGAGTAGTGATGCTCTATCTTAGATTTATAAAGCCGTACAAATGATAAACTTTAAAAAAGGACTTGCATTAATCGTATTCTTCATCATCGCTACTATCGATGGCCTACATGCACAGGAAGTAGGTGTGCGTTACGGTCAGATGGCCGCCAATCAGGTGGCAATCGATATAGCTGCTGCCACGGGTGGTTACGGACAGGTTCATTCATGCATTTCTCTGGGTGAGAAGGGTGTCGGATTTGATGCTTTGTTTGATTTTTATCAGGGAACCTTCAATAAGCAAAATGGCCTAAGCTGGTATGCAGGGGCTGGAGGGGCTTCTTACTTCATTGATGATATGAGGGTAGGAGCGGCGGTAGAGCTGGGGTTCCAATATGATTTTATGCATGACCCCTTCTCTATAGGGTTTGATTGGAGACCTACCTATTGGCTGATCAATGAGAGCGTTGCGGACGATTTTCAGTATTATAGTTTCGGTATCAATCTTAGGTATTCTTTTGATAGATAATGGCAGAATCTAAATTGGATCAGCAGGTCAAAACCACCGTGGAAGTAAGTATTCGACTTATTTTCCTTTTTGCATTAATTGGGTGGTGTTTGTTTTTACTGTCACCTTTTTTGGTGCCTGTGTTGTGGGGGGCGATATTAGCAGTCGCGATTTCTCCTATGTATATGGCTTTGTGTCATAGGTTTGGAAATCGACCCAGGGTGAGTGCGTTTTTAATAGTAATTGTTTTGTTGTCCTCTATTCTCATCCCATTCTATTTTTTCGTAGATTCAGCAGTGGTACATCTAAAAGCGTTTAGTCATCATTTGCAACAGGCCAAAGTGATAGACATTCCCCCTCCAAATATGAGTGTAAAAAGCTGGCCCATAGTAGGGGAATCAATTTATGATCTTTGGTATCGCGCATCCGATAATCTTGAGGAGTTTCTGAAATCGTATCGAACGGAGTTGAGAGAATTGGGTAAGCGTCTCTTTCGAATAATCGTTGGGATTTCAGGCAGTGTGTTCCAACTTCTTTTATCCATCATAATAGCCGGAATTTTGCTGGCAACCAAAGGAACCAGGGAGATTACTCAAAAGTTTATTGGCAAGCTGGTAGGAGCCCGCGGGCAAGAGTTCGTTGATCTTGCCGAGGTGACTGTAAGGAATGTAACGAAAGGAATTCTCGGAGTTTCTTTGATTCAGTCGGCTTTTCTAGGATTGATGTTCTTTTTAGCAGGAGTACCCTATGCAGGAGTTTGGGCACTGTGCTGTCTATTGATTGGGATAATGCAGCTTCCTCCTATTCTGGTTGCTGGGCCAATAATTATCTATATTTATTCTAATACCGGGGTAGGTATGGCTACTTTCTGGGCCGTTATTTTGCTACTAGGGACTTTGATCGACAATGTGTTAAAACCGATTTTTATGGGTGCTGGAGCTGCTGTACCCATGCTGGTGATATTTCTTGGAGCTATTGGAGGTTTTATGCTTACGGGGTTTATTGGACTATTTACTGGTGCCATTGTTCTCTCGCTGGGTTATCGGATGCTCATGAGTTGGTTGTATGAAGGGGAGCAGGAGCCGACTACTACTTGATAGATTCAAAAATCACTTCAAACTCAATGTACAGTTCATCCCTTGCCCTGACAGTACCAAAAAATTTGGTTGGAGGTTCTATGTTATAACGGGTCATTTTGATCTTATGAGCCCCTCCCAGAATAAACTGCCCTTGATACTTTCTGAGATAGCCAGACTCAATGGTTTCCGTCCTGTTTTGATCTGTTATCTGAATCAGGGTTTCGGACTTAACATTTTCTAATGAATCCAGATTATAGTCGTCCGTCAGATGCAGTTGGTCAATTTCAAGAAGGACGTTTTCATATTGATCAGCTTTTAGGAGTTTCTGAAAATCATTAGTCATCAAGCGCATGCCGCAATCAAATTCATGCGTAGGTAGTTCGAATTTCAGTCCATTAATGTCGAGAGACAGACCTTCCCAGTTTCCGGATATGTACAATGTGTCTGTCAGGTTTTGCTTGACCAGTCTACAGGAGAAGTCATTGACATTGGTCTCGCCGGCAATGGCGAAGTATGCATGCCTAAGGACAAACGGTCTCGAGGAAACATCTTGAGCTTGTAAATAAAAACCAGATACACTTAAAAGTATGTACAGCAACTTCTTCATAAAAAAACGGGCTTTTGAGCCCGTTAATTTAATTAGTTCTGTCAAAACTCTAGAAAGTGATAACGGCCTCTACCATGACACCATTGAATTCTCCTCCCTGAAATTGACGGTTCCCAATATAACCGTCTCCACCATAGCTTTGATTTACATATTCCAGCTTAGCTAAGATGTTTTTAGTCATGAACCAGCCTCCACCAAGGTTTATGCGATCAACTTCCTGATCAGCACCACCATCAACTTGACTACCAGAAACCTTATTGTATCTACCTCCAACATATAGATTTTCCTTCGATCCAAATCTATAAAGTGCTTCGCCGGCAATTTGAGTATAAGCCCCTTCTCCTTCAGCACCTCCACTGGCTAGTTCGTATATACCAAAGAATTCTAATCCTTTCCATTTTACAAATGGATTGATTTGTATGGCAGTCAGCTTAGTAAACCTGGGTTGAATTCTTCCAGAAAAATCACTGGAATTGCCACCTACTGTATCCATTACATGATAATATCTACTACCCGCTCTGTCTCCATTATACAACCATGTGCCTGTGGTGGTACCAGGGTTTGTATAAAGCGATGCAGTAAGTCTTACCCTTAAATCATCAGACAACTGATTATCAAATCCTGCTTTTGCCATAAAGGATAATTTATTGTCAGAGGAAGCATCTATGGTTACATTTTGATTCAATTTGCCATTTGTAATTCCGATTACCGCTAACCAAGGACCGTTTTGAAGGTTAACTTCCATGAATGCTTCGGTAGAAAATGCATCCATGAGATAGTTACCCACGAAAGGGTTGAAAATGGCTCGACCATTATCGGATCGTCTGAAGTGAGCATCTCCATAGTTGATTTCATCCATACCAACTCTAATAGTCGCATACTCCATGATGCCACTCATAAAACGAGGACTAATGAAGTCTAGTTTGTCAATTTGCAAATAGCCCCCTTTAACCCATGCTTCAGAGTGATGCCTTGAGGATAAATAGGTACGCAAATGCATTCTAACTCCGTCCTCAAGTTGCACGTCTAAATTCAGATTGGCAGTTGGAAGGTTTAAGTTATTCCCCAACCATGTCAAATTATCAGCATCGTTCGAATGATTGATTGACTGAAATTGCATAGCAAAATCAGCACCTACTTTTACCTTAAGCCCGTCGTATCTTACGGTGTCTTCTTTTTTAGTTTCAAACACGTTGAGCCCCTCCCGGCTATCCGAACGGTAGTATTGTAATTTGGTTTGAGCATGTACAGCCAGGGCGCTAAAGACCAAGGCCATCACGGCTAGATATTTACAAGTAGATTTCATATTCTTTTGTTATTGTTTTGAGTTATTTAGCATTTATTTTAAAAACCATATCAAGGCTAACCACATCACCGGTTTTGATAGTACCGAATACCGCAGTAGGAGGTTCTACTCCATAGTCGCTCATTTTCACCTCTATGTGACCTGAAATGATATAGCCGTCCTTTTCCTGCAAGTCAAGGCTCACGGGGATTTCATTTGTTTTTCCATTGATCGTAAGCTTTCCTTTTCCAGTCAGTTTAGTCCCTGATTTTGATAGCTTGTCAGCAGTAAAGGTTATTTTAGAATGCTTGTCAGCTGCCAGAGCGGAATAGATATTTTTATCCATTCCGGACTTTCCACTTTTGATAGATTTCACGGTAGCTTCAAAAGTGATACCTGTAAAGCTGTCGCCCTCCAGAGTGGCTGAAGCTTTGAATTTCTCAACTACAGAACCCCAGTCATGTACATTTGAAGTTCCCTTGATACTCAATTGGCTATTCGCCTTATCGAGAAAATGAGTCTGTGCCAAACTCCCCAGCATGCACAAAAGCATGCAAATTGTAAAAATTGTTTTTTTCATGGTTTTTGTTGAAAGTAATTTTTGTTACCAAAGTTATATAGCCAGATGGCAATGAAAATGACTCTGAGCCAAATAAGAGACTTTTGAGCCGAACGTCAAATTACTAAAAAGTAGCGACTCATGAAAAGTGATTCCTTTTATGTTTTTTTTACCTTTTCAGGCATTACCCAGTGAAAGGAATAAGGATTTCATCTAAAGAAAAGCGACCATATAAAATGGTCCAAAAATTAATTTTTAATGGGGTGCAGCAGAATTGATGAGTGACGGGAGATAAAAAAAAACGGGCCGTAGGGCCCGTTTGATTCCGTACAAATATTAATGCTCTAGAAAGTGATTGCCGCCTCGATCATCAGACCACTAAATTCTGCTCCCTGGTACTTGGTGCCGTCATAGCCTGCTCCGCTGTATGATGAAGTGACGTACTCAACCTTAGTCAGGATGTTTTTGGTCATAAACCATCCTCCACCGATGTTGAATCTGCTGATTTCCTGAGTTTCTGATGCATCAGTACTTTCTCCGCTAACAGAGTTGTATCTTGTAGCAACATAAAGATTTTCTCTACTACCAAATCGGTAGAGTGCCTCAGCGCCCAGTTGGGTAAAGCTTCCACCTGCATCATCACCATTGTTAGCCATTTCGAATATTCCGAAGAATTCTAATCCCTGGAATTTAACAAATGGGTTGATTTGGAATGCTGTGAGATAAGCAAATCCGGGGTTGAATCGTGGCTCGAAATCTGCTGCCCTGGCGTCGTTAATTCCACCTAAAACTTCGTAGTATCTTGAACCTGATCTATCACCTCCGTATATGTAAGACCTTGTGCTTTTGTCACCAATAGTGTACATAGATCCTGTCAAACGAACTCTCAAATCATCACTCAACTGTTTGTCATATCCTAGTTTCAGGTACATGGCTATTCCATCATCACCGGGTGTTGGACTTTGATTCAATCGGCCATTGGTTACACCTATGACTCCCAAAAGTCCTGATTTTTGAATGGTAAGCTCACCAAAAGGTTCTGTCGAGAATGCGTCCATGATATAGTTGCCCACAAATGGATTGTAAATGGTACGGGCATTGTCTGATCTTCGGAAGTGTGCGTCACCATAGTTGATGTCGTTCATACCAAACCTTAAAGTAGCAACTTCCATAAAACCGGAGAGAAAGCCTGGCTTGATAAAGTCCAGCTTGTCAATCTGAAGATATCCACCTTTTACCCATGCTTCTGTATGGTGCTTAGAGGACAGATAAGTTCTTAAGTGTAAACGAACACCGTCTTCCAGTTGGACATCCAGATTCAAGTTGGCAGTAGGAAGAGTAATGTTGTTGGATAATTCGATCAGTGTATCACCTACTAGGTCATTGGACTGAGAGAGACCTTGAAATTGTAGTGCAAAATCACCACCTACTTTAACTTTTATTCCGTCAAACTTTACAGTATCATCTTTTTTTGTTTCAAAGACATTGAGTCCGTCCTGACTATCAGGGCGATAGTATTGCAGCCTTGTTTGGGCATGCATCGCTACAGTGCTGACCATAAAGGCCGCTACTAAGAATGATTTAATTGTGAGTCTCATCTTATTGTTTTTTTGTGTTAATTAATGATTAGAGTAAAGCAAAGGCTATTTCGATCTTGATGTCATCTCCGGTCTTCACCGTGCCAAAAATGGCGGTCGGAGGTGTGACGCCAAAATCAGTCATTTTCAAGTCTATTTGACCCGATATGACATAGCCGTCTTTCTGCTGTATGCTTAGATCAATTGGTATTTCTTTAGTACTTCCTTTGATGGTAAGTTTTCCGGTGCCTTTGAGCTTATCTCCGTCAATGGTCAGTTTATCAGCACTGAATGTGATTTTCGAATGCTTGCCGGCATCCAATGCATCATAGATGTTATTGTCCATGCCGGATTTTCCACTCTTAATAGACTTGACGACAGCTTCGAATGCTACCTCTTTGTATTCGGTACCATTCAAGGTAGCTGACGCTTCTATTTGACCGACCGTACAAGTCCAATCATGTAGGGAGGAGGTTCCGTGGATTTTTAGCTGGCTGGATTCCTTATTGAGGGTATGCTTTTGTGCGAAGGTTCCAAAGGTGATTAGGTTGATTGCGAGGAGGGTTAAGATCGCTTTCATCTCTTTTTTTGATGCTAAATTAGGAGTGCTGTGCAATCGATTCCATGATAAAGGTCAACTCCATATATGACCTTTGCCGTTAGGTGTGATGCATTAGGAATGATAGAAATGCCAGGTGTAAGTGCTTTATATACAGGTGTATATAAAAAATAACCGCAAATAAGCGGTCTGTGCATTTTTTGAAGTGGAATCGTCTGTAAAACCTCAGAATCTACCTTGTCTGAGTGAAGATGGTAATAGATTAAATTGGGTTGAAGGTTTCCGGAATTATTCCATGCTGTTTGTACACCACTATAGTATGTCATAGGTTACCGACCTCCAGTCAGTGGTACTCATTCGTCATCGCCTGGTGCTGGTGCAGAGTGTGGAACTGGCAAGCTTTTGTTTTCCATTTGGTCTGAGTAAGACTTGTATAGCGCGCAGAAGTAATTTTATTTGAAGTTTCTGTATTCCAACTTGGTGCAAATTTTCCAAAGAAACGGTGGCATTGAGGCCAGTAGGTTTGTTAGGTTATTATATTCCAATATTCATCAGTCTGATCCTATGATAATAACAGTCGATTGACTATTTTAAGCATAGAAATTAAACCACCGTGATCATCCATTTGATTCCAAAATTGTCAATTACATTTTTCAAGCTCATCTGTGTTTTGAGTTTGTTGGTTTGCTTCTGCGATTATTGTTTTTCTCAGTCTTTTTCAAACAAAACAAATCCTAATTGGTCTGATAGCGAAGATTGGACAGCAGGAGCGCCTGGTTTCAGTACCACCATTGATGCCACATTAAATCATGCAAGTGCGGTGCTGCAAGACATGACATTCAATAATGCAATCACCGTTAATCAGGATAAAGTACTGTTGTTGTCCGGAGATTTGACTATTGCAGGAGGAACCACTACTGTAACTGGAGAACTTATCTTATCAAGTGGAAATCTAACCATTGCTAATGGAGGTACATTGGTGATAGACGGCCATTTGATTGGCTTGTCCTCTACTGGCAACCTCACTATCGAAGGAGGGGGGACACTGACGGTTGTTGGTGCTGCAGGTATTTCTTGGGCAGGCAATTGGATTAGTACCTCGAATACAGCGTCAATTACAGTCGATGGTGGTGTGACGGTTACCGGAGATTTTACAAATAGTCAGGTTATTACGGGTACAGGGAATATTGATATAGAGGGAACATTAGATAATGACCAGGCTGCAGGAGGTAATATTTTCGGTTGTACAGATGATATGAGTTTGTGCTGCGGCCTGGGGCGTGCAGCTTTTGGGTCGACTTGTTTGTTGCCTGATGGGGTGGCAACAGATGTGGTAAGCGCCACCACGGGGGATTGGGACAATGCAGCTACCTGGGTTGGAGGAGTGGTGCCCAATGATCAGGACAATGTACAAATTCTCAATGGACACACAGTAACCTTGAATAAAGGTAAGGGGCCGGAAATTCACAATTTGGATATTGAGTCAGGGGGTAAGCTCATTCAGGACAACAAGGAGATGGAGGTTGTTGGTGCTTATAAAAACGATAGCTCTCATCAGATCATTAAAAAAAGTATGGTTATATCCGGTATCAATGCGGCCTTATCCGGTATAGGACGGATATCTCTTGAGGGTCAGAATGCACAACAGTCTTTTATTGAAATACAGAGTAATGCATCAGTCCTGGCAGGATCTAGTTTGATCATATTGGCTACAGGAGAAACCAATGGAGTGGTGATTGATGGTGCAATTACTAACAACGGAGCTGTGGCTATGGCTGCCAATGTTAGCGGCACGGGCTCTTGGATTAACGACAATGGGTCGGATTTGTATGTTTTTGAGGAAGAGTTTGGTATTCCACTTACGGCAAGTACTTCATTCAATATTGTTCACTTTTCCGATGTAGCGGATCAAACGGTTGTGACACCTACCGGGAATGAATACAACAACTTAATCATTGGCGGAGGAGGAGTGAAAACATTGGAGTCAAATATTACTATTTCAAACTTTTTGGTGATCAATGGGACATTGGATACTGATGACACCAATGACTATGATATTAGTATTGGAGGTGACTGGATCAATAAAGGAACTTTTAATGGCTATCAAAGTAAAGTTACATTCACCGGCACAGACCAAATAGAAGTTATTTCAGAAACAGGTACAGCCACATTTTATGATCTGGAGCTAAACATGCCGGGAGGGAACTTGTTGCTTTTTGATAATATGGTGATCCAAAATGAACTGACCATGACTGACGGCTACGTCACCATCGATGGGTCTGAGCAAGTGACCCTGGGGACAAGTGCTTTAAGTCCGGGTACATTGACCTATACAGCCGGGCATATTGGTACTTTGTTCGAACGTTGGATCGGAACAGGAACCGGTGTTACAACCTATTATCCAATTGGTATTGGAAGCGTTGCATATCCAATATCCTTTACAGCAGATGTTGGTACAGGTGGCACTGCTTTGGTTCAGTTTACCAACATTGATCCTGGCAACAACGGATCTCCGTGGGATGAGGGAGGTCTGCCGTCACCCGATTTTTATAATACTTTTTCAGATGGGTATTTTCAGCTCGCTACGGGTAACGGACTTGCTCTTGGAGGTCCTGGTACTTATGATGTAGATATTGATGTCACAAATTTTTCTGCTTTTGCTTTCGGAGGTACTGAGACTGTAGTGAGTAGAAATTCAAATGCTCTTCCCTGGGCTTTAAATGGTACCGTCGGAGCCTTATCAGGAAATAGCTTATCAAGGACTGGGTTGGCGCAATTAGAGCTTGCTATAGTTGATGATGCGAATTGTACGATTCCTGCTGCTCCGACATTTACTACATCAGACACAGATGTGTGCATCGATGAGGCAGACGTTGTTTACGAAGTGGCTGATCTAGGTACTACCTATAACTGGGTTATAAATGGAGGTGTTCAGGACGGAGGAGGATCTACACGGTCTATCACTGTAGATTGGGGAGGAGATGGCAAAGTAGGTTCGATTGAGGTGTACGCGGTAGATGCGGGCTGCGGCTCAGGGCCAACAACGAGTCTTGCCGTAAATATTGAGCCCTTCGTAACATCTTCCATAAGTGGAAGGTCCATTGTGTCCGAAAACTCAACAAACGTGAACTATTCGGTGGTGGATAATGGATATACCTATGCCTGGACGGTTTCTGGCGGTACCATTTCTACAGACAATAATGATAACATAGATGTGGATTGGGGAAGTGCGGGTAGTGGGGCTGTCTCAGTAGTAGCAGATGCTGGTGGGGGATGTCCAACGGCAACTCCAGAGTTGTTGGACGTAACTCTTTTTACCACTTTTAATACGATAACCAGTGGCAGTTTTAATACTGATGCCATATGGGAAGGAGGGATCGCTCCTGATGCAAGTGCCGCGAACGATATAAGGATTAACAATGGACATTCTGTTACCCTTTTTGAAAACACTGTTATTAATAATTTAATAATTGATTCTATGGCTACGCTGACAACTGGAGCATATGAACTGGAAGTTCAGAATATTCTGAATGTATTGGGTACAGGTACGTTGGATGCGAGCCAGGATAATACCAACTTTACTAACTTAGTTTTGAACGCATCTAGCAATGAGGCGACGATTGTGGGTAAGGGAACCATTGATTGCAACAGGATGGAAGTGGTCAGTGGAGTGTGGACCATTGGTGCCACCGATTCTATTACTGCTCATCTTGATTCTGTTGCTATTAATAATTCCAATTTAGAGGTGAAAGGAACCCTGGTGCTCACAGGTGATAATACTGAGTACGGGACACCCAATGGAGTATTCCTGGCATCGGCTGTCACTTCTTCTGTAAGGTACACATCAGCAGGGTCACCTAGAATTTTCATTCCTGATGATTCCTATCACAATTTGGAGTTTGACGGTGGCGGGACTTTTAACCTCCCTACGAGTACTACCCTTGTTGTGGATGGAGATTTTGTTCTAAGTTCAGGCACCTTTGGTCATTCCAATTCTTTGGTGAAGTTCAGTGGAACCCAGGCTCAAAGCATAGAGGGTTCCTTGTCATTCTACTCCGCTACATTCAACAATAGTCTGGGAAGCGTGCCAGCTTTTACCCTCACCAATTCAATAATTGTATCGAATGACCTTACTCTAACAGAAGGGGTAATTGATACTGGAGGAGGATCGAATACAGTTACATTTACCTCTCTGACCGGAGGAAACACACTTTCATATATTGACGGGGAGTGCAATTTTCTTTTTATCAATGGGTTATCGAGTCAGATCTTTCCTGTAGGTGATGGGGCCAGATATGCTCCGGTAGAAATAGATATTGCCGATGCTGAGTCAGGGTTTATTTCTGTCCAGTATTTTGCCTCCGCTTATCCGGATCTTACGTTGGATGGCGGTGAGATCCAGGAAGTAAGTCCAAATGAACATTGGATCATTGATGATGCAGGAAACACAATAGAGCCGGGTGCTGGTAATCAAGCAGACTATATTCGACTTTATTCAAATTCGGCAACCTTAAGTGAGATAGCCAATATCAACGACGTAAGGGTGGCAAAGTATGATCTGACCGGCATGACCTGGTCGACGGAAGATTATCATAACTCGGGTACGCCGAGCAACGGATCAAATGCCCATGGTACTTACGTTGAAATGACTTTGGTAGATGAGGTCGATAATGCTGACGAACCTTTCACCTTTGGAGGTATCAATGAAGACGCACTTCCTGTTGATTATTCTTTGTTTAAGGTAGAAAAAGCATTGGATGGTGTTGATCTGGTTTGGGTAACTCAAACCGAAATCGATAATGATCGCTTTGAAATAGAGCATTCTATAGATGGAGTGGGTTTTACATATCTGGGAGAGGTCGAAGGAGCGGGAGATAGCAATGAGCCCAAACCTTATTACTTCAAGCATTCAAGACCTGCCCAGGGAACGAACTATTATAGACTCAAGCAGATAGATTTCGATGGAGCTTTTGAGTATTCTAAAGTCCAATCAGTTTATGTAGGAGATCAAAGCGAATTGGATGCAACGATAGCTCCAAACCCTGCTTTAAATAATGTTACCCTATCATTTAACGCCGTTGAACCTAATTTGCCTACGAATATTATTGTCTTGGATATAAATGGGAAAGTGGTGTTTGATGTTCTGTTGGCCGCCAATAACAATCGATTTGATATGAACGTGGAGCCCTTAAAGAACGGAATATATATTGTTCGACTTATCCAGGGAAATAATACTTTCTATGGAAAAATGGTCGTGCAGCATTAATTGCATGATCATGAGGATACGCGTCCTTCTCATTGCTTTCCTTTTGTCAATGCCTTGTATATCAAGGTCGCAAACCCGTGCACATCAAAAAAACGATACTACCTACTCCGGATACGAAAGAGACAATAAACTGGGTGGGCCTCGGAGTGTTCAGAATAAGCTCCAGGTCAATAACTCCGTGACCCAAGATAAGGGAAACAGAAAAAATACCTTGTCCACAAAATGGTATAGGTTTAAGAAGGAGGTGAATGAAGCGGCCGGCATTAGGTTCGGTATTAACTATTCGATGGATTTTGTAGGGGCCTCGGAGAAAATCCGTGATAGCAGCAGCGTAGGTGCCTATGGAGGAGTGCTGGAGTTTGATTTTTATCAAAGGATCATTGGAAAAAACAGCCGCAACAAGGGTTCACTTAATCTTATCGTTGATTGGCGGCATGCCTATCCTGGCAGCATACCGCCAGCAGACCTTCATCTCCATACCGGATCTTATACTTCTGTAGCGGTTGAGTTTACAGAATACAGCATTCGACCTATTGAGTTGTTTTATCACCAAATCATGCTGGATGGAAAAATCGAATTGGCTGTGGGAAAGATCGACCCATTCAACTTTTTCACACAACATCCGCTCATCAATGGTATGACTGATTTTCAGAATTCAGGTTTTTCGATATCTCCTGCAGCGGCATGGCCCTCAAGTGGAACAGGAATGGTGGTAGCCCTGGATCTCCTTAAATCCAACAATTTCATAATGAAGATTGGAGTCCATGATGTGATTGGAGATAGATTGGAGAAAGGTGAGGTGTTTAACTGGGGCGAAAACTTATTTGATGGCAGGTTCTTGCAGATCTATGAAATGGTATGGGCTAGATCTGAGGAAGAGGAATTGACCAACAGTGTAAGCGTTACTTATTGGCAAGCTGATCCTGTAGAGGAAATCAATACCTTCGGAGTGGAGGAGGTAAAGGCAACTTTCAATGAGGGAGTAGCAATGAATGTAAACTGGCTCTTTGGGGACAACTACCAGACGTTTATGGCGATTGGCCTCTCGAATGGAGGAGGATCCGCGGGTCTGGCCAAAAAGTCCGTGGCTATTGGTGGGGCCTATGCTGTAGAGACAGGGGATGCAATTGGCATTGGGGTGAGTTGGATCGATCCTGTAGTGATGCTGAGGAGCCAGATGAGCTCAGAGGTGTATTACAGGTACAGGGTCAGTCGGTTCACTGCGGTGACTCCTACCGTACAGTGGATTCTCAATCCTTCGTTCAACCCTGAATACAGCTCACTGCTTTTCGCAGGTATCAGGCTGAGGTGTACATTCTAAAAGTTGTTTGTGACAAACTGCATTTCCTACTTTACTAACTGCACAATTTCGATTAATTTGGTGAAACACTAATTAATCCAGCAAAAGATGCTTCGAGTAATAATATTGAGTCTACTGTACATAGGATCTGCCAACGTACATAGCTCGGGAGACTATAAGAGAATTATCAAAAAAGCAGTAAAGAACAAAGACCGCCAGAGTGCCATCATTAGCAAAATAGAAGAGTTTAGAAGCCCTCAGGTGGCATTCGAAAATGAAATCGAAGCTCAGATCGGGGTGTTTCAGGATATCTACGACAATGATAACCTAAGCCATGACCGGATGGACGAGTATTTCGATGAGATAGAGCAAATGTATACGCAGTATTATTTGAAGAGGGTGGACGCCCGAATGGAGTTAGCGGATTTTTTGACGGAGAAGGAGTGGGATAAGATTTATGGCCTGTACAAAAAAAATCATGGCAAGATACAAGAAGCCAGGAGAAATCGCTTCGCCTACCTTGACGCTGAAGTTGCCCAGATCAACGAGGCTTTTGATGCGAGCATAGAAAATCAGGAGGATTTGGTTCTGGTCAAAGAATCCGTTGAGAACATTCGTTTAATATTTCATAAGTTTTATACGGATTCTAACAATATCAACTTTGTAGACAATCCGGTGTTAGGTAACCAGAGTAGTACAAAGGAAGAAGTACAGGGGGTGTTTGACCAATGGGATAAGGATCGGGCACAATTCTATGGAGATCTGATCAACGAAACCAGAAAGATGTCTGACTACCTGGACAATCAGGAGTGGGACTCGTTCCTAGAACAGCTAAAAAAGGAATTTGAGTGATCAAATTCCTTTTTTATTCTGACTAATTTTCCCCTGTAATGGGGATTCCGAAGTAAAACTCCAGAATTTTCAGTTTGAAGATGTAATCGTATTTGGCACGGATCAAATCTGATTCGGCACTTTCGAGTAGCTGTTTCGTCTGTTGGTATTCAAAAGAGTTGATGACGCCTACGTTATGCCTTTCTTCGGCATATTTGAAAGCCTCGGATCTGGCTTTAACCGTTTTTTCAGCCGCATGATAGGTTTTTAGTGCTCCTTTTGCGTCACTGTACACCTGGTTGACAGCAGACTCCAAATCATTCTTCGTCTGCTCGGTAAGCAATTCTGCTCGTTCCATTTGTATTCTGCTACGCTGAACGTTTACATTATTGACAAAGCGACTAAAAATGGGGATGTTGAGTTGCAAGCCATATCGATGCCCTATATTATCCTTCCACTGAGTTCCTACAGACTCGGGAGGTGACGTACTACCATCAAGATTGATGCGGTCACGGTCTGAAGAAAAGGAAGACAGAGAATAAAAGGCCGAAAGGGTGGGGGCATATCCTCCCTGCGCTATTTCAAGATCCTTCTCGGCTAGTTCCTGATTTGCTTCCGCAATTTTCATCCCATAACGTGTTTCTATCGCTCGCTCAAAAATCACTCTTGGATCCTGGCCCAAAACCTCAGCTTCATGATCCAAATCGTATTCTTCAATATTTACATCAAAGTTTTCATAATCCGTAATCAACAGAAGTTGTGCCAGGGAAATACGAGTGAGTCTGACCTGATTTTCAGCATCGACTATTTGCTGTTCCTGGCTGGCGTGAGTTGCCTCAATCTCAAATAGGTCACCTGGCGGAACTGTACCTGCCTCGATCAGTTCTTTTGTACGCTCAATCTCTTGTTCTGTGATGGCTTTTTGCGATTCTAGGACTCTTAGTGATTCCTTGTTAAAAAGAATTTGCAGGAATGCTGTGGCTATTGAAAGCGAAACATCATCTTTCATGTCCTCCAACTGATATTGGCTTGCCAATATGGAAAGCTTGGAACGCTGCATTTGTCTTACATTTTGCAAACCGTCAAATAGTGTGACGCCAACGCTTCCACCTATGTTGGTGGTCATGGTGGTCAATGTCACGTTCGTGTTTGTAATCGGATCCACTGTTCGACCTCTGTTCCAGGATAGGCTTGAATTTGCACTTGCTCCTGGCAAGAAGTTCCCAATTGCACCTTTCTTATCGAGTCTGGAATTTGATACATCGAGTTCTGAGGTTTGGATGGATATGTTGTTCTCCAGTGCATAATCCACACATTCCTTGAGCGTCCAGTACTTCACCTGGGCCTGGGTATTACTCATGAGGGTCAGGCAAACCGCCGTGAGGGCGATTTGTAGTATTCTTCTTTTCGTCATCTTCACAAACTTCAATGATTAGCTGTTACCCTGGTTTCCTTCTCGCTTGACGGGCTCGGTTTTGTTCCAAACCTTGATCTTGTCGTCTTTGGTGATTCCAGAGTCAATTTCCACCTTGATGCCGTCAGATAGTCCCAGCTTGAGGTCTCTTCGTTCAAACTTCTGATCGGCCACCTCTACCTCGACGAAGGGCTGTTCTGTTTCCTTGTCAAACTGTAGCAAGATTTCATTGATGGCCAGTATGCTATCCCTTCTCTCCAATACCATGGAAGCGTTGGCACTATATCCGGCCCTGATGAAGTACCCTTTGTCCAGATAAACATCCCCTTTGATCACAAACTGCACGGCACCGGACTCTTCCGTTCCCTTAGGGGCAATAAACTTGAGTTTGGCCTCAAACTCCTTATTAGGAATGGCTGCCAGGCTAATGGTCAAGGGCATGCCGATTCTTAACTTTCCGACATCCGCCTCGTCTACCTGCCCCTCGAAGATCATTTTCGTCAGGTCAGCAATGGTGGCGATGGTCGTACCCGCATTGAAGTTGTTGCTTTCAATTACCTGGTGACCTTCCTCTACCGGGATGTCCAGAATGGTACCCGATACGGTGGCACGCACCTGGGTGTTGGCCGTGCCGCTACCACGTGTACCTTCTTTGATTACTTTCAGGTCGCTCTTTGCATTTTCCAGGCTTTGTTTGGCCTGCGAATAGGAGAGTTCTGCGTTATTAAAAGCCTGGCTGGCGATGATGCCTTTGTCAAAAAGTGTCTTATTTCTATCGTATTCTATTTTGGCATTGGCCAACACGATTTCTGCATTCTTCACCCGGCCGATTGCACTGTTTAGCGAGGCTTCGTTAGGTACTACTTTGATTTTGGCTATAAGGTCACCGGTTTTGATTTGGTCTCCTTCTTCCACATAGATTTTGTCCAGTATTCCTGAAAGCTGAGGTACAATGACCACCTCATTTTCAGGTACCACCTTTCCTGTGGCCACCGTTTCGTTCTCAATATTGGTAATGAAGGCCGTTTCGGTGCTGTAAGTTTCAACGTCTTTGCTGTTGGTGGACACAAAGTAGTAAGCGGCAAATCCCACACCACCCATGATGATCAGGATGATGAATATTTTGAGTATTTTTTTCATTGTAAATTGAAAATTGTTTCGTTCATTAAATTCTTTTATTCTTCGCGCAATGCGTCTATAGGTTTAATACTAACGGCTCTCTGAGCCGGAATCAGACCGATCAGCGTACCCAGGGTGACCATGATGCCCAGTGAACCCAAGACGAATGATACCGGTACTGTAGGGTTTGTATAAGGAAATTCAAGACCCTGGGTGGCGGAACTCACTGCCGATAGCACGAGAGCTCCCAGTATGATGCCGAATATTCCTGCTGAGATGGTCAGAAAGACGGACTCTAAAATGATTAGGCTTCGTACCTCTCCGGGTGTAGCACCGAGTGCCCTGCGGATGCCGAGCTCCTTGGTTCGTTCTTTTACCGAGATCAGGAGGATGTTGCCAATGCCGATCACACCGGCGAGGATTGTAGCCACTCCTACAATCATAGAGAGCAGTGTCATCCCTTTAGAGAAGCCAATGATTTTGTTGAACATCTCTCCCAGGTTAAAAGAGTTGATGCCCCTGGGGTCGTCAGGGTGCACTCTGTGAATTCTTTTTAAGACGGATTTGACATCTTTTTCCACTTGAATTACATCTGCATCATCATAAGCAGCAATGGCAAACCAGCCAACTATTTCACCATAGTTATATAGCTTTTGAAAGGTTGTAAAAGGTATATAGATGTCGCTGTCTGATTCAAATCCACCGCCGGGCACAAATTTATGTACCCCAATGACCTTGAAGTAAATGCCATCCAGTCTGATGTATTGCCCTAGAGGGTTTTCGTCTTTTTCAAACAGCTCTGTCTGGGTACGCTCTCCTATGACACATACTTTTCTCCGGTGATCGATATCGTCCTGGTTAATGAACCGCCCTCCGTCAAATATTTTCTTGGCTGCAATTTTGATCAGTACCGGAAAGTCACCATATATATTGTATGATCCTGTTTTTTGACCATAGACCGCCTGTGCCGGAGCCTGACCCCACATACCCTTTACGTTCCTCGGGGCGATGTATTCAATGTCGCTGACCTGCTGTTTCAAGACTTCTTTATCCCCAATTTTGAGGTTAAATCTTCGGCCTGTCTTATAGCCATCGTAGGGTATGGTGGTGGATTCGGTCCAGACAAACATGCTGTTGATGGCCACGTTCTTGAATTCCCTTGCAAAACCGTTGTCCATGCCTTTGGCTGCACCGGAGAGAGCTATGTAGATAAAAATCCCCCACAGCACGCCAATGACTGTGATGACGGTGCGCCCCTTGTTTTTGGAGATCGAACCGAATATTTCCTGCCAGGTATCTCTACTGAATAAAAACCTCATATCATTCGTCTCTAAGTGCTACAATGGGTTTGATTCTTGCGGCCCTTCTTGCAGGAATATAGCCTGCTGCCGCACCAAATATGATGAGTAATACCGTGGCAAAAATCCCCGTATTCATATTGATATAAGGGTTTTTGATAAAGTAGTCTTCAAGTGCTCCTCCGATGGAATTGAGGATTAGTACCCCAGCAAATAATCCAATGTATCCGGCGATGGTGGTGATGAATATCGACTCTTGAAGGATCATACCAATGACGGATCTGGGTGTAGCGCCCAGCGCCTTTCTTATACCCAGTTCTTTGGTTCGTTCTTTTACGACAAAAACCATGATGTTGCTAATACCGATGATGCCGGCAAGCAATGTGCCCAGCCCAACAAATGTGACTATGAGCTGAAGTACGCTCGCAAAATCCTGGTTTTGCTTGAGGTTGGTAGCCACATTACGGATGAAAATTCCTCCCTGATCACTTGGGTCAATGCTGTGCTTGTCTTTCAAGAATTGCCGCAGTTTTTCTTCGAATATCAAAGCGCCCATATAGCCTATCTCGGGCTTGAAAGCGATGACCATCTGATCGATTTTGTCATGATTCTTTTCGATCAACTGTCGAGTGGTATACGGCATATACATCCTTCTTTCCTCATTGTCGCCTCCATCATCCTGAAAAACACCTACAACCTTAAACATGCTGCCGTCAATATTGATGTACTCTCCAAGTGCATTTTTATTGCCAAACAAATCCTTCTCTAAAAGTCTTCCGATCACCACATGTTTTCGCTTTTCGCTAATGTCATCTTCATTGATGTAGCGCCCCTTCATCATGATGGTCTTTTCATTGAACTGGTGAGCCGGAGCTATCGAACGCGAGTTGTAGCTATTGGATTCGCTTTCGTATTTGACTGTATGATTTCTATAAATCCTGGGACTCATATAGTCTATATAGATATCAAAGTTGTGCTGAATTTCCTCCAGGTCATCATTTCTGAACTGTATCTGGCGATTGGATTTGAAGCCACCATAAGGTTTGGTTGTGCGCCCGGAAAACACAAAGAGGGTGTTTGTGGCATCATCAAGGAAAAACTCCTCAAACATGTTTTTCAATCCATTGCCCAGACCAAAGAGGATCACAAAGATGAAAATCCCTAAGGCTACCGTAAAACCTGATAGGAACGTCCTAAGCTTATTTTTGCTTATCGTTTGAAATATCTCTTGCCAGCGGTCTCGACTAAACATTTTGAGCTACTCTTACCTGATTTACCTTCTTGTCTTCGATGATTACACCGTCCTTGAGCATGACCACCCGCTTGCACATCTCTGCTATGTCGGGTTCGTGGGTTACGATAAGAATCGTATTGCCTTCGTCATTGATCTCCTGGATCAACTGCATCACCTCGTAGGAGGTGGTGGTGTCCAGGGCTCCCGTGGGTTCGTCTGCCAACAAAACTTTCGGTTGTGCTGCCATGGCTCTTGCAATGGCTACCCGTTGCTTTTGACCGCCCGATAGTTCACTGGGCAGGTGGGTGGACCATTCGGCCAATCCTACCTGGGATAAATATTTTCTAGCCTGCTCGATCCTTTCCTTTCTGGAGACCCGCTGATAGTAGAGGGGGAGGGCAACGTTTTCTTCGGCTGTCTTGTAGTTGATAAGGTTGAACGATTGGAAAACGAAGCCAAGGAATTTGTTGCGGTAGTTCGCTGCTTTGGTTTCGTTGAGGTGCTTGATAGGAACGCCGTCCAGGATGTATTCTCCTTTGTCCGCCGAGTCGAGCATGCCCAGGATGTTGAGTAATGTGGATTTTCCCGATCCGGAGGAGCCCATGATGGCTACCAACTCTCCTTTTTCTACTTCAAAATCGATTCCTTTGAGCACATGCAGCGAGTTGCTGCCCATCTGGTAGGACTTGTGCAATCCTTTGATACTGATCATTAAACAGGTTTTCGGTTTATTAAACTTCTAAACGCAACCTCTCTACCGAAGTTTTGAGTTTTGACACTATGTTGGGTTAGATGGTGCTAGAAGTGTTTTTATTACACGTAAAACTAAAAAAGTTTTCAGTCGATGTTTTTACAATAGGATTGAGTTCGTGGAAGACCTTTCAATTATTTATACCAACATGAGTTCAAGCTATTTCAAATGGATAATCAAAAATTGAATTGAGATTTTACATGTGTAATGATTAGTGAATATAACCTTTGCTTAGTGTCTTTTTATAGCATATTACCTTCATGTTGAGGTATGATTAAGTGTCTTAATATCCTAAAAAGGAGCATTGACGGGTAATCGACTTGTATTGATCAAGGATTATTACTAATTTATATATCCCAAAAATTCTACTTTTTCATCTAACAACACCCAACCCCAACAAAAATGAGAACCCTTAACCTATGCACCACCGGCCTATTCATTCTTTTATTTTCTCAATTTTCAGTCTGCCAGTATAACCTCCAGGAGCAGTATAAGTTCAGTAGTATTGCGGTGGATCAAGGCTTATCCAACAACCGCGTAAACCACATATGTCAGGATCAGAAAGGATTCATGTGGTTTGCTACCAGCAATGGAGTGGACAAGTACGATGGTCAAAAACTGGTAAACTACCGACATGATCCAAACGATGAAATGACAATCTCGTCCAATGGTGTCAAGGCTGTCTTCTGTGATAGAAATGGCGTAGTGTGGGTAGGCAATGAAGGCGGGCTGGACTGGTACGATGCTGATCAGGACGCATTCGTTCGGTTTACCCATCCTGATCTTGAAAACGGGATCGGCCACATAGAAACGATCGCAGAGGATGAGAATGGAATCCTTTGGGCAGGCGGTAAACTGGGCTTGTATAGATACGATCAGGAACAAAAGGATATTCTGGTTTATAAAGAAGGGCAGGGCGCCCCCTCTCAATTACCGACAGATTTTATAGCGAAGGTTTTCGTGGATCAAGACAACAATCTGTGGCTTTCGGCCTATAAGCGGGGGTTATGTTTCATGAATCAAGAGACGGGTGAAATACAGTGCTATGAACAAAACCCCGATGATCCTGGAGCCATTAGCGGTAACCAGATTGAACGGATGTACCAGGACAAAGCTGGTAATTTGTGGTTTGGAACCTTCAACAACGGGTTGAATAGATTTGACCCTATCACAGACACTTTTGAAAAGATAATGCCCGACCCACTTAATGAATATACCTCAAGGGTAAGGGCGATTTTTGAAGACAATAGTGGGGGCTTCTATGTAGGTACACGCGCCGGTATTTACAAGAAGGAAAAAAGCTCCAATGATTTTTATGCTTATGCTAATGAGAATCATAAGTTTTCCCCAATCAGTCAAAATTCCATAATGTGTAGTTACATAGACCGGACGGGTTCTTTGTGGTTGGGCACGTTTGCCGGAGGAGTAAACTTTTGTGACCTCAACAGGAAACCGTTTATTCACTATGCTTCGGGTAAAAACAACGAATACCTCTTGAGTTCGCCCAATGTATATGGTATGGATGAAGACCAGGAGGGGAATTTGTGGATTGGTACTGATAACGGACTGAACAGGCTCGATCGGGAGACCGGGGAATTCACCTATTTCTTTCATGATCCGAACAACTCGAATTCTCTCGCTTACAACGACGTGAAAAGTATAGAAGTGGATGTAGATGGTGGGATTTGGATCGGCACTAACCGTGGAGGGCTTGACCATTACAATCCTAGAACTGGGCAGTTTAAGAATTACAAACACGATGCTGAAAACCCCAGTACACTTACAACCAATAAGATCTATGGTATGCTTAGGGACGACAGGGGCAACCTATGGGTGCTGGGCAATCAGGACATCGATAATGGCTTCACCCATCTGGACATGATGGTTTCTGGTAGGGATGATTTCAGTCATATGAACGGAAATACCTACTTCGGCTTGATTCAGGCATCGGATGGTAGCATAATGGTAGGAGGTATCGGGGGCTTCTGGAAGTACGACCTGGACACTGAGGAGTTTGCTGAATTTAGAAATGAGGAGGTGATAGGTAGGGTGTATTGTATTCTGGAGGATTCAGAAAACACCTTTTGGATCGGCAACAGTTTAGGGCTGGTGCATTTTGATCCGAAAACCGACTCTTATCGGTCTTATTCAGAAAAGAATGGGTACGATATCGGGATCGTTTTTGGGGTAGAAGAGGATAGTCAGAAAAACCTCTGGATCAGTACGGATGCAGGCCTTATCAAGATGGAGAATGCCGTGTCATCCCTTGATGAGATTACGCCAAGGGTCTATGATAGTTATGATGGGCTGCAAAGTCGGCAATTTAACTACAACGCCTATTTCAAATTATCTACCGGAGAGTTGGCCTTTGGAGGGATCAATGGAATGAACATTTTTACTCCTGAAAAAATAATTGACAACAAGATTGCTCCCAACGTGGAGTTTACAGAGCTCAAGGTGTTTAATGAAAGGGTATCCGTAGGGGATAAAGTGGCCGATCGGGTGATGTTGAATCAGTCGATTGAGGCTACAGAAAAAATCACTTTTGGTCACAAGCAAAACTACTTTACCATAGAGTTTGCTGCGTTGCATTATGCCCAGGCGCACGCCAATCAGTACAAATACATACTGGAAGGTTTTGATGAAGACTGGACCATGGCTACTGCTTCGAGGAATTTCGCGACCTATAGCAATTTGCCACCGGACACCTATACTTTCAAAGTCATTGCAAGCAATGCTGACGATGTATGGTCTCCGCTACCATCTGAAATGATTATTGAGGTACTGCCGCCAATATGGGCACGATGGTGGTTTAGAATTTCACTCGGTTTGATTGTACTGGGAATGCTCTACTGGATAATGAAATCTCGTGCTGCTCGTCATAAAGAAAACGAAATATACCTCGAAGGGAAGGTAAATGAGGCCAGGCGTCAAATGGAAGGACAGAATGAGGTGCTACAACAACAAAGTGAGCAACTCAAGCATGCCGTGACGGAGACTCGCGAGGTGGTCACGGAAGCTATAAAATCGGGGAATTTCAGGGCAAGAATAGATCTGGACAATAAGGAAGGAGAGTGGCGGGATCTAGCAGATACTGTCAATCAGCTATTTGATACAGTCATGAAACCCTTTGATTCTATCAACAGGATTGTGAACAAAATGGCTGTTGGGGATTTGACAGATCGCTATACTGAGGAATCCCATGGAGAGATCAAACAGTTGGCAACCAATCTCAATCTGGCAATGGATAAATTGTCGGCCTTGCTGTCCGCCATCGTCAAGCAATCGGTGGAGATAAAAGACGCCTGCGATGAGATGCTCATCAATAGTATGGAGATGACCCAAAATACCTCGGAGATTGCAGCTTCAACTAATGAAATAAGCACGGGAGCCAAACGACAAGTAGCGCAGGTAGATGAATCCTCAACCCTAATCGAAGGAATATTGGGCTCTGCAGCTGAGATGAAAAATCAATCGGATAGCATCAATGAAACGGCGAAAATGGGCGTAGAAAAAAGCAGCCAGGGCAAGGAACTCATCGGTAATGTGGATAGTGGGGTGAAGGAGTTTCTGACTTTTTCTGAAGGGACTAATGAAGCTGTTGGCAATCTTGCACAACGCTCCAGTGAAATCAATAGGGTGGTAAGGATCATTAAGGACATCGCAGCTCAAACTAACTTATTAGCCTTGAATGCAGCCATAGAAGCCGCTCAGGCAGGTGATGCCGGGAGAGGATTTGCGGTAGTGGCCGAGGAAATCAGAGAATTAGCGGAGGGCTCTAAGAAATCTGCCGTTGAGATAGAAAACCTGGTGGCTAGCGTACAACAGGATTCAGAAAGTACCATCAACATGATCAGTAATATGAGTACGATTGTTGAGCAGATCAATAAGGCCACCATTGAATCTAAAACGGCCTTTGAAGAGATGTTCAATTTTAGCAACGAGACATTGATGAAGTCGGAACTCATAGCTAAGGCTGGAGGCTTTCAAAAGGACAACATTCATAACGTAGTGAAGATCATCAATGGAGTAGTGGTGATCGCAGAAGAGACAGCGGCAGGTACAGAGCAAACAGCCACCGCTTCATCTGAGCTTTCTTCGGGCATGACTAACTTCAAGGACAAAAGTTCATTGGTGGCGGGGATAGCCGATGGCCTCAGTAGTGAAGTGTCAAAATTTAAGCTCGCAGAAAATAGGGAATTTAAAATAGAGGAGCCTCAGCAGACCACATCAGAAAAGACCCCTAACAAAGAACCTCAGAAAGAAGCTAAAGAAAAACTCATAACCAAGTCGGACCATGAGGACTCTGAGGATTTGGATCAAATGGAGCAAAATTTGGCAGCTAAGGAGACAAACTCTCAGCTGCCTATGAATTATGTAGTATAGCGCTATTCGTCAAATTAATGATGATGCCCGCCCGGGCCGTGCACATGGCCATGGTCGATTTCTTCGGCAGTTGCTGCACGGACATCCAGCACCTCCCCTGAGAAAAACAAGTCAATCCCAGCCATAGGATGGTTAAAATCCATTTTTACAGTCTCTTCACTGATTTCGAGTACCAGGCCTTGCATCTGGTTGCCTTCCTGGTCATTCATAGGTAGGAAGTGGCCTACTTTCACCATATCGAGTAGTTGGCCATCTTTCATGAACAGAGCGATGGGGAGGTCTGCAACAGCTTTTTCATCCCGAGCGCCATATCCGTCCTCGCTCTTAATGCCAAATTCGAACGCATCACCTTTAGCCTTGCCAGAAAGGTTGGTTTCAAATTGTGGCAATACCTGGCTGTGACCAAATAGAAATACAAACGGATCCTGGTCTTTGACTTCCTGAATCACTTCTCCTGATGCATCATTTTGTTGAAGTTTGTAGTTGATGCTTACTACCGTGTCTTTACCTATGTTCATCTGGCGAAGATAGGGTATTAATCACTGGGTTTCCCGAAATGAGCTATCGGTCTGTTAAGAATTGGATCAAACACGTGAAAAACGGTCATATTTTCTTAATTGTACCGTAGCAATCAATTAGTGAGGCATGGTCTTTTTTGCAATACGAAAATGGAACCACCGATACTCAACAAAACTATCGGTATTGAAACATGACACCCTTTCTGAATTACTACAAAACTATACTGGCTAAAGTGAGCTTTGATAAGCGACTGTTTTTGAAAGAATATTGTAAAGCAGCAAACAACCTTAGCCAAAAGGAAAAGTTTGAATTGGATGAATGGCTGGCCGCCGGAGATTTTGAAGCCCTGAATGAAGTAGTGGACTCAGCGAATCGGTCTTCAACGAAAGCTATGACCATGTAATAGATTATAATTATACAGCCTCCTCCATCTTATGGTATTCCTCCTTAGGTGAGCCACAGGTAGGGCAGTGGTACGCATCGGGTAGTTCCGAGAACTTCACGCCCGGTTCGATTTCTACAGTATCATCGCCGTAGGTCGCATCGTAGATGGTAAGGCAATTCGAACACTGATAGAGTTCTACTTTCGGCTTACTACTTTTCTTTTCAGCCTTTTTCGGAGGGGCGGGTGCTTCCTCAAGCTGTTCATAATACATTCTACTCAATTCGATGAGCAGGGCCGGTAGTACTTCCTTGGTCGCATTGCTTACATAATAGTAGTACTCGCTCGCGTTCGGGTTAAATTCCTTGGAGTAGAGGATGTTGTAGGTGGTAAGCTCGTTTTGAGAGGAGTTCATCTCGATCACTACAGAGGTAAAGAGGTAAATATCCTCATTGGGTTTGATGGTAAAGGTCAGCCCCGAGGTGCTGATGTCTTGCTGATCCAGCGCACGCACCAGGTAATTCTTAAGCTCAAGACATTTTTCATCCAATACGGGAAGGTGCCAATTGAGCTCCAGTGACGAATGTCTTAGGTTCATTCCAAACCGTCCCATCAGCTTTTCCCAACCAATCAGATGGGACTGGTCTATTCCTTTTACAATAAAGGATTTCCAGGGGGTCAGGCTGATCTTTCCAACATTGGTCTCCAGGCAGCGCTCACACAGGTGGATGAGAAAGTTGATGTTGAATTTATTGTTTCGCCAATACAGCCCCAGCCAGTACGATCCGGACGGTTCTCGGTTCAATCCTTCATAATAAGGAAAGTTCGCGTCAGGGTACTTGAGTTCTTCTTCCGGGTTTCTTGTGTTGATATTGAG
The DNA here is from genome assembly GCA_965222305.1 of Reichenbachiella sp. Classification (GTDB taxonomy): domain Bacteria; phylum Bacteroidota; class Bacteroidia; order Cytophagales; family Cyclobacteriaceae; genus Reichenbachiella. Next base: position 914,010 of record OZ244943.1, read on the forward strand.
TGCATCGATGGCCTGGAAAAGCTCATCCTCCGACATAGGGTTCTTGTCAGGATCCAGCTCATCTATGAGCGAGGCTATTTTACACAGATCGTACCCATAGGTGAGCTTAGGGTACAGGATGGGTTTTTTGCCCAGTGAATTAAATCTTAAAAACAGGTACCAGAAATTGTCCTCTTTCGAAGCAATGAAATTGACGTTGCCGGTAAACAAGGGTACCATGCTTTGTAGTGGGTCTACAAGGTTGATACGGTACTTTGGCTTGAATTCGAAGCTGTCGAGGATGTAGTGGTAGACGTGGGGTACTAGCCACTTTCTGTTGGGCATCACGTCGAGGGCCACATAGCTACTTACGATGTTTTGGTGTGTAAAACGGTTTACCTCATATTCCGTATTGATGGACTTGAAGGTCTCGTCCAGCACTTCTTTGTTTTCTTCCTTTATGGGAAAAAGGATGTCTTGTCTTGAACCGAAATGCACATAGTCGGTACCCAGATTTTGGGCCGTTTTCATGATTTTCAAAAAGTCCCCCGGAGATAGAATACCACCTTTTACAAATACCCTGACTAGATCCTGCTTCTTCATTACGGCTACTTAGTGTTATTCAAAATTAGTGTTAAAAAATACGGTTATTGTCAGTGCTGAAGAGATTTTCACGACTTAGGCCAAAACTTCGTTGGTTTCAGGCTGATGATTTTTTAATATCTGCTGTATCTCACCTTTGCAGCTGCCACAGCCCAATCCTGCGCCTGTGCTCTGACATGTTTCGGCCAGAGTAGTACAGCCTTCTTTGATGGCTTTTTCGATATTGCCGGTTCCCACGTTGTTGCACGAGCACACAAGCTGGCCCATGAGAGGCTCACCCTTTTCGCCGGAGCGCAGGAGTTCCATCCTCTTTTCGGATAGTTCTACCTCGTTTTCTATAAGCTCCTTAAATTCTGCAAACTCGGATTTATCACCCATCAATATGGCACCGATGAGGCGGTCATTATGTATGATACATTTCTTGTAGTATTTCTGTGCCTTGTCTATGAATATGATCTCGTCATAGTCTTCCATGCTGGCCGGTGCATCGGGGAGTCCGATAGAGCAGAGGTCTAGCTCAGGAAACTTCAGAATATTCATAGGTACAGTGCCTTTGTAGAGGCTGCTGAGGTCTCCAGCCACATGCCTTGCAGCTATATCGGCCTGCTCTTCCGCACCGGCTGTCGTACCATTCATTTTTTGGTTGTGCTCGGCTATTTCTCCCATGGCATATATGGAAGGATCACTCGATTGAAGGTAGTCATTTACAATGATCCCTCTACCACATTTCAAATTGGCTTCTCGTGCCAACTCGTTATTAGGGCGCGTGCCTATGGCAAATACTACCGCATTGCACTCGAGGGTTTTGCCACTCTTTAAGTCTGCACTGATCTTTTTATCGTCTTCATGGGATCGAATGCTGTACACTTCATCATTGGTGTACACATTCACACCCATCTCTTCGATCATTTGTCTCAGCAGGATGCTGGCCATAGTATCCAGCTGCCGCTCCATCAATCGGGTAGATAGCTGCACTATGGACACGTCGATATCGATTTCTCGGAGCGCAGAAGCCAGCTCCAGTCCGAGCAGTCCGCCACCCACAATCAAGACGTGTCCTTCGTTGTTTAGATATTTTTTGAGGCCGTCGGCACTGTTTCGATCTCTCATAGTAAAGAGGCCCGGAGCATGCATAGGTACGTTGTTTGGCACGAAGGCACGGGATCCTGTGGCCAATATCAATACGTCATAGGAATGGCTGACTCCATTAGAATCCAAAATTTCTTTGGATTCACGATTGATTTGCTCGATGCTCGTGGAGGTATGCAGATGCACATTCAGCTCCTCAAACTCTCCGTATTTGAACTTGAGCAAATCCTCCCATTTCTTGTGTTCATTTACATACTCGGGGAGCAATACTCGGTTGTAGAATGGATATTCCTCTTTTGAGAACACGTGGATCTCGTCCTCGGCATTGAGGTCGCGGTAGCTATTGATGAATCGGTAGGCCGCCGCCCCTGCGCCCACGATCACTACCTTCTGCTTAGGTTTTTTAAACAGTTCTACCTGTACGGCTGAGTATTTAAAACCCGGTTGCTTGGAAGTAGGGTCAAAAGTCTTGTTGGTAAGGTTGTTTGAGCGTCCAAAGGAATTCTCCAGGATTTTACCCCAGTGCATAGGTAGGAACACCACACCTTTTTTGATGTTTTCTGTCAGCTTGGCGTTGACACGAACGGATCCTCTTAGTCCGTTGACCTCTACAGGGGCCCCTTCAGTAATTCCTCGTTCGGCCGCATCATCAGGGTGTATTTCCAGGAAGGGCTTGTCAATGTGCTTATTGAGCTTATTCACCTTACCGGTTCGGGTCATCGTATGCCACTGATCCCTGATTCGACCGGTGGTCAGGATCAAGGGATATTCTGGTGAAAGCTCATCCCTGTCATTGGCTGGGCCTGTGACCATGATCTGTGCTTTCTTGTTAGGGGTATAGAACTTGTTGTCTGTAAAAAGCCTCGGGGTTCCCTGGTGATCCGGGCTTGGTACGGGCCATTGTACAGAACCCATTTCTTGTAGTTTTTTGTACGAAAGTCCCGTGATGTCGATGTTGGTTCCTTTGGTCAATCGACAGTGCTCATCATATATCTCTTCAAATGAATCATACTCAAAGCCATCGTATCCCATCTTTTGCGCAAAGCGAATGATGATTTCGTTATCCGGCAGGGCTTCACCCGGTGCGTCTACTACCTTGGGCAGGTAACTGATTCTTCGCTCGGAGTTGGTCATAGTGCCTTCTTTCTCCAACCAACCGGCGGCAGGAAGTACCAGGTCTGCATATTTTACAGTATCTGACTTGGCAGAAATATCCTGTACAATGACGAATTTGGCTTTCTTAAGGGCTTTGTCCACCAACTCAGCATTGGGTAGACTTACCGATGGGTTAGTACATACGATCCATACGGCTTTCATTTCACCACTATCCAGGGCATCGAACATTTGTGTAGCAGTGAGGCCTGGTTTGCTTGGTACCTCATCCACACCCCAAAATTTGGCTACTTCTTCTCTATGTCCTTCGTTAGCCTGCACTCTGTGAGCAGCCAGCAAAGACGCCATTCCACCTACTTCTCGTCCACCCATAGCGTTGGGCTGTCCGGTAAGTGAAAAAGGCCCAGAACCCGGCTTGCCTATATGGCCAGTGATCAGGTTGAGGTTGATCAGTGCAAAATTGTTATTGAGACCTTCGGCACTTTGATTGAGCCCCATGGTCCACATTGAGAGGTATCCTTTAGCGTCACCGATGTACTTGGCGGCCAGTTCGATGTCCTCTACGGATACACCGCAAATAGCTGCTGCTTCTTCTACAGTCCTTTCGAACACCAGTTTCTTATAATCCTCAAATCCGTCCGTGTAATTTTTGATGAACTTCAAATCGAAATTTCCATTCTCAATCAATACCCGGCCAATCGCATGGAGTAGGGGAATATCTGTCCCCGGCGTTAGTTGCAAGTGAAGATCAGCTAATCCACAACTATCTGTAACTCTGGGATCGATGACAATGATCTTCGTGTCAGGGTTTTCTTCTTTTCTTTTTTCAATTCTACGGAATAGGATCGGGTGGCACCAGGCGGGATTTGCGCCGGCTATGAGAAATGTGTCAGCTATCTCAATGTCTTCGTAAGAAATCGGCACTGCATCTTCACCGAGCATCTTGGTATAGCCGACCACTGCCGAGCTCATGCAGAGTCGGGAGTTTGTGTCTATGTTGTTGGTACCAATAAATCCTTTGGTCAGCTTGTTGATGAGGTAGTATTCTTCAGTGAGGCACTGTCCGGAGATATAAAACCCAACCGAGTCAGGCCCGTGTTTGTCGATGAAAGTTCTGAATACTGCAGCAGCACGGTCAATGGCCTGATCCCATGACACCCTTTGTAAGGGGTGATTCTTTGCATATCGCATCTGAGGGTACATCAGACGATCGGTGGTATCCTGTACTACGTAGTTGAGGTTTCGGCCTTTTGAGCACAGCATACCCATATTTACAGGATGCTCCTTGGTTCCTTCCAGCTCAATTTTCCCCTTCTTATTGATGCTAACGTCGATCCCGCAGCCTACTCCACAGTAAGAACATGTGGTTTTGGCCTTTTTTGTAGTTTCATTGAATGATGCTGTACTCATAATTGCGTGCTGATTACCAGACAAAGATACAACTTTTGAATCCAACTGTAAGTATAAATACGTAATTATTGAAAATGTCTACGTAGTTTTCTTTACTTGATTGCGAATGAGGGGTCTATCCACTCTAAAATGCCGGATATGGATAGGTATTTATTCTGCGACATCGGCATATATTTGCCGCCATGATTGATCTGGTACAAGCATATTCGATTGAAATCATTTGGACGATAGGAATATTTGTCGCTTCTATGGTGATCAAATGGGGGATTCGAAGGTCCGTTAAGGCATTTGCCAGTAAGCAGCAACTTGCCCAGATCAGGGCGGCCCATGTAACCAAGATGGTCGGAATACTTATTTCCTTTTTGGTATTGTTTGCTCTAGGTATCGTCTGGCGTGTTTCCCTGGAGGGGCTTACGATCTATTTTGCTTCCTTTTTTACCGTAGCAGGTATTGGGTTGTTTGCCTCCTGGTCGATCCTCAGCAATGTCACGGCAGCCATTATTCTATTCTTTTACTTTCCTCATAAAATCGGATCAAAAATCAAGGTACTCGATGGAGACAATACCGTGACGGGTAAGATATTGGATATTACCCTATTTACCTTTCATATCCAGACTGATGAAGGAGAAGATGTCATATTACCCAACAACGTTTTGATCCAGAAAACCACCGTGATGCTTTAGAGGAGATTTCCTACTCTGTGATTAGGAACGGTTCTCCGTCAATTTTGCGTAGTAATTCCGTGATATTGCTGACGCCCAGTTTTTTCATGATGTTGAATCGATGAGTTTCTACCGTTCTCACACTTTTCCCCAATTCTTCAGCAATACTTTTGTTGCTGTGACCGTCATACACCATCTGCAGTATTTGCTTTTCACGTTTGGTAATGTGATAAGGGTCATCTTTGGGCGCAGCGGTACGTACGATGGGTGCAACTGATCCGTCTCGCATGTTTAAGTAGTTGTTGACCAGTATGTTGGAGATATCACCACTGAAATACTTTTGTCCGTCGAGTATGGCCCTGATGGCCTTGGAAAATTCTTCTTTGGTGGTGTCTTTAAGCAAATAACCGGAGGCCCCGCTTTCTACGGATTTTACGATATACTCCTCATCGTCATGCATCGATAGGATCAGTGCCTTGGTGTTGGGCGCCACTTCATGAAGTTTGGAGGTCGCTTCGATACCGTTCATGATCGGCATTTTGATGTCTGAGATCAAGATGTCAGGTTGTAGGTCTTTGGCCATTTCTAGCGCTTCTACACCATTGGAGGCCTCACCGATTACTTCTACATCTCCATCGCTTTCGAGTAGGATTTTGATTCCGTTTCGTACGATTACATGATCATCGGCAAGTATTACTTTTATGGTTTCCATAATATATTTAGCTAAGGGGTAGTGAAATAGTGATTTTCGTTCCGCTAAGCAATTTTGTATCTATATCAAGTGTGGCATTGATGTATGCCGCTCGTTCTTTCATATTGAATATCCCATGGCCAGAGGCACCAAAATGCCCCGCATTCTCAAGTTTTTGTTTGTCAAAACCCTTGCCATTGTCCTCCACTTCAATGGTCAGGACGCTATGCGTGTGCATGATACGTATGTCGATCTGCTTCGCCTCTGAGTATTTGATGCTGTTATTGACCGCCTCTTGCGCAATTCTGTAGAGGTTGGTTTCGATGTTTTTTTCAAGACGGTTGATAAAGCCCGTCTTGTTTTCAAATGTCACCTTGGTGTTGGTCAGGGAAGTAATTTCCTGGCTTACCTTTTTCAAAGCCGGAGCGATCCCAAAATCTACCAGACTGCTTGGCGCAAGGTTAAACGATACACGCCTAACTTCTTTGATCACACTTTTCATCAAATCCTTGGTATCCTTAATACGCTTCTTCATATGAGGTGCGCTGGATGGGGTGATTCCCTCAAGGTTGAGCTTCAGTCCTGTGAGCATTTGCCCGATCCCATCATGGATTTCGGCGGAGATCCGCTTTCGTTCTTCTTCCTGCCCCTCGAGAATAAGCACTGATCGATACTGCTGCTCTTTCACCCGTTTTTCGATAGCTTCCCGGTTGATCTCCCGCGATCTTTGTCTCGCTTCTTTGAATTCCGTGACATCTCGTCCAATAGCCAGAATTTGGTTTTTCTTGGTCTTAGAATCAGGAACTGCCTGAAAGTACATATCCAGCCATACCAGGTCACCATCGGCATTGGCCAGGTTTAGTTCACCGCTCCATGAATTGCCCTGCTCAATGATGTTTTCGAGCTTCGCCAGGAAGTCATCATTGTAGCTTTGGTTTTTGAGCCACGAATAGAGGTTTTCTGAAAAGTCGGGTGAATCAATGGCGAGGATTTCCTTGAACTTGTCCGAAACGAAGAAAATATCTCCCTTGTCGTCTGACTTGAGTAGGATAGAGGGCTCTTCTGCTTCAATGTTCACAGATTCTAAATCCTGATAGGATTTACCCAATTCGTTGTATAGTTTATTCACCTCAGCGGTCATTTTCTTGGCGGCTTCCTCAGACTTCACCAGGTCGTTGAAGGTGCTGACGACTTTCTTAGAAGTCGGCATAAAGAGAAATAGGAACTCCAGAACGATGATTACCAAAGCTATGGCAAAGAGAATGTACTCCAATCTGCTGAGCCTTTGGACCTTCTGCTTGGCCTCACGGTCGTACTGAAGCACTATATCGTCCATGCCCTTCAAAAAGGCCTTTTCGTAAGCGATTATATTCGATACCTGGCTCTCTACAGCGCCCTTATTGGTGCGATCCGATTTCAAGATCACCTGAACGCTACCCATCATTTCATCGAATGGCTTATGAATTTTGGTAAAGAGCTTTTTGATCTCTTCGGAGTTTTCTCCTCCTACGCCGAGCGAATCACCACCAAACTGAAGGGCCTGATGGGCATTTTGCCACAAATCGCTCGTTTTCTTTAGTTCTGCGTAGTAAGTGGGATTGTCTAAATTGTTAAGTATCTGAAGGCTCAGCTTACTGATCTTTTGACTTAGCATTCGTTGCTTACCGGCCACATTGATCACACGAGAGTCAAAGGATTGCTTATCGATAAATGTCTGGATCAGAAACTGACTGATGACAATGGTGAGGATAATACACGAAATGGCGACAAGGTACATAAGTCCCAATCGCCGAAATGAATTTATTCTAAGCAACTTCTGATTTGTTTATTCAGCAAAGCCTACGTAAATATACCCATTTTCTTCTTTTACCGGATACGTAGCAAGATCACACTCGGTTCCATTGAGGTTCTTACCATTTTTCAAAGAGAAAGTTTTCTTATGAAATGGACAGGCTACTTTAGGTTCTTCACCCTCAGAGCCGAGCATCCCCCGTGACAAAATCATTTGGTGCTTGTGCGGACACAAATTTTGTGTGGCATACCATTCTCCTCTTCGGGAAAAATTGAAAACAGCGATTTGAAGCCCATTGTGGTTGATACATGCCCCTCCGTTTACCGGAAAGTCCGCTGACGCAGCAGCTTTCACCCAATTAGTTACCTCTTCCGGTTTTACCGTTTTATATTCCAATGCTTGATCTGTCATTATTCTTTCCAATTACTTGCTCACTACTTCGTTTCCCCATTCTTTTGGCTTCTTCTGGCCTCTCATTTCCACAAATTCCATGGTAGGATCGGGAATGTTTGTGTTGATAAAGTGAGTAAATTTTTTACGTAGTTCAGGGTTGTTGACTACTTCTTTCCACTCACACTTGTACGTATCGACCATAAACTGCATTTCTCTTTCCAGATCAGCAGCGATTCCCAGCGAATCATTGACCACCACATCGATGAGGTAGTCCATGCCGCCTTCAAGTTTATTCAACCAGGTAGCCGTTCTGTTCAAAGGTTCTGCAGTTTTGATGTAGAACATCAGGAATCTGTCAATGTATTTCAAACAAGTCTCAGAATCAATATCTCCAGCCAGCAATTGAGCATGCTGAGGGTTAGATCCTCCGTTACCACATACATATAGGTTCCAGCCTTTTTCCGTAGCGATGATCCCGAAATCCTTACTTTGCGCTTCTGCACATTCTCTTCTACATCCAGATACCGCACTCTTCAGTTTATGTGGTGAGCGAAGACCTCTGTATCGCTCTTCTACCTCAATGGAAAAGGTGACAGAATCGTGCAATCCATATCTACACCAGGTAGACCCAACGCAACTTTTTACTGTCCTTAGAGACTTACCATAGGCATGACCACTTTCAAAACCGGCATTGATCAACTCTTCCCAGATGTCGGGAAGGTCGTTGACCCTTGCTCCGAAAAGGTCAATTCTTTGTCCACCTGTGATCTTGGTGTACAGGTCGTATTTCTTGGCTACCTGACCAATCACGATCAGTTTATCCGGAGTGATTTCTCCTCCAGGGATTCTTGGAACTACAGAATAAGAACCACCTTTTTGGATGTTGGCTAAGTAGCGGTCGTTGGTGTCCTGAGAGGTATCCTTGTTGTCAGACAAGATCATCTCATTCCAGATACTTGCCATCAAAGAAGCAACAGCAGGTTTGCAAATTTCACAACCGTCTCCCTTGCCAACAGTGTTCAGTAGTTCTTCGTAACTGTTGATCTTCTTGACCTTGATGATGTCAAAAAGCTCTTGACGCGAGTACTCAAAGTGCTCGCAAAGAACCTTTTTGACGGTTTTACCCATTTTCTTAAGCTGCTCGCTGAATATATCTCCAACGATGGGAGAACAAGCACCGCAGCCTGTACCGGCTTTGGTGCATGTCTTTACAGCAGCAATGTCTTCTAATCCATCTTCGACGATGGCCTTACAGATGTCCCCTTTGGTTACATTCTCACAAGAGCAGATCTGAGCCGAATCCGGCAATTCCATGCCCAGCTCTTCACCGCCTCTGGCACCCAGGATCAGATCCTCAGGGTTAGGAGGGAGGGCCATCCCGTTGAGGGTGACCTGAAGGAGCATGTTGTACGCATCAGCGTCACCTACCAGGATTCCGCCGAGGAGTTTCTTTCCATCAGTGGAAATGTTGATTCTTTTATAGATGCCTTCGAGATTGTCTTCGAAAACGATCGGCTTGTGTGGTGTGTTCTCACAAATGGCATCTCCGAAGCTCGCTACGTCTACACCAATGAGCTTGAGCTTGGTGGACATATCATAGCTTTCAAATTGCTTGTCGTTTTTGCCAATCAGTTGATTCACTACAATGTCAGCCATTTCATAGCCTGGAGCAACAAGCCCGTAGATGAAGTTTTTGTGCAGTGCACATTCACCAATAGCGAAAATGTCCGGGTCATTGGTTTTGAGTAGGTCATCTACGACGATACCTCCTCTAGGACCTACTTCCAGGCCTGAAGCTTTGGCTAGTTCATCTCTTGGTTTAATACCACAAGAGATAACCAGCATATCTGCATCAAGAGAAGTTTCGTCGGCAAACTCCAATCCGGTCATTTTTCCGTTTCCGGCTACCTTGGTGGTGTTTTTGTTCATGTGGAGTTTGACACCAATGTCCTCCATTTTGGATACAAGCGAATCGGACCCAGCCTCATCCAACTGGCGAGGCATGAGCCGAGACGCAAATTCTATCACATGAGTTTCTTGATTGAGGTCGAGCATGGCTTTGGCAGCCTCGAGACCTAGTAGGCCACCTCCAAGTACGGCAGCCTTTTTTGATTTCTTGCTATAGTCGATGATGGCGTCAAGATCCTCGATGGTTCTGTACACAAATACGCCATCCTTTTCTGTACCCTCGAATGGCGGTACGAAAGCACTTGATCCTGTAGCCATAACCAATTTGTCATACGACATCTCGGTTCCTTTGTAGCTTTTTATGGTTTTGTCCTCACGGTCAATGGATACGATCAATTCACCTGAGATGAGTTCGATGTTGTTTTCTTCGTACCAGGATCTTGTGGACATTTCGAGATTTTCGAAGCTCTGGTTTTCGAAGTACTCGCTCAAATGTACCCGGTCATATGCATGATATGACTCCTCGCCAAATACCGTGATTGAAAATTGGCCCTCAGGTGCTTGCTGTACGAGTTTTTCACAAAACTTGTACCCCACCATTCCGTTTCCGACTACTATGATTTTCTGCATACTGTAAAAATAATTACGTAAAACTACGTATTATTACTCAAAACGCAAGGCTTTGTACGTAAAAAAGACAAAAAAACATGCGATTTCTACGTAATTTCATGAATTCGTAATGAATTTCTAGTTTTGAATTATGGAAGACAGGTTAGTTAAGGTATTTCAGAGGATTGATGAAATCAACGCTGAGGATCCGAACAAAACAGAGTGGGCAGGAAAGGAATTTCCTAAAGAGTTGATCTATGGGGAGCGCATGAGTGAGATGCTCTTGAAATATGAAGAATCACCTTCGGCAGAACTGCAAATAGCAGCTCGCGGCCAACACATCAAGCGCTGGCATATTCCGCGAAAAGATTACCCTATGGATCGACCGGGATACCTGAAGTGGCGAACGATGCTTAAGCTCTTTCATGGAGAGTTACTCTCAGAAATAATGACCGAGGAAGGATTTGATCAGGAAGCCATAGATAAAGTCGTCACACTTGTGACCAAGAAGAAGCTCAAATCGGATGAAGAATCCAAGAAGCTGGAGGATGTCGTATGCCTGGTCTTTCTACAGTACTATTTCGCAGCGTTTGCACTGGAGCACCCAGAGGACAAGATCATCGACATTGTCCAAAAGACATGGGGCAAGATGACCGAGAAAGGGCATGAGATGGCGCTGCAGTTGGATTTGGGGGATGAGGAGTTGGAGTTGGTGAAGAAGGCGCTTTCATGAATTAAATAGAATGTAAAGATGGACTTGAAATCTTCACTGTTCCTTTTTTGCGCTGCTATCTCGGTTTCTTGCTCTGATAAAAATGAGAATTCTGTGTTAGAACTTGAAGAGAATTTGACTCACTGTTCTAAGCTATTGGAAGCGTCACATTTTAAAATAATGGACTTAGAGAATAAGATAGCAGTATTGGAGGCAGAGCCATTTTTTGTCGAAATAGATCATGATCTAAGGATAATTCAACTTGTCAAGGATTTTGCTGCGGGTAACAATGTAGATAGAAGAAAGTGCATTATTACCGTATCTCATACGAATCAAAGAAAAGACTTTCTTGATCATCATGATGTTTACATCTCGTCTTATACAAAGGTTGATCTACCAAAGTATCCGGATAGATATGCAAAAATTGATGGATATAGCGTCTTCTTTTTTACCGAATTTAACTCATGGTTAAATCAAGATATCCTTAAGCATAACTTTCTAAAAATAGTTGAGAGTACTAAATTGGAACTTTCAACAGATAAGCTACTAGTTAGAAACCCAAATTGGAGAGTGAAAATGATGGGTGATAGCGTGGTTAAGGTGGAGAAAAGATATTGAGTCATAGTTACAAATTACCACAAGTGATGTTCTAATTGTCATATTTCCACGATCTGATTGAACTATTTCAATTCCAATTTCTCCAAATGCTTTTGAAAAGTGGGGGGGTATTCTTAACTTCTCAGAATCTTTTCACTTACCTAAATAATAGCATATGGATGTAAATAGACTTTATCACACTATCAGCGAATGGTTGCATCAAGCACTGCCTGGTGTTTTTGGAGCCGTGGTGTTCTTCATCGCAGGTTGGCTTTTTGCCGCGCTGATTCGCAAGATCGTTCACAGACTGCTCAAAAAGACCGAATGGGACGAGCGTTTGCTGGGCAATACCATTGTAGATACCAATAAGTTCCTGGCAAACCTGGTGTATTATATTCTAATGGTGATCGTGCTTCTCATTGTCCTGGAGATGATGGGCGTGAGCTATGTGCTTGACCCTATCCGAAATATGCTGGATGAATTCCTGTCATATATTGGAAACATCTTCGCAGGGGTGGCTCTGGCATTTATCGGATACATCCTAGCCAAGTTCGCTTCCAACCTCGTCAAGATGACGGGTAGCTTCCTGGATCGGGTGATGGACAGCGTGGGCTTCAAAGAAACCGACAAGCTGGTTCATTTCATCCAGCAGGTGGTTTTCCTATTGGTATTTATTCCGTTTCTGATTTTGGCGCTAAACGCTCTACACCTGGAGGCGATTACGCGTCCTGCTAATAACATCCTTCATAAATTGATGGATGCCGTTCCGCATATTATTGGCGCTGGCTTGATTATCTCTATTGCGTACATTGGAGGTAAGTTTTTCTCGTCGTTCCTCAACGACGTCCTAAAAAACTTTGGAGCCGATGAATGGAGCAAGCGATTGAAGCTGTTCTTTATAAGTGATGATCAGTCCTTTTCTAAGGTAGTCTCGAATGTTGCGTTCTTTTTTATCGTGTTCTTCGGTATTGTACAGGGAGCAGACATGCTGCGATTCGATCGACTGAGCGAAATTCTGCATTCTGTCTTATCACTTTCAGGCAATATCCTTTTTGGTATGATCGTGATAGTGATTGGCAACTACATTGCACAGTCGGTATTTGAGTCAGTGACTAAAAACAAAGGAAATGAGTTTGCGGGTTCCGTGATCAAATTTGGAATTATTGGTCTATTCTTTGCCATCGCGCTTAGGACAATGGGCATCGCGAATAGTATCGTGGAATTGGCCTTCGGTCTGACACTTGGGTCTATAGCGGTGACGATTGCTTTGGCCTATGGACTGGGAGGTAGAGAAGCTGCTGGCAAGCACATGGAAAAAATTCTAAAGAAATTTCAGAAGGACGATTAGTTTCATCGGTCGCAAGACTCTATTGGTCGAAAAGCCCCAATTTCCTCAAAGGAGATTGGGGTTTTTTATTGAATGCTTGTCTTATGTTTGTAATCGATTAAACACTTAAAATAAAATTGATCTAACCATGAAAAAATTAACGATTCTAATCCTTTTAGCAGTTCTTTCTTCACATGCCTATGCGCAGCGAGTAGAGTACCTGGCAGATTCATTGGTCAAGAAGAAAGTGGTGAAAATGGACTTTTTCTCTCCATTGACAGGTAACCTCACCCTCGGGTACGAACAGTATTTCAATAATTTTACCGGCATTGAAGCAAAAATTGGAATTATTGGTATTGGTATTCAGACTGATTATGAAGCAAGTGGTGTCTTTTTAAAAGTGGGCCCAAAGTTTAAATTGAAACCTAACTACGCAGTAGACGGCACTTTTAGTACTCATCCGTTGAGGGGAACTTATATCAAGCCTGAGATTGCTTTTAGTTCGTTCCAATTTGAAGAACAATTCGATGACGTTTTTATTGACCAGGATAAGAAAGACATTACTTCTTTTGCTATCCTTATCAATTTCGGCAATCAGTATGTCTTAGGTAACATTATGACTTTTGGGTGGCACCTTGGTCTGGGGTATGGGTTTTCTAGCGACGATGGACAGGGCTATTATTTTGGTTATGTTGCCGGTACCAAGGAGTTTCCTATAGCCTATAGCAACGGAGTGTCCATTGGATTCCTATTGAAATAGGGGGCTTTGCAAATCTGTGATGAGCAGCTCAGTTCTTCGGTTGAGTTGGTTTTTTTATTATGAGAAGCTCGACCTATAATAAATAGGGCAATAGTGCCTTTCTGCTTTTTGGGTAGTCATCGAAGTGGGCTTGATACCAATGGTGATGGGCTATAGCACGAGGTATAAGATTGGCCAATGTCCATGCCAGGAATGTCATAGCAGGCAGATTCCAAGCCATCAAAGCAAACCCCAACCACTCGATTATTTCTCCCAGGTGATTGGGGCATGAGATCCATCGGAAGAGAAAACCATTGGGTATGGAATAGATTCCTGAGTTTCCGTTTCTGAGTCTGATCAGGATGCTGTCAGACTTTTGATTGATATAAAACCCGAAGATGAACAATCCTGCACCTATATAAAATGGCCATGAATTGAAATCCATATCGTTGTCTTGTAAATAGGAGAGGTAGTACCCATTCAAAAAAGCATTGATGCAATTAAAAAATACAGCAGATCCGGTAATGGCCAGAGGCATTTGCTTGTTGCTGGTACGAATGCGAAATGGAAAGATGAATGTGCGGTTGAAATAGTGAACCAGCCAAAATCCGAACAAGAACAAGTTGTAAAGAGAATGAGTGTCGGCCAATAAAAAATACAACATGATGGCAAAAGAGGGAAACTCCATGGTCACCCATCCCCAGTTGTTATTTATGGTGGGTCCCCAACCCTTGCGAATGTGACGACCGTAGGGGGCAGATACAAAGAATAGGAGTACAAACGTAGCCAGGGCTACAGCCATCCATAGCCAGCAAAAACCGATAATCCAGTCTTTGCTCATATCATGTTCTTTTCTTTGAACCACTCCACCGTATCCTGGATCGTTTCTTGAAGAGGCCTTTTTTTGTGTCCTAGTTCTGATATTGCCTTTGAAGAGTCGAGTTGAGTGGGGGAGTTCCGGACAAAAAATAGGTTTTCTTTAGTGAACGGCGTGTCCTTGTCCTGAGAAGAATAAAGAAATCGAATTAGAGGCTCAAACAGGTACAAAATACTTGTTGGTACGATGAGATTTGGAACCCTACAACCGGAGATTTCAGCGAGCAACTGGTTCATTTCCCTCATGGTACGATATTCACCACCCAGGTTGTAAATGCTGCCCCTTTTCCCCAATTCGATACTATTCACAATCGTCTGTGCAGCATCTCTTATGTCAATGAAGTTGTATCCTCCTGTGGTTACTGCCGGGATCTCATTTTTCAGGAATTTGAGCATGGCTGATCCGAAAATTGAAGGTTTGAAGTCCAAAGGCCCCAATAGCGCTGATGGACGGAATATCACTGCATCCAGGTCGTTTTCATGTGTCGCCTTTACAACTAATTGTTCCGAAAGTGATTTGGACCACGCATAGGCATAGTCTGATGTTTTTAAGTAGGGGCGATCTTCACTCATTTTCTCATGCCTTGGAAAAGGAGAGACCGCACTGGTCGAACTTATATGGATAAACCGAATGTTTCTCCCGGAGATAAGGCAATGGTCAATAAGGTTTTGGGTGCCAAGCACATTCGTCTCCAATACCAATCCGCGGGAGGTATTTTGAAGTTGAACCAATCCTGCAGCATGAATGACGACCTGACACCCGTCAATTAACTTATCAATACTTCCTGACTGGGTTACATCTCCGTTGACCCATTCTGTTTTTTTAGTCTCTATTTTAGGGATTGCGGTATGGTATAGTGCTTTTGTCGAATATCCTTGCCGTTCGAGAGCGAGCACTATATGTAACCCCAAATGTCCACTTGCCCCGGTGACAGCTACTTTGTTTATCTCCATACACTTAGATCAGCTTAGCTAATTTACCTCGGTTACTTTATCAGACCAAGAATGAGGAGATTTAGTGTTTCTTTTTCTTTCATCCAGCAAATTTCCGGGTCAGCCGGTTGACTTTCAAGTGAGATAGGTTTCTCGCTGATTGAACTTGCTATGGAGTCAATATCAGATAGGTCAGCTGCAAAGCTCTTTCCTGCGGATCGCTTCGAAATTAAGGCTTCCCAATGACTACCTTTCTCATAGATGATCGGCAGGCCCAGTGCCAGGTATTCATAGACCTTCGTGGGGAGGCAGTTTTTGTTACTCTCGTTGGTGCGGTAGGTGACCAGACCATAATCTGAATTTTGAATGGCGTCAAGAATCTGGTCGTGTGGAGTAGGAGTAGATGAAAGATCCAACTTCAGAGAATCACCCTTTACAGAGTTCAGATACTTCTGAATTGAAGGACTCGGGCAGTGCCCACAAATGTGGAGATGTATGTTGTCATTTCTTTCTCTCAGTTTTTGATAAATCTCCAGCGCTCGATAGATCCCGTTGCTTTCGGTAATTGTGCCGGTGAATACCAAATTGATGGAGTCTGTATTTTGAGTTTGCTTTTTCCAGCCTTCAGGTACGAGTGCTTTGTTTTCTAAAATGGTAAACCTGTCGCTGATGAAAATGATTTCGTTTTGATAGGTTTTTTCAGCCAAAATAAAATGATCAAAAAAAGGGGAGAGGAGGAACTCTTTAAGTCGTATATAGCCTGCTACCGGATACCGAATAAGGAGAGGATAGTTTCTCTGATAAGCCCAGTTTAAATAGTAATTTTCCTGGATATCATATAATATTTTTGAGCCAAATAATATTTTGCATAAGATCGTAACTATCAGTAATTCATGGGTGTTACATATGACTGTTTTAGGTTTTACTCTAAATAATCCAAATAAGATTTTGATCCCGATTACCCAGCGGATCAAAAGGCCAAGGTTGTCAGCACTGTGCGGATGAAAATGGATTAGGTCGGGAGCAGGATTTGTGTTATTGGTTTGCTGGCCAAACAGGTGCAACTCGACATTCTCCAGGTCAGAAATAGATCGGGCCATCTTCTCAAAGGACCGTACATCGTCCACAGGTTTGAGTACGGAAATGATTGCAATCTTTTGTTTCGGCATCACTCCAAATCTATGTAATATTGCGCTGGTTTTTACATTGCTTTTTTCGCAAAAGCACAATAATACACTGCAAAATAAATCATGGAAGACATCAAAAAAATCATTGAATCGGCCTGGGAGGACAGGTCACTTTTATCACAACCTGAAACGGTCAAAACCATCGAGCATGTAATCGAAGAGCTCGACAAAGGAAGGCTGCGTTGTGCAGAGCCAATCGCTGACGGATGGCAGGTAAATGACTGGGTGAAGAAAGCCGTGATTTTGTATTTCCCTATCCGCAAGATGGAGCGACAGGAGGTGGGAATCTTCGAATACCATGATAAAATGGCCCTTAAATCCAACTACGATGAATTGGGCATCCGAGTAGTGCCTAACGCTGTGGCAAGGTACGGAGCATATATTTCAGCGGGCACCGTATTGATGCCGTCATACGTGAATATCGGCGCTTATGTAGATGAAGGAACAATGGTAGATACCTGGGCGACGGTAGGTAGCTGCGCTCAGATCGGTAAAAACGTACACCTTAGTGGTGGCGTAGGTATCGGTGGGGTGCTGGAACCTGTGCAGGCCGCACCAGTGATCGTAGAAGACAATGCGTTCATTGGCTCCAGATGTATCATCGTAGAAGGCGTGAGAATCGGTAAGGAAGCTGTGCTTGGAGCCAATGTGACCTTGACGGCCAGTTCAAAGGTAATCGATGTGACTGGAGATGAGCCAGTGGAATATAAGGGCTATGTGCCTGAGCGGTCTGTAGTGATCCCAGGGTCTTATGCCAAGAAATTTCCTGCAGGTGAGTACAACGTTCCCTGCGCAATTATCATTGGGAAAAGAAAAGAAAGCACCGATAAAAAGACCTCACTCAACGATGCGTTGCGTGACAATAGCGTAGCTGTCTAATTGCACCATGAAATACGTCATCACGATTTTAGTCTGCTTTCTCCTTGTACCTTCAAAGGCCGAGGAGAAAGTGACTTTTAAGTCAACTGATGGTGTAACCATCACCGCCGATGTACATATGGCACACCCTGATACGGTGCCATTTATCATATTATTTCACCAGGCAGGTTGGAGCCGTGGTGAGTACCTCGAAATCTCTCCAACGCTCAATCGACTGGGTTTTAATTGTATGGCGGTAGATCTTCGATCTGGTAATCTGGTCAATGGCGTGCGCAACGAAACGTACCTGGATGCCCAGCGAAAGATGAAGGAAACCAAGTACACGGATACGGAGAAAGACCTACGGGCTGCAGTGGCTTTTGCCCGTGAGACTTACGCCAAAGGCAAGGTGATCCTTTGGGGTAGCTCGTATTCGGCATCCCTGGTAATACGCTACGCGGGTGAAAACCCTGAAAGTGTTGATGCCCTGCTAGCCTTCTCACCGGGGGAGTATTTTAAAAATATGGGCAAGCCGTCGGACTATATTGCCCAGAGTGCTGCCAAGATCAATTGTCCTGTTTTTATCACTTCAGCACGAAACGAAAAAAACAGCTGGTGGAATATCTATGAGGCAATCCCCTCTGAAAGCAAGACCTACTTCCTACCTACGGAAACTTCTGGCAACCACGGGTCTAAAGCTCTTTTTGTGAAGTTTCCAGACCACAAGAGCTATTGGGAACCGGTGATCCTGTTTTTACAAACGCTTAAGTGACCAAAGTAAACAGGTTGCTCATTTGACTTAAGTACAAATTAACCTGTTTGCTAAACTCTGCAGAACAATCTGATTATTTCACGTTACTAGGCGATTCACCTATTTTTTTCAATTAGGTAATTCACTGTTACACAGGCCATATTCTGGCCACAATTTTGTCATGTGATTAGAAATGAATTACATCGATCCGCAGGCGTTTTGATCCTGATTTTGGTTTCAGTGATCAGCTTGTCTGACCTGGATAAGAAATCCAGATATGCTCGACGCCTGAAAGGATCCGAACTAGCCAGGATGCAGGTCGATGTATTAAGATATTAAGGTTGGTTTTGGAAGTAGATCGGGGGGCAATGAGAAGTTGGATTGCGGTAGTTGAGTCCCCTGGTTTTTTCTCAAGCTAGACCCAAGATTAAGGTTGGTTTTTGGAAGTGTATCGGGGAGCAGTGAAGTTGGCAGAAGCGAATGAGTTCCCCGATTCTTTTTTATCGGTTGGAGCCGCAGCATTTAGATCGAGACTTTTCATTAGCAACGTTAACCCTTGATTTTTTCAACAGCACAGGAATTTATTCTGAACAACAAAGAGGCCTTTGAAATGGGGCCTTTTTTTATGGGTTTTGAATAAAATATTTAACTTCAAACTCGTCAATCTCATGGATGAACCAATGACCGAAAAACCCTATTCTGATGATGTTGCATTAATTGGCGCTTCAAAAGCTATCAACGAACTGATTGTCAATGAAAACTTTGGCCAGGCCCTTGATAATGTAACCAAGATACTAGGAGTGGCATTCGATTCTGACTGTGGGATTTCAAGAATCCATATTACTTCAGACGGGCATACCAGTTTGATTCTTGAGCACTACTGGCTCAAAATTCATGATGACAATCGGATCAATCAAAACATAAACCTTAGAGAAACCCCATTCAAGGAAATCCTGCTATCACTAGAGCAAGGCAAGATTTTCACTTTTAAGTTTAGTGAGGCCAATGAAGAATTGAAGAAACACCTGACTAAAACCGGGGGGAAATCAGGTGTGCTGATTCCTATTCTGGTAGATCAAAAGCTGTGGGGCATTTTGAGCATGGCTGATATTCGTTTTGAGCGAGACTGGGGTGCTGCAATGGTTTCTATGCTGGAGTCACTTGGAGGTGCCATCAGCAATACCATCAGGAAAAAGCATCAACAAGAGAAATTGGAGTCGGAACTTTCAGAGAAGTCGAGAAAAATATTGTTTAGAAACCGTCAGATTCTTGCTTTGATTGGAAATGTGCCTGGAATTGTTTTCCGCTGCCGAAATGATGAAAACTGGTCCATGTTGTACATAAGTGAGTATGCAGAAGTCCTTACCGGATATCTGCCATCAGAATTTATGGCTCCTTCAGGAGGCTTTTCGTTCAGCCAAATTATATTTCCGAATGACCGGGAGTTTGTGCAAGAAGAAGTCAGTAATCAGCTTGAGGAGGGAAATAAATACCAAATAACCTATCGAATCAACCATGCCAAAGGAGAAGTACGGTGGCTTTGGGAGCAGGGTATTTTACGTAAGGAAGAAGAGGAAATCCTAGAAGGAGTGATGATGGACATTACCGATAAGGTAAAGGCTCAGGAGCGGGTGCTGTCAGCCACACTGGAGACAGAAGAGCGAGAGAGGAGTCGCATTTCCAGAGAGATACACGACAACCTGCAGCAGCTATTGACCACAGCGCATCTAAACCTACAAAGTGTCAAATCCCATACCCAACTGGAGACAGACACGCAAAAGAAGTTTGATGTCGCCTTTGACTACCTGCAGCAAGGCATCGAGGAGTCCAGGCGCCTGTCGCACAAGCTCATGCCCAAAGCCATCGAGGACTATGGCTATCAAATGGCCGTCACTTCCATGCTGGAAGGACTGGAGGGAACGTCCGAGATCAAGTTTCACTACCAGGACAATCTAAATGACCAACGTCTGCCACTGTCCATGGAACTGTGCCTCTACCGCATCACTCAGGAGGCCATCACCAATGTGATTAAGTTTTCACATGCCACCGAGGCGACTGTACAATTGATAAGACATAAAAAATCCCTTCTGTTGACCATAGAGGATGATGGGGTGGGTTTTGATAAAACGGAATTAAATAACTTTAAAGGCTCCTTTGGCATGAATAGCATGATCAACAGGGCCACCTCGATAGGCGGGCAGTTATTTGTTGATACCAGCCCGGGAAGAGGAACCCAACTAACGATAGATATTCCAATAACCAAACTTGTAAATGACCCTAAAAACACAAATCCTACTCGTAGATGATCATAAGATGATCCGTGAGGGGATCAAAACCTTCCTTGAGGACAATGATAAGGTGGAAATTGCCGGAGAGGCTAAGAATGGGGTAGAGGCCCTGCAGCTATACGAATCCAAGCCCATCGATGTAGTGATCACAGACATCCTGATGCCTGTGATGGATGGCATTGAACTGACCAAGAAGATCATAGAGCTGGACAAGGACGCCCGAGTACTGGCCCTGACCATGCTCAATGAGAGCCAGCATATCAAGCAAATGATGAAATCAGGAGCGTTGGGTTATTTACTGAAAAACTGTACAGAAGACCAGCTCGCTGAGGCGCTCAAATCGGTGACAGCAGGAAATAAGTACTACTCGCCTGAAGTCACAGATATCCTCATGAACGCAGACAACCCCAACATCAAACCCAAATCTCGTCTTAGCCTTGAAATCCCCCTAACCAATCGGGAAAAGGAGGTGTTACACCTGATCTGCAAGGAATACTCTAACAAAGAGATTTCCGATGAACTGTTCATTGGCATGCGTACGGTGGATGCACACAAAAGAAACCTGCTCGAAAAAACGGGCTGTAAGAACGTCGCCGGTCTGGTTGTCTTTGCGATTGAGCGGCAGTTGTTTGAGGATATTTAGACAATAGCAAAATGCGACTTGCCTCATACAATACGGCTCTAATCGTTCTGATTGGCTGCAAGCTATTAATCCATTTGTCAGCCATACTTTTTGAGGGGTATGGGATTTTCCGGGACGAGCTCTACTATCTGTCTTGCACCGATCATTTGGCTTTTGGCTATGTAGATCACCCGCCGCTTTCCATTTGGTTTTTGAAAGCGTTCACGGTGGTTTTTGGTGAGGATTGGCAGGTAATTCGTTTGGTACCGATGATCGTAGGGATTGCTTCTCTCTATGTATTGATCAAAACGGTACGGCTCCTGAGAGGAAGTGTGTTGGCCGCCTGGCTGGCAGGAATAGCCTTTGTGGCGGCACCCATCAACATGGCCTTTTCTTCGTACTACTCGATGAATTCCTTCGAGACGCTGTTTTGGTTATTGGCGTTTTATCAGTTGATTCTGACACTGAGGACTCCCGACCAGACCAAGCTATGGGCCATTCTTGGATTGATTGTTGGTTTTGGGATGATGAACAAAATCAGTATGTCCTGGTTTTCCATCGGGTTTGTCGTTTATCTTCTGATCAGCTCCGATCGAAGGCTTCTCGTTACAGGGAATCCTTATTTGACAGGAGTTATTGCATTCCTAGTATTTCTCCCATTTGTGATATGGAACTGGATGAATGACTGGGCGCATATTGAGTTTGCGATGAATGCCTCCCGATACAAGTACGCTGGGGTTACCCGAATGGACTTTCTGAGTGGTCAGTTGCTTCTGGAAAATCCTTCAATGCTTGTTTTGTTCCTTTTTTCGATTCTGTATCTGTTTTCTTCTCTATACGAGTGGAAGGAAAAATCCCTGGTTATCATCTTTTTCGTTACAATGGCGATTCTACTCCTCAAGGGCCATGTCAAGTCAGAGTACATGGCTCCTTCATACTCAGCGGTTTTTATCACAGGAGCAATCCATCTGTCCAATGTGCTGCAAAAGACTTGGCAAAATTACCTGGTGAAGATCCATGCCATGTTGCATCTAGCTTCAGCCTTTGTATTAGCCCCGTTGGCAGTGCCGATCTTGCCAGTTGGTCAGTATGTCCCTTATCAGCAGTTTCTCGGAATAGGTGCCAAAAACACGGAAAGCAAAGAGGAATCCGTTTTGCCACAGTTTTTTGCGGATATGCACGGTTGGGAGGATTTTGCTCGATACGTTGGTGAAGCGTGCAAGGAGTTGACAGAGGAGGAACGTGCAAAAGCAGTGATTGTCACCAACAACTATGGAGAAGCAGGAGCCATGAGGTATTACCAGGAAAAGTACAACTTGCCCCTGGCCATCAGCAGGCACAACAGCCATTACCTCTGGGGCTTAGAAATGGTTGAGGACAATGATTTTAGTGTTTTTGTGGTGATCGGGGATGACCCGGATCATTTACGAGACTTGTTTCACTCAGTTCAGGAAGAAGTAGTCACGATCGACTGTGGTCTCTGCATGCCCTATGAAAATGGCCAGGCCGGTCACATTGTAAAAGAGGTCAAAGGAGACCTGGATATAGTCAAAGCGTATTTTGACGAGAAGAATTATGATTAGGAGTTCATTAGACTCTCTATCTCTTCAGCATGAATCGGGATGTTTTTCATAAGGTTTTTGTGGCCCTTATCGGTGATCACGATGTTGTCCTCCAGGCGCATGCCGATGCCTTCCTCCCGGATATAAATCCCCGGCTCAACGGTAAATACCATTCCGGGCTCAAACTTCTTATAGATGCTGGCCACGTCATGCACGTTGAGACCCAGGTGATGTGATGTACCGTGCATGAAGTACTTCTTGTAGGCCGGTAAATCCGGGTTTTGCTTTTCGATGTCCTCCTTGCTGAGCAGCCCGAGTGTGACAAGCTCTTCCTCCATGACAGCTCCCACGGCTTTGTGGTATTCAGGGATGGAGTTACCCGGTACCAGCATGTCGGTGGCTGCGTTTTTTACCCTTAAGACTGCATTGTAAATTTCTTTCTGACGCTTAGTGAATTGTCCATTGACCGGTACCACTCGGGTCATGTCGGCGTTGTAGTTGGCATACTCCGCCGCTACATCGAAAAGGATCGTATCCCCGTCCTTGCACTGCTGGTTGTTCTGGATGTAGTGTAGCACGCAGGCATTCGCACCGGAAGCAATGATCGGTTCATAAGCAAATCCGGCTGATCTGTTTCTCAGGAATTCATACGCAAACTCAGCCTCCAGTTCGTACTCCCACACGCCTGGTTTGATGCATTCCAGCACTCGACGAAAACCAATTTCGGTGATGTTACACGCATGCTGGATCTGTTTGATTTCTTCGGGCTCTTTGATACAACGCAGGTCGGTCAGGATGGGAGCGAGACGTTGGTATTTGTGAAGAGGGTACACGTCCATGCACCATTTGTTAAATCGATCCGTTCGGGTTTCGACTTTTGAGGAGTTGCGGATGTGCTCGTTGCTGTCCAGATAAACGTACTCCGCTTCGGCCATCATGGAGTTGAGGGTAGTTTCAAATTGATCCAGCCATAGTACCGTCTTGATTCCTGATACCTGGGTGGCTTCTTCTTTATTGAATTTATGACCTTCCCAAATGGCGATTTCCTCGCTGGTCTTTCTGACAAAGAGTACTTCTCGAAACTTTTCATCGGGAAACTCCGGTGCCACGATCAAAATGGATTCTTCCTGATCAATACCTGATAGATAGATGAAGTTGGCGTCCTGCTTGAAGGGCATCGTACCGTCTGCGCTGGTGGGCATGATGTCGCTGGAGTTGAGGATGGCAATGCCCCCGGGCCTCATTCTTTGGGCAAGTTTCTTTCGGTTTTTGATGAAGAGCTCTTGTCCGATAGGTGCGTATTTCATGGCTGTAATGTTGTTTCAGTAAAAATACATTTTTGTCAAAATCAATTGTCTGATTTATTCAGGTAAATATTAGCCAATCCAATTTCGATGAATCGATTTATCTCTAGTTTTGCGTTTCTTTTATTGTGAGATGGCAGAATACGAAGCGTTCGAATTATCCAACGGGATTAGGGTAGTACACAAGCAGGTTTTCGGAACCAAGATCGCCCACTGCGGCATCATGCTCGATATAGGCAGCCGTGACGAAAAGGATCATGAGCAGGGTATCGCTCACTTCTGGGAGCATATGGCCTTTAAGGGAACTAAAAAGAGAAAAGCCTTTCATGTGATCAATCGCCTGGAGTCCCTGGGCGGTGAACTCAACGCTTACACCACTAAAGAAAAGATTTGCTTTTATGCTGCCGTGCTGGATCAGCATCTGGACAAGTCTGTGGAGCTGCTTTCGGATATTACTTTTCATTCGACCTTCCCTGAGGAGCAGCTGGATATGGAGCGTCAGGTGATACTGGAGGAAATGTCGATGTACAAAGACAATCCAGAGGACGCCATCCAGGATGACTTGGATACCTTGATATACAGCGGCCACCAACTCGGCAATAACATTCTGGGCAATGAGGAAAGCGTAAGTGCTTTTAAAAGAAAGGACGTTCGCAGCTTCATAGACGGCAATATCGACACCACCAAAATTGTCTTTTCCTCAGTCGGATCTTATTCTCTGCAGAAGCTAAAAAGGGTCATAGAAAAACACCTGGGGGATCAGGTGGCTGTTAGTACTGAGAGAACACGAATCATACCCAACGGATATCAACCAACCTTGCAAAACGAAAACCGTGACATCATTCAGGCCCATGTGGGGATGGGGCGTAGGGCGTATGATATTCATTCTGATCAAAAGGTGCCCTTTTTTGTACTCAACAATATCCTGGGAGGTCATAGCCTCAATTCCCGGTTGAATATGACCCTGCGAGAGAAAGGAGGTTTTGTCTATAACATAGAATCTAATTTCACTGCCTTGACGGACACTGGCTATTTCACCCTTTTCTATGCTACCGATCCATCGAAGCTCAACAAGTCCATTCGCTTGATTGAGAAGGAATTTGACAAGCTCAGGAAAAGCGAACTGGGGTCAAAGCAACTGCAGAGCGCCAAGGATCAGATCAAAGGGCAACTGGCCATGGCCGAAGAAAACAATCAAAACTTTATGCTCATGATGGCCAAGAGTATGCTTGATTATAGCCGAATCGAGAGCCTGGAGGAGGTATTTGCAAAAATAGATAGAGTCACCAGTGTGGACATCCGCGACCTCTCCAACGAAATGCTTCAAATGGATCAAATGAGTGTTTTGAAGTATACACCCTGACTTCTTTGAAAGATATCGCCGCATTGGCTTTCCTATCTCACAAAAAAAGGCCATCTTTTTTGATCAATTATTTTTAAGGAAAATCGATAGAAAAGTATGAATTATTGGCTGATCAAATCAGAACCGAACACCTACTCATGGGATGATTTAGTAAAACTGGGACGCGATCACTGGGATGGCGTGCGAAACTATGCGGCCCGCAACCACATGAAAGAAATGTCTGTTGGAGACCTGGCTTTGTTTTATCACAGTGTTAATGACAAGTGCGTGGTAGGAATAGCCGAGGTGGTGAAGGAGTTTTATCCAGACCCTACTACGGAGGATGATCGCTGGGTGGTGGTCGATTTTGTACCCAAGCAAAAGCTGGGCAAAGAAGTGACCCTGGAGCAGATCAAAAAAGACGGACGCCTGGATCAAATGGTGCTGGTTAACAATAGTCGGCTTTCTGTTCAGCCGGTCAAAAAGGAGGAGTTTGACATCATTGTGGGATTAGGTACGGACTCATGAGCCTTGGCAGGGTAGCCATATTGCTCATACTCTGTACAGCTTCCAACGTACTTTATTCACAAGCTCGTGACGAAGAGGACACTGTTACTCTTGAATCTCCGATCGTGCAACCCCAGCGGTATGAGTTTGAGTACAAGACCAATGATGTGGACTATCATTTAGTGACTGCCGAAGATCAGGGGTTGCTTGTAGTCCAGGAAACGAACATCCGAACCAAGGAAGGGTTTACCTATGTGTTGCACATGCTCGATACCGCTCTCAATAAGATTTGGGACAAAGAGGTTGTTGTTAAATTCGGGTGGACTTTCCTGGGATATGATTACAACAAATCCGGATTCTATCTGTTGTTTAATACTGCTGAATACAGTGCTGAAAAGCTCCTGGTCATGAAAATTGGCCTGGATGGGGAGGAATTTAAATCCTATGAATTTGAGACAGTGGTTCCAATGGATTTGACTCATTTTGAAACTGTTGGAAATGGTATGATCCTGGGCGGTACGGCCAGGGGCATACCAACTATAGTGTACTATGGACTAAAAGAAGGACGTCCTCGTGTGCTTCCGGGTATCTACAACAACAAGAGCCGAATCATTGCCATTGAGCCGAATGATGAGTTCGGAGTTTTTTCCGTTATGGTAAGCGAACGAACCGCCTCAAAAGACTTTTCAGTGACCATCAAGGTGTTTTCGGGCAGGGGTGAAGAACTATTCTCTGAAACACTGAACACTGAATCGGAAAAAAGCCTGTTGGATGCTGTGACTACCTACTTTAGAAACGGAACGCAATATGTGTCCGGTACCTATGCGGATCGTAATACCGATCGGTCTATAGGCTTTTATATTACCAAGCTACAGAAAGGACGTCAGGAGTTTATCAATTATTATCCGTACTCGGATTTGTACAATTTCTTTTCGTACATGCGGGACAAGCGCGAGAAGCGAATGAAGGAAAAAATAGACCGCAAAAAGATCCGCGGAAAGAATGTAAAACTGAACTATCGACTGCTGGTTCATGAGATCATACGCAGGGGTGAGGAATTCATATTGATTGGTGAGGCTTACTATCCAAAATACGAAAACAGCAACGCCTATGGTAGTAGCTATTACTATTACGATCCTTTTACCAATCCCGGTGGAACGAGGAGCTATGCCGATCGATTACTCGGATATCAATATACCCATGCTGTGGTCGTAGGGTTTAACCAGGATGGAGAAGTGCTATGGGACAATAGTTTTGAGATTAATGATGTGCTGTTGCCTACGCTGGAGGAAAACATCCAGGTGAATGTGGAAAAAGACAGGATTGTTCTGCTCTATGCTTTTGAGAATGAAATCCGTTCAAGAGTTCTGCGAAAGGATGATGACGTAGAGGAAACAGTGGTGGTGCCTATAGAACTTACCTTTGAAAATGACGAAGTGAAGAAAAATACCGAAGATCTTCAGGGACTTAAGCCCTGGTACCCGCACAATTTCTATGCGTTTGGTACGCATCGAGTCAGGAATTCAGAAGACCAAAGCGTCAAAAATTCCCGCAAGGTTTTTTACATCAACAAAATCACCTTCGACTAATTGACAATTCCTGCTTTCATTACTTTCAAAAGTGTGAGCTCTGTATCTATATTTGCACAATTCTAAGCTGATGCAGAAACGACTCTTACTTAACCATAAGCATTTAAGTATAACGATCTCCCGCCTTTGCCATCAGTTAATTGAAAATCACGACAGTTTCGAAAATACGGTTTTGCTAGGTCTGCAACCACGAGGCATTTATCTCGCAGAGCGTATCAAAAAGATTTTGCATGAAAATGGCAAAACCCACGTGCCATTGGGTTATCTAGACATCACTTTTTATCGGGATGACTTCAGAAGGAGGGATGAATTATTGTCTCCGAGCGAAACTAAAATGCCTTTCGATATCGAAAACAAGGAGGTCATTCTGATCGACGATGTGCTGTACACGGGACGCACCATCAAATCTGCACTGGACGCAATTAATGCGTTTGGACGACCCGCTAAGGTGGAATTCATGGCCTTAATAGATAGGATTTATAGCAGGCATATTCCGGTAGAAGCCAACTATGTAGGCAAATATGTGAATACCGTTCTTTCGCAGAAAGTGCTGGTAGAACTAACCGAACAAGGAAAAAAAGAAGACAGTATTTGGTTGATAGAAAGAGATAATTGATGAGTGAGCTGAGCACAAAACACCTGTTAGGAATAAAGGACCTCACCCCTGAGGACATACAGCTCATTTTCGAAACAGCCGACAACTTCAAAGACGTAATCAACCGACCCATTAAGAAAGTTCCTTCTCTAAGGGACATCACAATAGCCAATGTGTTCTTTGAAAACTCTACACGTACTCGGCTGTCTTTCGAACTGGCAGAAAAGAGATTGAGTGCAGACGTGATCAATTTTTCATCGTCGGGCAGCTCTGTGAAGAAAGGGGAGACCTTGCTCGATACGGTAAACAACATCCTGGCGATGAAGGTAGACATGATCGTGATGAGGCATGGCTCACCCGGGGCTCCACATTTCCTGGCCAATCATATAGATGCTAACATAGTGAATGCGGGGGACGGAACCCATGAGCACCCAACCCAGGCTTTGCTGGATACCTTTTCCATGCGTGAAAAATTTGGAGACCTCTCTGGTAAAAAGGTAGTGATCGTAGGAGATATTGTTCACTCCAGGGTGGCGCTCTCAAACATATTCGCCCTAAAAAAACTAGGCGCAGAGGTGATGATCTGCGGACCAGCTACCTTAGTCCCTAAGTTTATCGGTAAACTAGGCGTGAAGGTGGTGTCAGACATTCGAGAGGCTCTCAAATGGTGCGATATCGCCAATATCCTCAGGATTCAACTGGAAAGACAACAAATCAAGTACTTCCCTTCCTTGAGGGAGTATTCTTTATATTTTGGGGTGAATAAGCAGCTGTTAGATGAGCTGGATAAAGAGATCGTGATCATGCACCCCGGTCCGATCAATAGAGGGGTAGAAATCACAAGTGATGTGGCAGATTCACATCATTCCATTATTCTTGATCAGGTCGAAAACGGGGTAGCGGTGCGGATGGCAATTCTGTATCTGTTGGCTGGCAGTAGAAACTAAAAAAGTCTCCCGATTTCTCAGGAGACTTGCAATATTATTTTCCACTTCTCTTTTAATTACTGCGACAAGCCATTCTTTAATAAGAATTCTTCGTACATTTTTTGGAAGTCAGCTACATCTGGTGATAAGCTGATAGCCTTTTGATACTGAGTGCTTGCATCAAGGAAGAGGTTGTTTTCTTCATAGAAAGAAGCGTAGATCAATCGGTTCAGTGGAGAGTCATCCATAGGAACCTCCGCTTTCAGCATTTCAAGGTTTTCTTTGATAGAAGCAGCATCATCAGATGACATTCTTTTGATTCCATAGTCGCTTGAAATCAAATCCCCATCTTTTACTTTGACCTTAAGAATGACCAGTTTTTCGCTAGCCAATTGCTCATCATCAAAGTTGAGCGGGATAGAATTCTTAGTAGTCTCCGCACTATAGATTTCTTCCTCAAAAATATTGGTAATACTCACTACGTAAGTAGGGCTTTCTATTCCTTCTGGAGCAACCCATCCAACAATCGCTTCAGAATTTAAGACATCCACATTGTCGTCAGGAAGTAGCACGCTGAGTCCTTCTGGAGCGGCACGTTTTACAGCTCCTGTAGTCTTCATGTTGGATCTGTAATTGCTGTTTACGTCACTGTCATCCTCGTTCATTTTGTTCATCACAAACTGAGCGTACTTGGTAGCCGTGCTGCTTTGTGAGCTTGCCAGTTTAGTTTCAAGATCAGAAATCTTAGTGACTCCAGGATTACGAACCTCAATAGTTCTTCCTGTCTTGTGCATCAATCCTATGTATGCGCCGCTGGCAGCGATGAGTTCATCTCCGCTCATTAGCGTAGCGCCGGTTTTCAATGGGACAGTTTCCCCATTCACTCCTTTCTTGACTTTGTTTTCTCCCTTACTGGCCAATACACGGAAAATAAATCCCTGACCAAAGCTGGTGTTAATGAGAAAGAACATCAGAAGAGTGGATAATAATAGTTTAGTTCTCATAATATGAAAAGTTATATTGGAATACGTATTACAAATTTACAATTTCTTTAATTTACTTAATTCTTTTCGACCTTCTTTTGTGAAAAGGTTCTTGACGACCCCAAAGAAGACCTCCAATGCATCCCCAGCTATAAGCACCGCAATGATGGATGCGGTCATATTCATCTTATAGTTGAAGTTGACATATACCATACCCACAAGTATAAATAACGCAAAACCTTCTATTAATTGTATAAGTTTTGTCAAACCATCATACCATTTGGGCATTACCTTATAGATGAATGTGAACAAGATAATATTCATGTAAAGAATAATTATGGCCCAGATGTATGACCAGGTATCTCCCATGGAGTCAATGTAATCTTCACTTAGGATCATGGAGACGCAGTTGGCATGAACGACCCCTCCAAACATATCTGCATGGGATTTACCCGCATAGCGGAAGTTCAACGGAGTGAAATACTTATCATCAAGGGCCTTTCGGTCTCCCAATTCACTGCCCATATAGCAGAAGATAATAATCTTATCCTGTATCAGCTCAGGAGCGAAATCACCACCAAGCACCTGGTACCAATCAAGAGCAAAATAGGTAATAGGGGCCATGGACGCTGCATCGGCACTTAAGTCAAAAATGTTTCCTTTATAGTTGATGATTTCAACGTCATTGTTTCTATCAAGAAATCTCTGTGCCTTTGCTGAATCATAGATTTGGGCAAGTTTGACGGAAAAGGCCAGTTCTTCATGATCTTCTCCCACAATTTGTCGTGGGGTAAATGTCCGACATACCTTGGGGTCATCCTGATCTGCAGCCCCGGTAATAAAATTGGTAAAAGCAGTAGTTCCGTAATTAAATAGGCCTTGATAAGATACTTCCATTGAATCAAAACCCGATTCATTAGGCTCTATTAGTTTGCTGTACATGACCAGATTTTCTACCTGAGACAAGGCTGCGGCTAACATCAGATCGCCTTCTACGTCCTCTTTTGGGTCTGCAAACCACATGTCCATACCGATCACCTTAGGGCCATGCTTGTTTATTGAGTCTACAAGCATTGATATTCCCCTACGATCCAAATCTCCTATATTGACCAGTACAACTTCCGTTTCCGCCATTTGGTCTGGACGCAATCCTTGAGAATATACAAGGTCGGTTGTCTCCATGTCTTTGAGAGCATCGCCGAAGGGATCCAGGATGTCAAAAACTTTGAACTGTGAAACTTGGGTTACAAACAGGGCAAATCCTACAATGAACACGAGGCCCCAAACAGTATCCATCCAGAATTTCTTAAACATGAGGTATCAGGTTTTTGGTGTGTAATTATTTGTTTATCAATTATCTAGACCAATGGTAACCGATGCAATACACTGTTCAAAGCTAGAAAACCAATTCAAAACCATGAGAATTAATCGATCAGTGGGCCTAAATAAGGTATAAACATAACCAAACCACCGAAAAGAAAAAATTTGACCTTTGTTTTTAGAGGGGCGCAATGGAAGTATTCGGTCTGTGAAATGAATCTCTTTGTAACTCTTTGTAAAAAGATGTAATGAAAACCGCCTGCAATGCAACTAATTGCGTTGATTAGTCATCTATTATTATAAACTCAACACCATGGGACTCCTAAAATCGATTTTTAAAAAAGCACCCAAGAAGAAAAAAGCCCTCTGTAGCATATGCAAGTCGCATTTGGAAGAAAATGAAGGCTTTGCTTTAAGCACGGCGGAGGTCGTCACTTCCAAAAAGTACTGGGATCATAAAATGGTAGAACCCGAGACAATGTCCTATACGACACAGCATTTTAAGCACAAAGACGAGAATGCAACCAATATGCGCCGGATTATCTTCGAAAAGACCGCAGAAAAGGACATGACTTGGATTGCCTGTGAGACGTGTATCAAGCACTTTGACGTGGATCAGGATGTCACGCGTGACCTTGCCGATCAATGGTGGAAATCCGATACCAGCTTTACCCATCCAAACGCCGGAAGTGCCCAGGATCAGTTAACCACAGAGGAGTATGAGACCATCAGAATGTACGCCACAATGGAGGCCGGAGAGTCCCTGATCAGAATATAGTCAGCCATTGGATATTTTGTTTTTCTTTGCCCCATGAGGCAAAGAATGATAGTTGCGAGTGTAATGCTTTTGTGCGCTGCTTGCCAGTACGCTCCGGAAAAAACAAGAGATGAAGGTTCAAGTCTGCAATACGCAACACAATTCGATATTCAGAATTTTCAGGGGTATGATCTGATTACTATGGACAACCCCTGGAAAGGAAGCACCCGGGGGTATCAATACGCTCTGGTGTCTGATACCTCGGTACAATTGCCGGACAGTCTCTCTGAGGCCGTCAGGGTTTCCGTCCCTTGCAAAGCCTTCGCTTCTAATTCTACTACGCACCTTCCCATGATAGAGCTATTGGGTCAGGAGGATCGCTTAACCGGCTTTGCTCAAACCCAATTCATTTCATCAGAATTGTTCAATCAAAAGGTTTCTGATGGTAGCCTTAAAGAAATAGGTCATAAGTCCCAGCTA
This sequence comes from Reichenbachiella sp., assembly GCA_965222305.1. Lineage (GTDB taxonomy): Bacteria > Bacteroidota > Bacteroidia > Cytophagales > Cyclobacteriaceae > Reichenbachiella. The sequence continues at coordinate 946,514 of OZ244943.1, forward strand.
AACCTGGAAATTATATTAGAGCTGGATCCTGAAGTATTCCTTGCATACAACACCTCTGTGGACAACGGGCAACTGTCGCTTCTTGAGCGCAACAATATTACCGTGTTTTACATAGCGGATTATATGGAGCGATCGGTTCTGGGCAGGGCAGAATGGATCAAAGCCTTGGGGTTGCTTACTGGAGAGTATAAGCAATCTGTGAAATGCTTTGATCAGCTGGAGCTACGATATGATTCTTTGTTGGCTTTGGACAAAGGTGAGGTTTTACCTACGGTAATGAGCGGTTCCCTTTATGGTGGTAGCTGGTTTGCTCCCGGAGGAGATAACTACAACGCACAAATGATCCTTGATGCAGGGGGGCAGTATGTTTATTCGGATGATGAGGAGATGGGGTGGCTCAATCTGGATTTTGAGCAGGTATACAATGATTGCTGGAATGCGGACTATTGGATCGGAGCGGCAAATTTCAACTCACTCGATGAAATGAAAGAACTGGACGAACGCTATGCTAATTTCAAAGCGTTTAAGGAGAAGCGTGTCTACACCTATGCAGCCCGTGTCAATGAAGCAGGGGCCAATGACTACTTTGAATCCGGCCAAATGAACCCGGATCGACTACTGGCAGATCATATCAAGATTCTTCATCCTGAGGTAATGCCGGATTATGAATTGTATTACTACAAAAAACTTGATTGAGTTCTATGAAGAGTTACCTGGTTCTTATAGGTGTTTTCATTTTGGCTATGCTGTTGGGTTTGGTACTGGGCTCAGTGAATCTACCTGTCCTTGAGGTAATCAAAATACTAACAGGAGCTGGGTCGGACAATCCTGCTTGGATCAATATTGTTTGGGAGCATAGAGTACCTCGTGTGCTGGCTGCTGTTTTGGCCGGGGCTAGTCTGGGACTAAGTGGTTTATTTATGCAGACCTTTTTCAGAAACCCTCTTGCCGGTCCGTTTGTATTGGGGATTAGTTCAGGAGCGAGCCTGGGTATCGCATTGGTGGTGCTTGGAGGGAGCTTAGGGTTTATCGGAGAGTTGAGCGATCTGCCGGAGATCCCTATGACCATGGCTGCCATCGGAGGTTCTGCGCTGATATTTCTTGTTATTATGTTTTTTGCAGACCGGGTTCAGGATGCGACTTCACTTTTGATCATTGGTCTTATGTTTAGTAGCGCTGCGGGAGCCCTGATCAGCGTGTTACAATATTTTAGTCCCGCAGATAGCATACAGTACTACCTGATCTGGACCTTCGGGGATCTGTCTGGTGTTTCGTTGAGTGAAGTGGCGACTATGGCTGTGATATTTGTCATGGCTTGTGGAGGAATTTTGGCTATAGCCAAAGTGCTGAATATCTATCTCATCGGGGAGACGTATGCCAAAAATGTCGGCGTGAATTTAAAATTCTCACGTTATTTGATCATTTCGATCACTGCACTATTGGCCGGTACTACCACCGCATATTGTGGCCCGATTGCTTTTGTAGGCCTTGCTGCTCCACACATTTCCCGAATGGTACTGGACACCTCTGATCACAAGATTCTGATAGCACATACTGCGTTACTGGGAGCCAGCGTATTGCTGGTTTGTGATCTGATTGCGAGGCTTCCGGGTATGGCCGAGTCTCTTCCCCTCAATGCCATTACTTCGATTCTTGGTGGGCCATTGGTCATTTGGTTGATCGTTACACGCAAAAATCTGCAGCACAGCTTTTAGACTATGATACAGACACATAATCTATCGATAGGCTACAAAAACAAGGTGCTTGCCAGGAATGTCAATGTTGTGCTGCAGCCCGGGGCATTGGTCTGTCTTTTGGGGCAAAATGGTGTGGGGAAATCAACTTTGATTAGAACCATTGCAAATTTGCAAGCATCTATCTCAGGAGAATTAACCATCGAAGGTCAACCGATTCACAGTTTTGCTAAAGGTGATTTGGCCAGGAAGATCGGTATCGTGACTACCCAGAGGGTCGGTGCCTCCAATATGAAAGTAAGGGAAATGGTGGCTTTGGGTCGGTATCCCTATACCAACTGGATCGGAAAAGAAAGTGCTACAGACAAGCAAGCAATACAAGATTCGATCTCGATCTGTGAAATAGACTACATTCAGTCACACAAACTGGGTGAGATAAGTGACGGTCAGTATCAGAAAGTGATGATTGCCCGTGCATTGGCGCAGGACACAGAGTACCTAATTCTGGATGAGCCCACTGCTCATTTGGATATTGTCAACAGAAGGTTGGTATTTAAGCTACTGGCTGAGGTGGCACAAAAGAGAGACAAGGGGGTGCTCGTTTCCACGCATGAGTTGGATTTGGCGTTGGAATTTTCCGATCAGCTATGGCTTATGGACTTTAATGCTCCCATGATAAACGGAACTCCAGAGGAATTGCAAAATGATGGGTCTATAGATAAGGTTTTTCATCTAGATCAACGTTAGATACAACCTTTTGCGCGGATGACGTGTCCTAATGATATGAGAAAAATTCTGTTCTTTTTGGCTATTGGCACGCTCGTATCGTGCGAAGAAGAAACTCCGGATGAAAATGAAATGCTTGGCAGACCCCCGGTTGAATGGGTAGGCTATGGGACGAGCTTCGGTGAATGTCTCGGGTACTGTATTAGTCAACTCGATGTTTCGGAGGATACGGTGCAGTTTGTGAAATACAGTTGGACTGATGATCTAAGTTATCCTGACATCAAATGCGGTGATGATTTCACCGAATGGGACTCACTTTCTCATTACTTAAAGGACTTTGCATACTTTGATACGGTTTTTGGTTGTCCCGACTGTGCAGACGGAGGGTCGGAATGGATTGAAGTCATAAAAGGCACGCATCACTATCGAGCGACTTTTGAGTTTATGAATGAACCAGAGGAGTTTACCAAGGCAGTGGAAGTATTGAGGGGTACGATGACTTCCTTCGATGATTGTGAGTAGAGTAAGGAGCTGATTGTATATATTTGATTCTAGTCAAAAACTTGAATCAAACATTCGATGATCAGAATCCAAAACCTAGACAAATTTGTCGAATCCCGTTTTCAGCGAACATTCATTTTAAAATCAATTGATCTAGAAGTAAAAGAGGGAGAGTTTATTTCCATCATGGGGCCGTCAGGTTCAGGAAAATCCACTTTACTTAATATCATTGGCATGCTGGATTCTCCTTCTGCTGGAGAATATTTCTTTCAGGATGAGCCCGTACACCGGTTTAATGAACGCAAGACTTCCAAACTGCACAAGGAGTACATTGGATTCGTTTTTCAAGCCTATCACCTGATCGACGAGTTGAATGTGTATGAAAACATAGAGACGCCCTTGCTGTATCGTGGGGTAAAAGGAAAAGAGCGTGCCAGCCTCGTAGCTGAAATGCTGGATCGATTTCAGATAGTGGCAAAAAAGGATCTCTTCCCTGAGCAGCTATCGGGAGGGCAACAGCAATTGGTAGGTGTAGCTCGTGCCCTGATCGGAAAGCCCAAACTGCTATTGGCGGATGAGCCTACCGGCAACCTGCACAGCCAGCAAGGTGAGGAGATCATGGAGCTTTTTCAACAACTCAACAAAGAAGGCATGACCATCATACAGGTCACCCACTCAGAAAAGAATGCGGCCTATGGATCAAGGATCATTCGTCTTGAAGATGGTACCATTGTTTCTGATTCGTAAATTCAGTGATAATCATTCGGATTGGGAGAGGAGTAAGGTAACCTTAACATGAATTATATCTCTTGAGCTAAGTAATATTGTTATCTTCAAGGCCGCAATGAAATTGATAGTGCAGCATTTTATCAATTATTTCTTGATTGTACTTGTCTTGGTGAATAGTCATGGCCTATTGGCCGGCAACACGAGTGACTATAGATTTCAAAACACTGAACAAGAGGGAGTTGCAGATAAGCCCAATTTGAAATTCAGGAATATTCCGGGTTTGTACAGCAATAGAGTTTCCTCTCTTTGTCAGGACAAGCACGGTTTTATCTGGATAGGAACATTCAATGGACTGCATCGGTACGATGGCTCTACACTGAAACTGTATCGTCATGATCCAATTGATTCTTCTTCCCTGGTACACAATCGCATTGAGACTATTTTTGAAGATTCGGAAGGTAATCTCTGGATAGGTACTGCCAATGGGGTGAGCCGATACAGCTGGAAATACGATAAGTTCATCAATTATAGGGTATTTGGCCGCTATCCATTTTCTGCAGACGCTCAGGCCAACGGTGTGATGGATTTTGCTGAGGATAAGTATGGCGTGCTGTGGATGGCCACTGAGAACGAAGGGATTTATTACTATGATGAAGACCTGGGGCAATTTGAGCCATTTTTCGAGGAGAGTGAACTCCTGTCACTCAGTTCACACAATTTCAGTTGTATGGGGATCGGTAGCAATGGACAGTTTTGGATTGGCACCTATGCTAATGGGGTAATTGTGATAGACCCTATGACGAAGCGAATTGAAACCCTGAATACCGGAACCAGACCAAATCTAAACAACAACCGGATCGCAGATATTGCCAGTGTTGTGGGTGGTGAGGTGTGGATTGGTACGAATGGCGGCGGGATATCGGTAGTCCGGGAGTCTGCTGACATGAACTATGAGTTGGTTGCTCGCTATGAGTCGACCTCATCAAAAAAAGGTTCACTGACCAATGACGAGATCAAAGACATCTACCAATCAAGCGATGGATTGATCTGGGTGTGCAACATCAATGGAGGATTGCACCTGTACAACGAGCCGATAGGAGGTTTTTACAACTACTCGGCAGACACGAGAAACCGCTATTCTATTTCCTCTAATTCCGTGTATTCCGTTTTGGAAGACAGAGATGGACGGTTGTGGGTGGGCACGAGCTTGTCAGGTATCGATGTACACGACCCTGAGTATTTTGTTTTTGATCACTACTATGCTTCACCTGATCACTACAGCGGGTTTGAGAGCAATATTGTCAGGGATTTTGCAGAAGATGACTTTGGCAGAGTATGGGTTGCCACAGATGGAGGGGGAATTAGCAGATTTGATCAATCAAACGGATCATTTGAGACCGTGAACCTAACAGATGGGCTTACTTCAGATGCGGTTCTGAGTGTTTGTAAAGATTCGAAAGGGAAATTTTGGCTAGGTACCTGGGCCGGCGGCATCAATGTCCTTGACCCGCAAACAGGAAAAATCCAGGTGTTTAAGACTGAGGTCGGTGAATTGGAGAACGTATTTCACATTATGGAGGATCGTGAGGAAAACCTGTGGTTTGCCACTTATTCTGGAGGGCTTGCTCGCCTGGACGGAGAGTCCGGAGCTCTTACCAGTTATCGTCATGATCCAGAGGATAGCACGAGCATTGGTTTGGATTTGATGCATACTCTTTACGAGGATAATGAGGGTAATGTCTACATAGGCATTCGCGCCAGCGGACTGAATGTATTGGAGAAAGATAAGATTGAGCAAGGCATATTTAGAAGGTTTTTACCAAAGACGGGGGACTCGTTATCCATTCCTTCATTGCATGTAAATCAGATTTTACAAGATCAAGGAGGCACCACCTGGGTGGCTACGGACAATGGCTTGAGGATTTTTGATTTGGAAAAAGGGAGATTTTACCCGGTGGATGCAAAAACGGAGCTGAATGACAAGGACGTACGCTCTATGATCGAAGACAAAAAAGGAAATCTGTGGATTCGAACTATAGAAGGGCTGACTCAGTATCGTCCGGCAGATGGATTTGTGCGTCACTACGGTATCAAAGAAGGAGTGCAGAAGGGCAGCTTCATGCGCCATACCATGTTTCAAGACAGCCGGGGCTTGATTTATTTTGCAGGAGAGAAGGGTTTTAATGTATTTCATCCCGACAGCCTCAATAGAAAGAACCATAAGCCGAGGATATTATTTACCGATCTAAAGGTATTTAATACGCAGACTCTTAATGCCGAAGAGGGGAATGATCCGCAGCATATTTCGCAATTAGACGAGCTGGTCTTTAGACCCGAAGACTGGAAATTCACCATTGAATACGTGGCCTTGAATTTGTCAAGAGCTGAGAACAATGAATATGCCTATAAAATGGAAGGGCTTGAGGATCAGTGGAATTATGTTGGGAATGAACAGTCGGCTACCTATACGCATTTGCCTCCGGGTACCTATACCTTCTGGGTAAAAGCCATTTCTGGAGACGATTGGAATGGGGCCAATACGGCATCCATCCAGATCAAGGTACTGCCGGACTGGTATGAGACCTGGTGGGCCAAGGTGATGCTGTTCGGTGTGGTATTGTATCTTATTCTTGTGATGGTGAGGGTCAGGACTACACGCTTGTCCAGGGCTAAGAAAGACTTGGAGCTGATAGTAGCACGCCGTACCCTACAGCTAAGGGAAAAGAACGCCGAGATACTCAAGCAGGCCAACGAACTGAAATTTAAAAACGAAGAGCTTGCCGCCCTCAACGAGTCCATTTCCGAACAGGCGGAGGAACTCAAGACCTACAACGATACGCTCAATGCCATGAACGAAAACCTTGAAGGTCTAGTGCGCCAGCGCACCGAAAAGCTCGAAAAGAAAAACGACGAATTGGTGCGCTATTCATTCACCAATGCCCATGCCGTGAGAGGCCCACTGACCCGTATCATGGGCCTGATCAATCTGATCAAGGGAGAGGGCAAAAAGACCTCAGATCCTCTGATCAAGAAGATAGAAGAAGCCACCAACGAAATGGATCAGATCACCCGCACCATTGGTCAAAAGCTCGAAAGTGAGCTTGATGACAAAGAATAATTTTAAGATTCCTCTTTTTTGAGAAGGATGTTGGTCACGATTTTGACCCGCTCAGGGTTATTACTGGCATTGCTCATGATCGTGATGACCTTGTTTTGATGTCCAATTTTTCCTGTACTGTTAAAAGTTACATCGATCTCGCTGGAGGCACCCGGAGCAATAGGCTCTTTTGGCCAGTCTGATGCGGTACAGCCGCAAGTGGTGAGCACGTTGGAGATGATCAGAGGTGCATCCCCGTCATTGGTAAACTTAAAAGTGTACTCCACCTTGTCACCTTGCACTATATCCCCAAAATCGTAAGAGGAAGTTTCGAATTTGATATGAGGCCCTGGAGCCAAAAATTCTGTTTGGCTATAGCCTAAAAATGCAATTAAGGTCAGAGATAAGATTATGATAGCTCTTTTCATATTTGAGAATTTACGACTGATCTTTTAACGTGATTTGAAAAATTTAGTATCAAAGTTAACCAGAAAAAGTTCTTTTTTGGATCGTGTGATCGCTGTGTACACCCACTTGGCCAACTCTTCCTGACTCTGATCCTCATGTACATAGCCCTGATCCACAAACACGGCATCCCATTGTCCGCCCTGTGCTTTGTGACAAGTAAGGGCATAGGCGTATTTGACCTGCAGCGCATGGAGATAGGGGTTCTTTTGTAGTTCTTCTCTTTGTTCTTTTTTGGTCATATCCGACAACTCGCTCAATATCGCCTGGTACAAGGCCCTGTTATCTTCCTGGGTCATGGCGGGCGTATGGCTATGCAAAGTGTTTAAGAGCAACTTGACGTTAATTGGGTCTGCATTTTCATAGTCAACAAACCGAACCTCTGCATCTGCAAACCGCAGGCCATACTGCTCTTCATACCGTCTGACCTTGAGCACCTCGATGAAGTCGCCATTGGCGATAAAACCGGAAGGTATTTCCTCTTCGCCCATTGAATAGTTGTTTTTAGCTACCAGAAGCAGATCACCGGCATCCAGTTCATCTTCTTTATAAAAAAGCTGATTCCTGATGAAGTGATTGTACATCACGGCATTTCTGTTGGATCGGCAAATGATCAATGTGTTTTCCAGACCATACTTTCCATGTGCATAGAGGAGGCCGTCTTCAAGTCTGTCAGAGGTCATTCTATAGATATCCGGGAAATCTTTCGTTTTAAAACTAAGCGGCAATTTCTTACCCAGGGAATCCCGGACGTAGGTGGCATTGGCAATGATGCCGCTTTCTGCCGCCTGGCGCGTGACATGGGTAAGTATGCTTGAATGTACCGCTGCATGGTACACATCCCGGAGATAGGCCGCATCCAGGGCGAAACTCTTTTCCTGGTTGACAGGAGGGAGCTGCGCATCATCGCCCACCAGCATGAGCTTGTTGTTTTTTCCTTCAAACACAAATCGGATTAAATCCCCCAGTAGATTTTGATTGCTATTTTCAGCTCCGGAGTGGATCATCGAGGCTTCATCTACAATGAACAGGGTGTTTGAATAGTAGTTTTTGGTCAGGGAGAAAACCAATCCGCGCTCCTCGGTGTGCTTGGTTTTGTAGATTTTCTTATGAATGGTAAAAGCCGTCCTTTTGGCGTATTGACTGATTACTTTGGCGGCCCTGCCGGTTGGCGCCAGCATTACGTATTTGAGATTAAATAATGGCAAAACTTTGATCAGCGCTGCGATGGACGTGGTTTTACCCGTACCTGCATAGCCCTTGAGTACGAAAATGCTACGAGCATCTTGACCTACTATGAATGGATTGAGCGCCTCAAAAAACTTCTCCTGGCTGGGCGTGGGCTCATGCGGAAATTTGTTGATAAGGATTTGAGAAGGCTGTGGCACTGATGCGAATTCTGTATTTTGCAATGCTATAAAATGTAAGGCGCATGGACGACAATTTGAGAAAGGTTTATGGTAAAAATGTAAGAGTGCGCGTCATGGGCCTTTTGTTTGAAGACGATCGCTTGTTGCTCGTCAATCATCAGGGACTCAACAAGCAAAACGAATTATGGCTGCCACCTGGTGGAGGAGTGGAGTTTGGGCTCTCCCTGGAGGAGTGTCTGGTGAAGGAGTTTAAGGAAGAAACCAACCTTGACGTAGAAGTGGGTGAAGTGCTGTTTACTCATGAGTATATATCGGATGACCTCCATGCCATAGAGTTCTTCTATGGAATAAAGAGTTGGTCAGGAGAGGTGCACAAAGGTTTTGATCCCGAACTTGGAGAAAACCAGATCATTACGGACGTGAGATTTATGACTTTTTCCGAACTGGCCAGCAAAGGGTCCGAGTTGGGACATCAGGTCTTTTCAAAAGTGCAATCCTATGAAGATTTGGCACGAAAAAGTGACAAAATTCATTTCAAAAGTATTATCTAAATTAGCCCCTTGGCATAAGGCGGAAATACTCGAAAAATATTTATAATTGCAAAAAATGAATCTAGAATGAATAACACCAGAATTATATCAATACTCTTCTTTGTCGTTTCCCTGGGATTGGCAGCGTACCTGGGCTATACGATTTTTCAGTCGATCGATGAGGAAGAACGAATCACCAGAATGGAGAACAAGATTATCGAAAAACTGAAAATGATTCGTGAGGGTCAGGTCGCTTACCAGGCGGTCAATGGTCAGTACACCAGCGACTGGGGTAAGTTGAAAAATTTTATCGATTCAGGACAGTTCTACCTTACCAATAAGATCGAACACATCATTACCCTGGATTATGGTGCGGACAGTATCTATATTGAGATAGATACTTTGGGTACTGTACTGGTTAAAGATTCCGTTTTTACTCTTGAGAAATACCCCGATTTTGATTTGGCCACCCTGGATATCGTACCGGGCACCAAAGACAAGAAGTTTGGTATGTGGGCGGACAAAATCGACAAAAGTGGCGTGAAGGTAGACGTACTGGAAGTCTGGAACACCCAGCCTGTAGATCCAAGGAGAAAAGAAGATAATGAGTCCAGAACACAAAAGCCATTGAGGTTTGGGTCCAGAACGAGTGTGACGACTGTAGGTAACTGGGAATAAGAAACCATACTATTGGAGACTGCTAACAAGGCCACATACAAGCTCACCAAAAAAATCAAAGACAGTAAATTTGATGTAGATCAACTACACAATTACTGTCTTTCCTTGCAAATAGGCATTCGTGATTTTCAGGTGTGCATCACCGATGCTGCCACGCATGCGTGTTTGTTGCTGGAGAGCTATGTCCTGCAGGACGTCAAGACCATCAATACGCGAATGCAGGTCCTGGCGAGCTTGTTTGAAAACCATCACTTGCTCATGGCAGGTTTTTGGAAGGAAATCAAAGTCTCCCTCAAGAGCCATAAATTCACCCTGGTGCCTTCTTCTCATTTTTTGATCGACTCGATCGGAGAGTACCTGAGTCTCAACTGTACCGTCAACCCAAAAGCTGATGGTGAGTACTACTATCACCACAAGTCGCACCGGGTGGTGAACGCCTATGCAGCGGACAAGCGACTCATCAGCTGGCTTTCTTCACTCTACCCAAAAAAGGAAATCAAGTTTCTGCATCAAGGAAGTGCCTTGATTGAAGGCGTACTGCGCTTTGACAAACTGCTGGGAGAGGGAGCCGTGTATTGCTTCCAGGACAAGGCAGTTCTCCATGTGTTTTACACCCAGGAGGGAAAACTCCAGTACTACAACCAGTTCTCTGTACATGATGCTAAGGAGTTTGTCAAGTACATCCTGATGGTGTACAAAGAATTTGATCTCAATCCGAAAACCAAGCCTGTGGTGCTTTGGGGCAGCCTGACCAGCGAGTCTGATCAATATAAATACCTCAAGAAATATGTGGCCAAGGTGCACCTGGGCAAGCGCCCGAACTCGCTAAAGTTTAGCTATCAGTTTGACGAGATACCCGAGCATCAGTTTTTCGATGTATTTAGTGTCTATCTTTGTGGCTAAACCATAGTCATGTCTGAAAAGAAAATAGCCCTGTTTCCCGGTTCCTTCGATCCTTTTACCAAAGGTCATGAAGACATAGTCCTCCGCTCGCTGCAGCTCTTTGATGAGGTCGTCATCGCCATCGGTCACAACACCAGCAAGAAGCGCTACTTTGATATAGAGATGATGGTTGACAAGATCCGATCCGCCTTCAAAGGTAATGATCGGATTAAGGTGGAACTATACGACGAGCTGACTGCCGACCTGGCTTTGAAATTCGGAGCCCGGTTTCTGATCAGAGGGCTAAGGAACACCACGGACTTTGAGTACGAAAACAGCATCTCGCAGGTCAACCGCTACCTCAACGAAGGCCTGGAGACGGTCTTTTTGATCACTTCCCCCGAGTATGCGCACATCAGCTCGACGATCATTCGGGAGGTGCATCGGTACGATGGGGACATTAGTCCTTTTATACCTTATAAGATTTGACTGGTAGGTCAACCTCTTTAGATTTTCGGTCACGCGTTTCCGCTGCGCTCAAACGCATGACACTACAATCATAAATTTCTGCTGTCTTTTGTCAGATGCCATTTCGGATTATTTTGGTACTAGTTCAATCAGAACTGATCAATTTTGATTAATTTACTACATAATTTTTGTTATAAATGAAAAATTTTATTTACTGCCTGAGGGCTATTTCGTGTGTTGTTCTTTTTTTGAGTTGCTCTGAAGATAATGGAAATGATTGTTCTGAAGATAAGTGGAACTATACATTTACAAATGATTCAGATTGTAAAGCCGGTGTTGTTTACGTAGTGAGGACATATGATTTGGAAACAGGTGATTTAAACGGGCAAAGTCCCGAGAGACAACTTGATGAGGGAGAAACAGATGAATGGTACGTGTATGGAAGTCGACTTCCTGCCAGAGTAGTGGCTTCAGTTAGAGATGGAGCAGTTGCCACTGGGGACTTTTGCTTTGATGGACATTTGTATTCAGAGTTAACGGTGAATAGTGCATGTGATTCAGATGGTTTTTTCACAGTTCAAGGGAGCACTTCGAACTGAACAGGGAATGTGATCAAGAGTCGATTGTTATATCGGGCGCTAATGGGTAGTGAGAGCATGAGGAAGGTATCTTACAAGTCAAGTGTTGCGTCAATTGGATTTGAAAACACTATGTTGTCAGCAATTTTGAGATTTTACCTATAAGCTTAAGATAATATGATAAAAATACTGAGAGTCAATTCTTTGATCTCCATATCGTTGTTGGTTTTTTCTTGTGGAAGTGATACTAGCCCTGAAGCTGAGAAACCAGATCATCTAGATATCGAGTGGGATGCAGCTGATGACTTGCTGAGGCTGTATTCTATTGAAATAAACCATGATAATGGAAACAATGTAGAAGCAGTTTTTCAGTATGAGAACAATAGCCTTGTAGGTTGGATTGGTGAAAACAGTCACCAAACCTATAGCTTAAATTCAGATGGGCTCGTCTCTTTGGCTGAAGGGTATGTAAATGGGATTCGTAATAGATCTGTAGAGTTTGAATATGACAGTCAAAATAGATTATCCTATGCGCTGGGCAAAAGGTTTAACGGTAGCTCTGAGAATCTAACCAATTCTGTATCGTATACTGATTTCAAATACATAGGAGACTATCACAACGGCACGTACACGGTTGAATATATACGAACTTTTAGCGACGATGATGGAATTAGTGATGCTCCGGAATTTCATACGATGGAGTATGAAGATTTCAATATGATTTGGTACGACGATACTAATTACGAGTACTCCGACATTAATAATCCCGCCTATTACAGGTCTGGCGATCTTGATATCATCAGAGTTATTTACGGATATCCATGGCACGAAGACGGTTACTCAGGGGGTATAATAAACCCAGGATCTTTTGGTCCTTTTGGAAAACAATTTATCTCTTCTATTTCAATTACAGACATTGATGATTTCAATTTTCCGATTAGTTATTATCAGGTTGGAGCACGGACCTTTACATTCAATTATGGTAATCCCAAGACCATGGACTCTGACGGCAACGTCTCGGCTGAAATTCAGCAGCTTTGTACCGGCACGTATCTAGGTCCCAATGATGATATACAACGCGACTCATTTTGTGAGGCTGTCTATACCTATGTATGCGTTGGTAATTATGACCCTGACTCGAGAGAAGTACAAGATTTGTGTTCCGCTTTTAATAGTGAATCGTGGGGTGCAGCAAAAAATTGTCCCTATTGCAATTGAATGTTGAACGGTCTAATAGATAGAGTACAAACCTAAGGTCTGCATGGTGGTAATGCGTCCTGCAGGATTAGTGCCATACAAAAATGGCCTTATTCAAGAGAAATATGTGACTTTATCCCGCAGCCATCCCTGCCGCTTTTCTATATTTATTGATCAGTCTTTGGATGGTCTTGTAGGTGTGATGAACGACCAGATCTGTTTCGGATTCGCTGAGCCATACCACCTTTTCTATGTTTTCAGACTTTTGAGGCTTTAGCTTGCTGTCGTCCAGGCAGGACATTCTGTACCAGTGGGTGTTTTTCAGGACGTATTTCTTATTTCTGATATAGGTGTGCCAGGTAGAGCATATTTTTTCTTTGATTTCTACTTTGGCCCCGGTTTCTTCTTCCACTTCGCGTACGGCCGCTTCGCGTTTTTTCTCCCCCTTGTCCAGTTTTCCCTTGGGGATATCCCAGAGGCCGTTTCTCAGGATCATGAGGATCTTATCCTCCTTTTCTACCACACCGCCGGCTGCCTGGATCACATCAAACTTGGTGAACAGGTACTTGACCGCCTTTGTTTTGCTGTTTGGGATGATGTCAATGCTTTTAACCTTTTTGTGCTTTTTCTCGGTCATTATTTTGAGCAAATGATCGATAGAGGCGGAGCTTTTATGCTCTATGAGCACCCGGCCCTTAAGCTTGTCTATCTGAATCAGGTCATCGTGACTGTTTACAATCAGATCGTACTTCTTGTCCCTTCTTTTCTCACTTATCCTGACCGGTATGTCGTTGATGTAGATTTTCATTGGATCAAATAAAATGCAAGCTAGGCTAAACTGCAATACTTCCTTTGTGACATGGATTAAATAATTGCTAATTTCGCCTTCATGTCAAGCGAAGAAAATCAAACAACCATCAGAGAGCAGGTCGCCTCTGAATTGCTCAGAATCAAAGCCATCAAATTGAAGCCCAACGATCCGTTTACCTGGGCTTCGGGCTGGAAATCACCGATCTATTGCGACAACAGGATTTCCCTCTCATATCCGGAGTTTAGGACGCTGATCAAGGATGCGTTTATGTACGAGATCAAAAACAAGTTTCCCGAGGTAGATATGATCGCAGGGGTAGCGACTGCCGGGATTCCACAGGGAGCTTTGGTGGCTGATGGGTTGGAGTTGCCGTTTATCTATGTGCGCAGCAAGGCCAAGTCCCACGGTATGACCAATATGATAGAAGGCGAAGCAAGGCCCGGGAAGAAGGTGGTGGTGATAGAAGACCTGATTTCTACAGGTGGAAGCTCCATCAAGGCAGTGGAAGCCCTGCGCGAAGCGGGGATGGAGGTATTAGGGTTAGCGGCTATTTTCACCTATGGTTTTCCACAGGCAGAAGAAAATATGGCCAATGCGGATCTTCCGTTCTTTACTTTGTCGGACTACCACGCGCTGTTGAACGTGGCATTGCAGGAAAATGCTATTTCCGATGCAGACCTGGACTCGCTCAGTGACTGGAGGAAAGATCCGTCGACCTGGTCTAACTAATACCTTTCGATCACGCCAAGGCCAAACAAGGCAAAGTCGTATTTCACCGGATCATCAGGGTCAAGGTTTCTGAGGTTTTCTGTGAGGGACTCGGCGGTGAGCCAATCGTCCTGCTTTCTGGTGATAAGCCCTAGCTTTCGGGCCGTTCGGCTCACATGCACATCCAGCGGACAAATCAAATCAGAAGACTTTAGGCTGTGCCAAATACCAAAATCAACGCCCTGATCGTCTTTTCTGACCATCCATCGCAGGAACATATTGATGCGCTTGCATGCCGATTTTCGAGCGGGAGTAGCTACATGTTTTTTGGTTCTTTCGGGAGCGTATTCATCATCAAAGAAATACTCATGAAAGGCGGATAGTCTTGATTTCATGTCTGAACCCGAACCCAGGCAAAAGGCGGCCTCCAGGCTGTCATGCAATTGATAGTGGCGATTGAAAAAGTCCACAAAATACAGAAGGTCTGTGCTGTTAAAGGTGCGATGGACAAAGCCCTCAAGCTTTTTCAGGTCCGAATCGGTATGGTTCAATACAAACTCATGCGGTGCATTATCCATTCTTTCCAAAAGCTCGGTGCACTTGTTTATGATTGTTTTTCTTAGGCCCCACGCGAGGGTAGCGGCGAAGAAGCCTGCTATTTCTATGTCTTGCTTTTTGCTGTACCGATGCGGGATGCTGATCGGGTCGTCCTGGATAAAACCCGGACGGTTGTACTCGTCTACTTTCTCATCCAGAAAGGATTTTAGTTCCGTCATCAATTTTCCTTGGGGTAGGAGGACGTCACTGGTATTTTTTGATCGAGGGCACCCAACTCTTTATAAGCGGCCGTAGAAAGCCGAAGGAGCACATTTCGATTGAGACCCGTTTCTGGTAATTCGCCAACTACTCGCACTTCTACTTCTTTATTGGTCATGCGATTGGTCACTCTCACCAACGAGCCCATGGGGGCAGTTTTGTGCAGGGCCAGTAGCTTGGTGGTAAAATCTGTATCCTCAATTCTCATAGCAAAGCCCTGCTCTACAATCCATTCTTCACCATCTTCCTCTATGGTCTTGGTCTTAAAGAGGCTGTTGTCTGTTTTTACATAGGTGGTATCCAGAGGTGACTCGTCTTCTTCAAGATCCGGCAGGTCAACCAGAATTCCCGGGGCGTCGGATTCCACGGTGGTGGTGTCAGACTTACCCACAAGGAGCTTTTGCCCAATCGATAAATTGTAATCCTGCATCTCATTCCATTCCATCAGTTCGTCGAGGCTGACCTCATACTGTCTGGCTATTCCGAAAAGTGTCTCAGAAGGCTGCACAATGTGATACCGGCCTGAGTCTATCGGTGGTCCAGAAGTCGGTACGATTTCTTGTGGCTTTTCACGCCGTAACATCAATGTATCTCCCAGTCCAATTTGGTTGGTAGTCAATTGATTCATCGCTTTGAGCGAATCCAGCGGTAGGTCATATTGCTTCGAGATAGAGTAGAGCGTTTCGCCGGCTTTTACGATGTGGATATCAGAGGGGGCTGTTGTAGAGGGACTCGCTTTTCTGCGTTTTTTGGATTTCGAATAGGGGATTAAAATTTCATCATACATTTTGAGGCCGTATTCCAGGGAATCGTTGCTGTTGTAGATCTCGTCAATGCTGGATCCGTACCTTTTTGAGATGGAATAGAGGGTTTCCTTTGGGTCGACCCGATGGACTATGTATTTCTTGCCGTCAATTTTCTCCATTCTCAGGCTGTCTTTTCTACCGGCCAAGAGAGTAAG
The DNA here is from genome assembly GCA_965222305.1 of Reichenbachiella sp. Classification (GTDB taxonomy): domain Bacteria; phylum Bacteroidota; class Bacteroidia; order Cytophagales; family Cyclobacteriaceae; genus Reichenbachiella. The sequence goes on from OZ244943.1 coordinate 962,725, forward strand.
TGGGAGGACAATAAGGGAGATAAGTACAAGGAGTTTATTCATATAAAGCCACGATCTCGTGTTCGCTATTGGTAAAGATCACCCTATTTTTTATCACAAAAAAGGTGTCCATTCCGATTCCTATCAAGTTTTCTGCCAAAGTAGTTTGCCAGATCATTTTTCCTTTTCCATCCAATATGCACAACCCATTACTGAACGTCTTTTCTGTCTCAGTGTAGTAAGAGATCAAGTGATTTTCACCCCACTTCAAATGCTCACATTGGCGCACCGGGTTAATGTCTTGTGCATTCAGCAGTTTGGCAAACCATTCGAAATAAGCACTGTGTGTTGTGTAGGCCGTTGGGTAGTTGGGCTGATCCAATCCATTGTCCGGGTTGGGTTGATCGCCTGAACATTGCGCACCTGTCCGGAGATCGATTTCCATGGTTTTACCCACGAAATGAGGGTGGGGAAGGGTTAGGCATTGATCATTGCAATGGAGGAGTCGGGTGCTTACGAATGACTGCTTGGGTACCGGATTGCTCCAGTCCAAAATATGGACGTCATACAAATCCGGATTTTGCTCCTGGCTAAAGCTGATCCCCACTATCTTTGATCCGTTGAAATGCTTGACATGAAAGTTGTCCATTTCCCCAGACAGAGTGACGCCATCCTCTGTTTTGAAAGTATTGAAATTGATGCGCTCCAGTCTGATCCTTCCATTCGTAGGATCGACGGTATTCAAAAGCAATAGGTCATGCCCAGGATTCGGAATGAGCTGAACAAGTATGCCATCAAAAGAATGTTTGAGGGTTTGGAAATGACTGGGAGATGACAAAATTTCGGTAGATTTAAATTCGACACAAAATAGGCGATTATCGTTTATATTCAGAAGACAATCTCTTAACTATTACTATGAAAAAACTGTTTGTATTCCTTTTATTGATTCTATGCTCAGCCGGAGCAGCTCTCTCCCAAAACGAAGAGGACAGCCTGTTGGTTTTTAAGCTGAATATCGACATGGAAATAGATGCCCGAAGCAACCGCCTTACGGAGCTGGCCCTGGCTAAGGCCGAGGACATGGAGGCAGACTATGTGGTGATAGAGATGGATACCTATGGCGGTGCCCTTGATGCAGCGGATGATATTCGTACCCGTGTGATGGAATTTGAAAAGCCCATCTATGTATTCATCAATAAAGATGCGGCCAGTGCGGGAGCGCTCATTTCGATAGCCTGTGATAGCATTTACATGGCCTCAGGGTCGAGCATCGGGGCAGCTACCGTAGTGACCCAGGATGGAACAGCCGCCCCTGACAAGTACCAGTCTTACATGCGCTCAATCATGCGCTCTACGGCAGAGGCAAACGGTCGTGACCCTCGTATCGCCGAGGCAATGGTGGATCAAACGATCGAAGTAGACAGTATCTCACAAGAGGGCAAGGTGATCACCTTTTCTACCTCTGAGGCTATAAAACATGGCTTTTGTGAGGCACAGGTCAAAAACCTGGATGAGATCATGGCCCGATCAGGCGTTGAAGACTATGAGCTATATGAGTTTGAACTGAGCATGACCGACAAAATCATCGATCTCTTTATCAATCCGTTTGTGAGCGGTATTTTGATCCTGATCATATTGGGAGGTATATATTTCGAACTGCAGACACCAGGAGTAGGGTTTCCGATTTTGGCGGCTGTGATCGCCCTGGTACTCTATTTCACCCCGTACTATCTGAACGGGCTGGCTGAAAACTGGGAGCTTATCATGTTTCTGATAGGTATCTTGCTCATAGCCCTCGAGATATTTGTGATTCCAGGCTTTGGTATTGCGGGGGTATCCGGATTGGTGTTGACTGTTGGCTCCCTCATACTCGTGATGCTCAATAACGATTGGTTCGATTTTCAGTTTGTTGCAGAGGGAGATTTGATCACGGCCATCTTCACTACGTTTGTGGCTTTAATAGCTTCGTTTGTTGCGATTTTTGTTGGTGGGGTTAGACTGACAGAATCTCGAATGTTCCAAAGGGTTGCACTGCAAACTACCCTGGATAAGGAGCAGGGCTATACCGCCAATTTCAAAAAGGAGTCGTTCATCGGGAAGACCGGGGAAGCCTACACAATCCTTCGTCCAAGTGGCAAGGTCATGATTGACGATGAATTGCATGATGCCTTTACACGCGGTGGATACATCGAAAAAGGAACTAAGGTGGAGGTTGTTGGCGAGGAAGGCAATTCACTCAAAGTGAAAGAGATACAATGATTAGATTAATCTGCTTCTCGTTCTTGTTGGGCCTGGTGTCGTGCACCCATACCTCGACCCAAAACGCCAAGGTCATCAACAATCTTTTGGATGATTGGCATCGGGCTGCTGCGGAAGGCAATCTGGAAGCATACTTTTCTCTATTTCATGCCAATGGACACTTCCTGGGAACGGACAAAACGGAAGACTGGGACAAAAAGCAGTTTTATAAGTTTTGTAAGCCGTATTTTGAGGATGGTAAGGCCTGGGATTTTACGTCGGTCAGCCGAAACGTCTATTTTTCCGGTGACATGCAAACAGTCTGGTTCAACGAGGTGCTGGATACCTGGATGGGGCCGTGCAGGGGCTCGGGTGTGCTGATCATGACAGATGATCATTGGATGATGATGCAGTACAATTTGGCCATCCTTGTTGACAATGAATTAATAGAGGATTATCTAAAACTTCTCGATCAGGGCAATGAATAGATCAGTGTACAGAACGCTTTATTGGTTTTTGTTTGGGTTAACCATAGCCGCCTTTTACTTGGGCCTTCGGTCAAGGATATATGCCGTGGAATGGACGCTCGTTGCACTGGCTTTTTTTGGAGCTACGCATCTGTTGGATCGCTGGTACAAAAAGAACCATCCGCAGGAGTGATTTTCCGATAGTTTGACATTCACATAATCTACTTTGGGTCTGTTTTTCATGGATTCTTATCTAATTTAGCGGCCTAATTTCAGCAATGTTTAAAGCGGTAATTTTCGATATGGACGGGGTGCTCATGGACAGCGAGGATCTGCACTATGAGGTGGAAAAAAGGATCCTTCAGAGATTTGGTGTGGATCACCGAATGGAAGATCATGTCAGGTATGTAGGCCGCAAGACGGAAGAACTCTGGAAAGGCGTGTGTGCCGATCATAGCCTCGATGTAGATCCCACGGAGCTGGCTAAAGAGGACACCAAAAAGTACATGCTGGAATTGGATAAGGGAGATTTTGAACCGGTAAGCGGAATTCCACAATTGATCGATTTGCTGGAACAAAATGGAATCCGAATGATTGTAGCATCATCTGCTACTCGACGCAATGTTGAGATCGTGATGAACCGGTTTGCTATTGCGGATCGATTTGAAGGCTATGCCAGCGGACAGGATGTAGCAAAGGCCAAACCCAGTCCTGATATCTTCCTTTTAGCTGCTGAGAAGCTTGGTCTGGAGCCATCCGAATGTCTTGTGATCGAAGACGCTATGCACGGGGTGCATGCAGCCAAAGCAGCGGGTATGGCCTGCATAGGCTATAGAAACCCCAGCTCCGGTGATCAGGATCTATCCTCTGCCGACCTTATCCTTGATGATATTAAGAAAATTGATTTAGAATTATTGAATTCACTCGTTCCCAAAACAGTATGACCATGTTTCCAAAAATAAACCCCACCACAACCAAAGCCTGGCCCAAACTAGAAGAGCACTACGAAAAGATATCCAAAGAGGCGATGGCCGAGCTTTTCGAGGCTGATCCCAAAAGGTTTGAAAAGTTCTCTGTAGAGTGGCAGGAGTTTCTGTTGGATTACTCCAAAAACATCATTTCCGATGAATCGATGAAGTTATTGGTTCAGTTGGCTGAGGAGTGCAAGCTGAAAGAAGCCATCGAAGCGATGTTTACCGGGGAGAAAATCAATGAAACAGAGGATCGTGCTGTCCTACATACTGCACTTAGAAGCAGCAGCAAAGATGCCCTTGAGGTAGATGGTGAAAACATCAGGCCTTTGGTGCAAAACGAACTGGATAAGATGAAGGCCTTTGCGGAAAAATTTCACGCAGGTGAGTTGAAGGGATATTCAGGAAAAAAACTCACTACAGTGGTGAACATTGGTATTGGGGGTTCGGATCTCGGTCCGGTAATGGTGGTAGAAGCGCTGAAACCCTACAAAAAGGAAGGGATCAGTTCTTACTTCGTGTCCAACGTGGATGGTAGTCACATGCACCAGGTACTACAAGAGGTGAACCCGGAAGAAACATTGTTCATCATCGCTTCAAAGACATTCACCACCCAGGAGACCATGACCAACGCGCAGACTGCCAAAGATTGGTTCCTTGGTCATGCGAAGGATGAATCGGCCATTGCCAAACATTTCATCGCTCTGTCTACGAATGGCGAGAAAGTCGCTGAGTTTGGAATTGATACGGCCAACATGTTCGAGTTCTGGAGCTGGGTAGGGGGTAGATACTCGCTTTGGTCGGCCATTGGTTTGTCGATTGTGTTGGCTGTGGGATATGACAATTTTGTGCAGTTGCTCAGAGGAGCAGAGGCCATGGATGAGCACTTTAGAAAGGAATCGTTTGACAAAAACCTCCCGGTGATCATCGCCATGCTGGGAGTTTGGTACAACAACTTCTTTGGTGCTGAGTCCCACGCGATCCTTCCCTATGATCAGTATTTGCATCGCTTTGCAGCCTACTTGCAACAAGGAGACATGGAGAGCAATGGCAAGTTTATAGATCGTGCCGGAAACCCTATCGGCATCCAGACAGGACAAATCATCTGGGGCGAACCGGGAACGAACGGTCAGCATGCCTTCTATCAGCTGATCCACCAGGGCACTAAGTTGATCTCTTCTGATTTTATAGCCTCAGCGCAAAGCCAAAACCCAATAGGCGATCACCATGAAAAGTTGTTGGCCAATTTCTTTGCTCAGACTGAAGCCCTGATGAAAGGCAAGTTGGATGTAGAGGTATTTGAAGAGCTGGAAGATGCAGGACTCACCGCAGAGCAGATCGATGCACTGGCGCCGTTTAAGGTATTTGAAGGAAATCAACCCACCAACTCGATCCTGATCAAGAAACTAACACCTTACAACCTCGGTGCATTGATTGCCATGTACGAGCATAAGATTTTTGTGCAAGGTGTGATCTGGAACGTATTCAGCTTTGATCAGTGGGGAGTAGAACTCGGTAAGCAATTGGCGGGCAAGATCTTACCAGAGTTGCAAAGCAAGGATGAGATCAAGTCTCATGACAGCTCTACCAATGGCCTAATCAGGCAGTACAAGAGTTGGAAATAATCACTAAATTATACCCATGAAAATTGCCGTAATCGCCCATGATGGAAAGAAAGCCGAGATGGTGGCTTTCTTGCTCGAAAACAAGGAAAAGCTGAAAGATGTGGACATTGTTGCTACCGGCACTACGGGTTCGCACGCCGAGAAGGCCGGGCTGAAAGTCCACAAATTTCTCTCAGGGCCGATGGGAGGGGATGCCCAGATTGCAACGCTCGTGGCAGAGGACAAGCTGGATCTGGTTTTCTTCTTTCGCGATCCCCAGGGCAAGCACCCTCATGAGCCGGACATTCAGATGCTTATGCGGTTGTGCGATGTGCATAATGTGCCTTTGGTGACCAATCCGGCCGGTGCTCAGTTGTTGTTGAATGGAGTGATGAAAGAGTAGTAGGTAGTAGATTTATATCTAATTTTTGCACAGAGCTGCCTTAGAAAGTGGTGTCCTGAGTGCCACAGGACAGGGGAGAGGTTTTATGTTTTTCAGTTGAAGGTGACGATGGGGCTAAAATGAAAAAGCCATGAACATTCTTACAGAATCGGAAGTAACCACTTACAAAAACAAGGGTTATCATCTCTACAGGAAACAGTTGTTTGACGCACAGCGCCTGGAGCGTCTCACCGGTATTTTTGAGGAGCATCTTACACAAAAAGGAGAGAAGCTGTCGGATGAGCTGGACACGCCGCATTTTAGGGATGAGCGATTGTTTGAATTCCTATTATCAGATCGCGTTCTGGATCTGGTGGAGGACATCATCGGGCCAAACATCGGATTGTTTACCAGTCATTTTATATGCAAGATGCCCCTGACCGGGCGCAGGACGCCCTGGCATGAAGACAGTGCCTATTGGGAGGGCAAGTTTGACCGGCTGGATCAAATCGTGACCGTGTGGTTAGCGATTGACGACTCCACGATCACCAATGGCTGTATGGGGGTCATCCCGGGTACGCATATTAATGGTTTTTCGGAATATGAAACGGTGGACAATCAGGAGAATACATTTGACACGGAGATCAATAGCGGGTCATTCAACGAGGAAGAGGCCGTATGGTTTGAGCTTGAGAGAGGTCAATGTTCGCTGCATGACGCCCGGATCATCCACGGTGCCGGCCCCAACAACAGCCAACACAGACGCACCGGTTATACCATGCGTTATTTCTCCTTGGATATGAAGTTTGACGAATCACTGGAGAAGAACCGAGATTTCAAGATTTATCATGCGCGGGGTGAGAATTTGGCAGGTAATTCACTGGATTACATCAAGAAGTAATAGACGATGCTTCCAATCCTGAGGGTGCACAACAAAGCTTGATGGGAAGCTCGGGGAGTAACGATTGGTTAACCTTCGTCGGACGGGCCTTTAAAATATTAACGAAAGCACCCTTTTCCAATACCCTTTCTAGATAGCTCTGTATGACTTTGGAGTTTAGCATTTGTTGCAGGAAGTTTAGGTTTCCCAATTTTTATCAAGTCTCTCATCCATTTGCACATTTTCCGATTGAAATGTTTCTATTAACTCATATTTCGTGTTTGGAACTTGATCAATTTGTAGTGCTGATAATATTTCGGGCGTTGGCACGGTTTCTCTACCTTTTTTTATTGTGCTTTTCACTAAACATGCTGCGATATTCTTTCCCTTTCGTATTATTTTTTGCTCGGTATATATCCATTTATCGTCTATGAATGATACTCTTGTGAGAAGTTCTGCTTTTTGAAATATTTTGAGCGGCCTATAAAACTGAACGCTAATTGCCTGACTTGGAAAGAACCACTTATTTTTATTTGCTAATTTTAAAAAATTGGTTCGTACCATAAAATCTATTCTTCCTAATTCCATGACAGTCATTATGGCTGCATGATTCATCACAGAAACATCAATATCAGTTAACCAAACTCTAAAACGCAGAGAAATAGTTTCGGTCAACTTTACCTTTCTTTTGAACTTGGCATTAATTAAAGACGCTACAAGTCTTATCCATCTCATTCGATTCGAGTTCAATTACTTACAACCATTCCGTAAGTGTACAAAAGTTCCACTAATTTTCTTTTAGCGTAACCTGATAAATTCGTTGAAACCTGTTCTTGTCTGGCGAGAAACCTGTCAGGGCTGTGACCGGTCTGAAGAAAACCCTGACAGGTTTGGTCGTAATTCTAGTGATAATCCCTCGCCCCGAAAATCGTACTGCCCACCCTGACCATCGTGCTCCCATTTTCAATGGCGGTTTTGTAGTCCCCGCTCATGCCCATGGACACCTCGGTGAATTCCAGATTAGAAGATTTGAAATTTGAGATTTCATGGAAAAGGGATTTGAGTCCGGTGAATTCCCTGGCTACCTGGCTATCATCCTCCGTGTTGGTGGCCATGCCCATGAGTCCGATGATCTTGATGTTTTGGAGTTCGGTGAGGGCTCCACTTTCGAGTAGTCCCTTTACTTCTGCCTCGCTGAACCCGAACTTGCTTTCTTCCTGTGCGATGTGGATCTGAAGGAGGCAGGGGATGATTCTATCATTTTTAACTCCTTCTTTATTGATCACCTTGAGCAGCTTGAGCGAATCGACACCATGGATCAGATGCACAAAAGGAGCGATGTACTTGACCTTGTTGGACTGGAGGTGGCCGATCATGTGCCATTCAATGTCCTTGGGTAGGGTTTCGTATTTTTCTACCAGGTCCTGCACTTTGTTTTCTCCGAAAATTCGTTGTCCTGCATTGTACGCCTCCATGATCATCTCATTGGGTTTGGTCTTGCTGACGGCCACCAGGGTGACATGGGAAGGGAGCGTCTCTTTTAGCGATTCGAGGTTTTTGGCAACATTGATGGACATAGGTCGAGCGAATTTTATCCGTGTGATACTTAGTGCAAACCTAAATCGTAACACCCGATAACCAAATATCTAACATTGAGGAAACTTAAGATTGTCGAAATTGTTTTACGTTTACACAACAAACCTGAACCGACCTCATGGCGATATTAGGCTCACTGCTCAAAAAGGGAATGGAGCTCCGGGAGACACTGGAGCAGCACTATTCTTCTCCTGCCGATCTGCAGAAGCAGGAACTCAAAAAACTCCTCATCCATGCTCGAAACACGTTCTTTGGGCGGTATCATTATTTCAAATCCATTCTCAACCATTTCAAAGATCCGGATAAAGGCAATTACTACGACTACTTCAAAAGCAATGTGCCGATTCATACGTATGAGTCTATCAGTGACCAATGGTGGTCGCAAGCCAGGGATGGAATCAAGGATGTTTGCTGGCCGGGAAAGGTGAAGTATTATGCCCTTAGCTCGGGCACCTCGGCAGCCTCGTCAAAGTACATACCCGTGACCAAGGACATGATCCGGTCTATCCAAAGAACCAGTACCAGGCAACTGATGTGTCTCTCAAAGTTGGATTTGAAACCCTCTTTTTTTGAAAAAGGCATTTTGATGGTGGGTGGCTCCACCGATTTGAAATACAACGGGAAGTATTTTGAGGGCGATCTTAGCGGAATCACCACAGGCCAGATTCCTTTTTGGTTTCAGCATTTTTACAAGCCCGGAAAGAAGATCTCCAAGGCTCCGAGTTGGGATCAGAAGTTGCAGGAAATGGTGCTGAAGGCCGAGAAATGGGACATTGGCATTATTGTAGGAGTACCGGCCTGGATACAGATTCTAATCGAAAAAATCATTGATCACTACCAACTCAAGACCATTCATGACCTATGGCCCAGCTTGAAGATATTTGTGCATGGTGGCGTGTCGTTCAAACCCTATAAAAAGGGCTTTGAGAAACTGCTCGATAAGCCACTGATCTACCTTGAGACGTACCTGGCATCCGAGGGGTTTGTAGCCTTTCAGGATAGAGTAAACGAGGGGATGAAGCTTGTACTTAACAATGGCATTTTTTATGAGTTCGTGCCTTTCACAAGTCAGAATTTTGATGAAGACGGAAACGTCAGACCGGATGCTGAAGTGTTCAAAGTAGATGAAGTAGAAGAGGGGACTGAATATGCGCTTCTGCTGAGTACCGTAGCGGGTGCCTGGCGGTACCTGATAGGGGATGTGATTCGGTTTACTTCGCTGGATCGTTGCGAACTGGTCATAACAGGTCGCACCAAGCATTTCTTAAGCCTCTGTGGTGAGCACCTGTCTATGGACAACATGAACCGGGCGGTGGAGCTGGTGGAAGAAGAACTGGGTATTGAAATCAAGGAGTTTACCGTCAGTGGTGAAAAGTACGAATCGATGTTTGCTCATAGATGGTACATCGGTACTGACGACAAAGTGGATCATGAATCTCTTAAGCAAAAACTGGATGAAATGCTTTGTCAGGTAAATGACGACTATGCCGTGGAGCGCTTGGAGGCGATCAAGGATATCTTTATCGAAGTACTGCCATCACATCTGTTTTACGATTGGCTCAAAGAACATGGCAAGGCCGGAGGCCAGACCAAGTTCCCAAGGGTATTGAAAGAATCCAGGTTGGAAGATTGGAAAGAGTTTATTGCGACTACTTTAAGTTATAAGACCTAAATAGCTCGTTCCTTTATGTCCTCTGAGCCGGACGGGCTCTTCATTTTTGGCTTAGCCCAAAAACGAAGCAAAAAACCCAAGGCTGTGAATAAATTCCTAAAATTCAGCTTCGTTCACTTAATAAATCCAAACTCACCCGAATCGCTACGCTCTCGGGATCAAACAGTGGATTTAATATTAATGATCATTGCGCTGAATTTCTTCCCGATAGCTATCGGGACGGAATTGATTCAATGCCGGATTAAATCCGAAAGGTTGAATCGTTCCCATTGATTTAAGAGATGAAACTAAGCCAAGAAAACAAAAAATCTAGCTAGCCGTATCCTTGCCCTTTTTCTGAAATTGAATTTTAAATGAAGCCTATGTAACAGCCAGCTGCTTCTTCTCCAGATAATCATCGTACGTCCCTAAAGTATCCACAAAACCGCTAGGGCCGATTTCTAAGACCCGATTGGCAATAGTCTGGGTGAAAGTATGGTCATGCGAAGTGAACAAAACCGTACCCGGGAAGTTGATCAAGGCGTTGTTAAACGCGGTAATTGACTCCAGGTCGAGGTGGTTCGTAGGTTCATCCAGAATCAACAGGTTTGCTTCTTGCAGCATCATTCTTGAGACCATGCATCGAACCTTCTCACCTCCGGAAAGTACATTGCATTGTTTGAGTGACTCTTGCCCTGAAAACAGCATTTTACCCAGAAATCCTCGGATGTACACTTCGTCCTTTTCGCCTGGCGAGTACTGTCTCAGCCAGTCAATCAGGTTGTCGTTGGATTTAAAATATTCGGAGTTTTCGTTGGGCAAGTAGGTATTGGTGATGGTTTGGCCAAATTTGAAGGAGCCACCATCTGCTTCTTGTTCACCCATCAAGGTCTGGAAGAATGAGGTAATCGCCAAACTATCGTCACCAACAACGGCAATCTTGTCTCCTTTATTTACAAACAGGTCAACATCTTTGAATAGGAAATTATTTCCCAGCTTTTTGGAAAGTCCTTTTACTTCCAAAATCTGATCACCCGCTTCTCGTCCCTGTGTAAAGATGATTGCAGGATACTTTCTGCTTGAAGGCTGGATTTCCTCCAAATTGATTTTGTCGAGCAATTTCTTTCTGCTGGTCGCTTGCTTGGATTTGGCGGCATTGGCACTGAATCGCGCGATGAACTCTTCCAGTTCCTTTTTCTTTTCTTCGGCTTTTTTGTTGGCAGATTGTCTTTGGTTGAGCGCCAACTGGCTGGACTCGTACCAGAAGGTGTAATTTCCGGTGAATACCTTGATGGCACCAAAGTCAATATCGGCTGTATGCGTACAAACGGTATCTAAGAAGTGCCTGTCGTGGGATACTACGATCAGAGTGTTTTTGAAATCAAGAAGATAGTCCTCCAGCCACGATATGGTTTGAATGTCCAGGTCGTTGGTAGGTTCATCGAGGATCAGGATGTCAGGGTTTCCGAAAAGGGCTTGTGCCAACAGGATTCTTACTTTTTCAGTACCGCTTAGGTCTTTGACAAGCGAGTAATGCTTGTCTTCGGTGATACCCAATCCACTCAACAGAGCTGCGGCATCAGACTCAGCATTCCAACCATCCATATCGGCAAACTGCGCTTCAAGCTCAGAAGCCCTATGGCCGTCCTCTTCTGAAAAATCAGGATTGGCATAGATCGCATCTTTTTCCTTCATGATGCTCCAGAGCTCGGTATGACCCATCATGACAGTATCCAACACTGAAAACTCGTCATATTCAAAGTGGTTCTGTTTCAAAACGGCCATTCGCTTCCCAGGCTCGATCACCACTTGTCCGGAGTTAGGAGCGATTTCTCCAGAAAGGATCTTTAGAAATGTAGACTTTCCAGCACCATTGGCGCCGATAATGCCATAGCAATTGCCAGGGGTAAACTTGATGTTTACTTCGTCAAAAAGTACTCGTTTACCGTATTGAAGAGAGACATTCTGTGCTGAAATCATTCTATCCTTGCGTTAAATGAACCGCGAAGTTAGGCTATTTACCGATGAAAACAATTGTAAACGCTAAACAGTAGATGTTTAGCCTGGCATTTCAAGTTTGTGATCGCTTGGGCACTCTTGAGGACTAGACTAATGTCACTGCCGATTTTTGTATCTAACCAATCCTGGCTTTTTGGCCAGTTCTGATTGATTCATGAATCGCATCAATAATCAATGCATCTTTTAGCCCTTCATCTCCATCAACGAGTAGCTCCTCGTTATCCGTTACATGCCTGCCGAACGCTTCAATCTGTAGCTTTTGCTGAAAGACCTGGGGATAATCCAGAGATCCGCCGTTTGAGGTTGTGACTGCCTGCCCGGAATATCCGTAGGAGGGTTCATTATTGATCCAGCCATCTGTACAGCCAATATATAGTCGATCAAGACGAGCATTGGGTCCGGTATAGCAACTGGCAAGGGTTCCGTCGTCCCATTCAAATTGCCAGGTAAACATCTCCGGTATTTCGGTAAAGAGGTCTTTTCGCTTGGTCATGGCCTGGGCAGATACGTAGGCGGGCATGCTGCCTTTGGCGTGACGTACACCCTGGATGGGGTAGACGCCCAGGTTGTACAGGGATCCACCGCCCATGGATTTTTTTAGTTTCCAGCTACCCGCCCTCGGAGTGTAAGAATACGCCAGGGCTCCTTCGAGGTAGTTGACCGGTCCCATTTCTTCATTCTGGGCCATTCGCTTCACATCTACAAAGTAAGGGTCGTAGTGCATGCGATAACCCACCGCCAACTTTCGTTTGGCTTTTTTTGCCGCATCGATCATTTGACGGCACTCCGCCGCGTTTAGTGCAAAAGGCTTTTCGCAGATTACATGCTTACCGGCATTTAAGGCTCTTATAGTAAACTCAGCGTGCATGCTGTTGGGGAGTACGACGTATACTATGTCGATATCGTCGTTGTTGACGATCTCATCGTAGTTGTCGTAGTTGTAGATGTTCTTTTGCTTGATGTTGTACTCCTTTGACCAGCTCTCTGCCTTTTCGGGTGTGCCTGTGACTATTGCTGAGAGGTAACAATTATCGGTTTCCTTTAGCGCAGGGCCCAACATGGATCTGCTATAGTTTCCAAGACCCACTAAAGCTACACCAAGCTTCTCCTTTCCCGCAAAGGGTTTTGAAGGTGAACTAATCAGTGAAAAAGGAGAGATCATGGCTGCAGTACCTGCAGCGATAGAAATGTCTTTGATAAACTTTCGGCGGTTATTGGATTGTAGGGACATGGCAAAGGATTTTGATGGATATGCTAAAGATATCCATAAATCCTGACTAGCCTAATGCAGTTAATAGTCTTTGACGCACCTGATGCTGTTGAAGTGGGACGCGTCCACATCATCGTCCGTCAGGTAGTTTACCCCTGAGTGTACCGTGATAGTTCCGGGTACCATCGATCCGGCTTTCACCTGCTTCCAGTAGTATCCGTCAACGCCTACATCGATGTATGTCCCATTGGGCTCTCCAAAGCCAGCAGACTGAAGGTTAATTCCACTTTCTCCTCCATCCTTTAGAGCAGGGCCAGACTCTTTGATGCCTCCGTACTTCTCCATGACCATTTCCCATTCTATGTTGCGAGTCATATGCCAACCCTCAGGGCATGCCTCCAATGCAGCTTTCCATGGGTACAACCTGCCAAAAGCATCGCAGTATTGCTGATAGTTGTTGTAGCAGTAGGAGTTTTCAGAAGCGTAGTTGAGGTTGGTCGTCATCCATTCCTGGGTGGATGTAACACCTTCTTTTGTTGTAAGCTCCATAATGACAGTTTCGTACTCCTGACCATCCCTGGGATCAAAAAACTGGCTGGTGATTTCCTGACCAATAGTGGATTGTACAATGCCTAGTATCAATAATATGGTAACTGTATTTTTCATGTTTTGATGGATATTAGAATTTTCTGCCATTGAAAAGCACACCTGCCTTAATTTTCACTTTCTCATACTTGATTGTATGATTACCAGAAGTATGGTGTCCATAGCCATGATGGTCGTGGCTGTAATGCGAAATAATCAACTGACCTCCTTCGACCTTATTCACTGTATAGATAAAGTCCTTATATAGGTCTTTTTTGGGGAAGTGCTCCCGGATCTCTTTGATTCTGAGCCCTCCAGACAAGAAAGGCTCCATATGATGACTGAAGTTGCTGTCCTTCATTCTCTCCCCAAAATGACTGGCGATCTCGTCACTTACAGTATTAAACTCCTGGTGATCATAGAAGTACTCTGTTGTGCGCCCACCATCGTAGCGGATTTTATTAAGAACTCCTTCTTTGATGTGGGAAAGGGAATAGTGCTTGGACTTACTTACTTCCTGTAGCAGTTTTTCCGGTTGGCTGTAGTTGTAGTAGTCCGAGGGCGTGATGTTCTTAGGATCTTCTTCTCCGTTGTAGTATCCCCAAAGGTCCCGTGCATGACTTTCTTTTGAGGGAAGGCCGTGAAGCTGATGATACTCAAACACCATAGATTTTGTACGGGTAGGAGTGATGATCTTCATGCTGTCCAGCTTGAGTCGCTGATGTACATAAGGCAGCTCGCCCTCCTGATTGGTTTTAAAAAAAGAATAGTAGAGATCGGTTGAAGCTTCTACTTTGCCGATCTTTTTCACTTCGATGCGATCCAGTTGCTGGCGGTCGTATCCGGCTACCATCTTGGGGTGTACACGGCTGCTATGGCCGCTGGCCGATCTGATGCCCTTTTGTTCACTTTTGCTAAATTCTACGGTATATTCACCGCAAGAGACAGATTTGAGATAAACATCCCGATGGATATTCAGGGAGTTGACCTGCACGTTCTCAATGTTTTCCGGAAAGCAATATGAGGAATAATGTACGTCCCAGAGATCCTGGTCGTTGATGTTCATCTTTTGGTAGGTGCCCTCGCTATAGTAGGGAGAGAGTCCGTCTATGCCCAAGTCGTATTTGAAATAGGCCGTAGCTCCTTTAGGAGAGGTCACTTCATCCAGGTACCAGGAAGTGGTCGCTACGTGTGTCTGGTGATCAAACTGAGCTTCATGTGATTCAAACTTATAGTCTAGGTAGTAGTTGTGATTGGTTGACACCTCTCTAGTTTTAAAAACGTATCGAAAGCCCCGTTCTTCGATCACTTCCCAGTGGTTGTCTGCCAGGAAGAAACGGGCTGTCATTTTTCTGGGAGCGATGAGTTCGATATCAATGCTTTCCTGGTCGGTCTTATGGTCAGGTGTAAGAATGAACTTGCCCTTCATGCCGAGAATGTTGAAAAAGAAGATGTCGGGATCGGAATCTATTTCCGCCGCACAGACCTTTTGGTGAAATTCGTCATTCTCATTGTCGGAGCAGTCCTCCAGGCAGGGTTTGATATGTTCAAATGGGTATCCATGTGCACTGGAGTTGTCCTTTTCGTCTACCACGCCCAGGTCATTTTCTCCACGAATGATCCGCGTGATGACTCCTCCGGCATCCAGGTACCAACCAAGTCCGGCCCATGTGGCTTCTTCCTCTACTTTGATACCGATCGCATGGTAGTTTAAACTAATTGGCACGAACAGATCCTCGTTGATAAGGGTTCTAACCGGGAATTTAATTTTTGGGATGCCATAGGAAACGCCGACCGGGTGGTCACAGTATTTGATCAATGCTGCGGAATTGAAGGAGGGGGGTACTACCTTATCGATCCTTAGCTGTGCGTTTGTCAGGAAAAAGGTACATGACAACAGGAGTGTCAGAAAGGGCAATTTTGTCATTCGAAAATATGATGTCGATTTTCGAATTTAGTCTAAAAAGCCTCATTTACGACTTTTTGTGATGATTTTTTGGACATGAAAAAAGCGAGACCGAAGGCCTCGCTTTCATATTATGAGTTAACTAGATTTATTTCAATCCTGCTATAAAGTCCTCATTTCTTTTCACATAGCCAAAATCACCATCAGGCCATGCCTTAGCTTTTTCTATCGAAAGCTGTGCAGTTTTGATGGCTCCTTTTTTGTCTCCCTTTTTAGCCTGTGCCTGTGCTTTTTGGTGCAAAACCCAGAAGTGTGATCCGTTGTTTCCTTCCGCAAGGTACATGTCAAACCATTTGATAGCCTGATCGAGATCTCTTCCGCTCGAAACGTAATAGGCAGCCGCCGCTCTATAATTTCCAGCATTCACCTTTGTGTTCTCCTCAATCGACTTCATTACGATTTCATCAAAGGCGACGGTGATTGGAACTTTTACAGAAGTATTTTCCCAGGCCAATTCTATGCTGGCACCGGTACCGTCTTCTGTCAGGTCAGAAACATTGTACGTTAGAGTGCCGACTGCTGATCCAAGTTTCAAGGGCTTTACTTTGGCTACAGCCTCGGCGCTGTCCTCGCTGTACTTCGATACATCACCACCTACCGACAGATCAGAGTCAAGGACTACCGTCCATTCGTCTTTTCCGGGTTTAGCCAGTAGTTTATATTCTCCGGCTTTCACATCGGTGCCTCCGAATTTTACATCAGTGCTGAATTTTACGACAGTGCCCTGGTTGGCACCGGCTCGCCACATTACGCCGTATTGTAGCAGAAAATCGTCTCCGGATCCAAAGATCTTTCGACCTTTCATCTGCGGACGGTAATAGGTAATCTCTACATCCGTTAATCCAACTTTGGCAGTAACAGAGCCAGCCGGACTAGGCTGCGGAGTATCAATCT